>CAYOYC010000010.1:0-20591 GCA_964408125.1 Candidatus Woesearchaeota archaeon
GATAAATCAAAAGCTTTATAAAAGCAGTTTAGTAGTAATTTTTATCCTGCGAGCTAACGCGATTTAGTAGGAATCTAATATTTAGATTTCTCGCGGATTTGATACAAATGGAAACAGAAATAAGCAAAACAAAAATTGAAAACAGAATGAGACAGAAGACTAATTTGATTTTAGTCAATGCTATCGTTCAGCTTAAGAAGACAAATCCGGCTATTGCAAAACAATTAGCAATGCCAAGAAAAAGTCAACCAGTTATGAATTTAACACAATTAGACAAGCTTTTGAAGGATGGCGAAAAGATTTTCGTCCCTGGTAAAATATTATCTTCTGGCGTCTTAACGAAAAAGGCTAAAATTGTTTCTTGGAATGCTTCTGAAAAAGCTATAGAAAAAATAAAAGAAGCTAAGGCAGAGTTTATATATCTAATTGATGAGTTAAAATCAAATAAGGAATTAAAGGGGGTAAAAATATTAGAATGAAACTATATTATGATGCTGAAAACGCTATATTGGGAAGAGTAGGAAGTACTGTTTGTAAAGAATTACTAAAGGGTCATGAGGCTGTAATAATTAATGCTGATAAGTGTATCATTTCTGGTGATAGGCTTAAAATTATAGCTGATTTACATTGGTGGAAGGATTTGGGTGGTATTGGATTAAAAGGCCCTAGGGTTTCTAGAAATCCTGATTTGCTAATGAAGAGGATGATAAGAGGAATGTTGCCTTGGAATATAACTAAAGGAAGAGAAGCTTATGCTAGATTGAGATGCTATGTTGGGAATGGTCCATTAAAAGCAGAAGAATTAAAGAATGTAAAAAAACTTGCAACTGTAAAACCAATTAAATATGTCGTGTTGAAAGACGCCGCTAAAGAAATATGATAATCACATCTGGGAAAAGAAAAACTGCAATTGCAAAAGCTTCTATAAAAGAAGGAACTGGAAAAGTAACAGTAAATAAAAAAACAATTGAATCTTTTCCAATGTTACAACAGCTTGAAATGAAAGAACCATTAATTCTTGCTGAACAGGTTTTAGGAAAGTTGGGTTTTGATATTTCTGTAAGAGTAACTGGTGGTGGAATGTCTTCGAGAATTGAAGCTACTAGACTGGCAATAGCTAGGGCAATTGTTGAGTTTACAAAAGATGAAAAAGTAAGGGCTGCATTTATTGCATACGACAGAAATATGCTTGTTGCCGATACAAGAAGAAAGGAAGCTTACAAACCTGGAGATTCTAAGGCTAGAGCTAAGAGACAAACCTCGTATAGATAATTGGATTTTGCGTATTATTTTTGGGATTTTTATTCTACATTTATATGACCCATGGCCTTTGTTTGTGTTATTATGTAGTGGTGACAAAATCGAAAGGTTTAAATAATCTCATGAGAATATGTTCTTATGGCTATATTAAAAAAAGAGCTCCTTAATGAAATAGAAAGAGCAAGGGCAAGGCTAGATACCTCTAAGATACCCCAGTTTACTCAAGAGGTTTTTAAAAACATGGAACAGCAATGCATGGAAAATACTGCTTTACAAGATAAAGACAATGAGGAAAGGGGTGTTCAAGTTTTATCTGATTTTAAAAAGGCTTGGAAATTTGGAATGGAAAATTTTCAAACAAACTGGGATTTGTTATATCTCACAGATATAGCTGGAAGAGTAGAGCCAAGCATGAGGGCACGAAATCAAGAATATGCAGAGCTTAGAACCCAGATAAGACAGTTTAGGGGTGGGTATGTACCGCCCGCAGATAGGACAAGAATTATGACTCATCTAGACAGGATGCTGGAGGTTTCTAAGAATGAAAAACTTACACCTCTCGAAAGAGCGTTGTTCGAATATTTCCACCTAATAAGAATACAACCATTTTTTAACGGAAATAAAAGAACTGCGAACATAGTAATGAATGGCAGATTGAATGCAGAAGGACTGCTTCCTATTTGTGTTCCAAACAAGCAGGTGCCTGAATTTGAAAGTTATATTATTGGAGCTATTGAGGGGTTTAGAGAGGCTGGCGCAGTTGGCGATGCGAGAGATTTAGTCCCTTATTTACGTCCAGACTTTAAACAGAGACAATTCTTTGATTTTTTAGCCAGAAGGGAGCTTTGCGCTTTGCGTAGTGCAGAAAATCAGATGGCTGGTCTGACTACATATAATCTTCATTTTGATTGTAACAACCCCGCAACAGAATATCGTCTAAAGCATGATATTGTGGGGTATTTTGTAGCAAAAAAGCTTCCATCTCAGGTTAGGCTTCATGCAAAAGAAAAAGTAATGACGATTATCGGGGAAATTCCAATAAGAACCCTACAGCAAATTGTCGGAAAAAGCCCAGGCATAAGAAGTTATGAATTAATTGTAAATGGGCATGGTGAAAAATAATTCACTCTTTAATCTTCTTTTTACAAATCTCCGCCAGTTTTCTTTGAACAGCGTAAAATATTTCTGGATTTATTATTGGTTTATGATTTGATTTGTATAGATTTCCACCAAACTTAACTTCACCGAGATAGGTTCTGTTTTTTAGAATCTTCTTCAGCCCGTTTACTGACAATCCATAGTGTTTAGACATACTGTTTAAGGAATAATTTTGCTCCAGAAACGTTTTAAACATAGAATGAACTTTGGATGCAAACTCGTTTGGAATTAGTTCTTTATTCACCAACGAATATCCGAGAGCAACTCTGGTCATAATCCCGCCCTGTTTGGCCTTCTCGTTCATTCCGTGCCTCTGTCTACTTCCCGTAGACTGCCCATATTTTCTAAAAGTTTCAAGTGATTTCCAATCTATTTTCTCAGAAATATACTTTCTAAAATCTTCTTCTGCCTCCGGTGCAAACATCAAACAAATTCTACATAATTTTACATCAAATTTTTCAGTCTCATTTTTATCTTTGTAATCACATTTATCGCAGGTCATCTCATTACGTCTCTATATATGTTTTTTAACCTTTCGGCTCCTAACTCTACCAAACGAGCGCTTTCGACATAATCACTAAGATTGTTATATATGTGCTTTGCTTTTATGTGGGCCATTCCTATTAGGGGAGGCATTTCGTCTCTTTCTCTTTTGGGCGTTCTTGCCTTTTCGGCCTTTCTTTTCACAAATCCGACTACAGAAACGCCTTCTCTAAAATAATTCCCTAAATACTTCTGTAAATATTCGCCTTGTCTTCTTGGAAGGGGACCATCTATGCCAATAAAAATTTGTTTTGGAAAATAACCCATGTTTGGAACGTAGTCGAGAATTAATCTTGGCAAGCAAAACGGAAGTATTGGCTGCATTTTCATAAATTCTGGGTCTGTCAATAATCCAAACCTATACTCCCTGTGCTTACTACCCTTAAGCCACTTATCAAAATCTTCTATTTTTGGTATTCTTATGGATAAAAAATCTCCTGAATCTTCTGGCAAAATAGAAAATGTTGCACACACAATCTTTGCCCTATTCTTATCGTGGTTATTAGAATCATCTGCTCCTACGTATAGGCATGACTCTTTTTTTTCTTCAACACTCATTGTTTTTATTTTAAATTTATTTATGGAATGGGAAAACAACTCTTTTGCAAGCATATCTCCCATGCTTATCTGTTGTGGAATATCTTGACGCATTAAATAATCTATTGGCTTGAAGGTCTGCGAATAACAACAGTTTATTTGCCTTTATTGTATTATCTCTTTTTCTATTTTTTGGAGATGCATGCACTGAGACTGCTGGATAGGGAATTTTATCATTATTCCCTCTCCCTTTATTTAATACTCCCCTAACAGCCTCTTTTGCGTCTTCTCTTTGGTGAGCCGAAAGCTCTCCGTCTATATAAATATCTGACGCATCTATCTCAAGACCTCTCGTGAGAAATGAACCGAAGAAAGCCATCGACACTTCCTTCGGAATATTGTGATTCCCAAAAAGATCATAGTGCTCTCTATTAACAACGCAGAAAAAATAATCTAGGTGTGGGCATATTTTTATTTCAGAAGCCATTATTCGCCTCTCTCTTTGGTTAGCGGTAAATTTGGTATATGCTGCAAACTCTGGAACATATGACAGCGCTGCAACAAATATCTCTTCATCTCTCCCGTGGTTTGATTGGTCTATGGCAACAAAAAGCCGACTACTTCTTTGTGAATAGTGCATTGTGATATTTACTTTTATGCCTATTTAAATAAATCCCTCTCAGAAAGTATAGGTTACACTATATGTGTTCCTAATAAACAAGGTTTATAAATTTCCATTATGTGGTATAACTATGATACAAAAAACACTGTTGTTATTAATAATCTTTATTGTCGCTATTGTGCTTGCATTGGTGTTTGCAATTTTAAATAAAAAATACAAAAAAAGATGGATAGATTATTATGTTATGTTTATTATTGGTGTTGGCTGGACACTCTTAGGGCTGCTGTTTAAGCTTTGGTTTTTGGTTTTAATCGGTGGTGTTTTCTCTATTTTGGGATATGTGAAAAGAAAAGAGTGGGATGATGACTTAATTGGTGTTGGAAAGGCAAACAGGGATGAGATTATGCTACTAAGGGAGCAAACAGACTCTTTAGAATTCTTTCTTGGAATTATAATTTTCCTAGGAATCTTGATACTCTTAGGGGTAATACTTTTTATGTATTTTACGAACCGTGGTGGGATTTAAAGAAATGAAAAATAATATTAAAAGACTTAGCGGATTGTATTTTTCTTGTTTAGTATTGCTTATTTTCACTATAGTATTCTTATTCAATGGCAATTATGAGTTCCTTTCCTATACTTTTACAATTGGTATTTTAATTTATGTTTTAATAAAAATGGACAAAAAGTTTTATTTCTCGCAGATTGCCAAGTGGGGCTTCTCTGTTTGGCTACTTTTACATTTTTTGGGCGGAAGTGTCAGGATAGAATCTGTTAAACTATATGATAGTATCTTAATAGATCTTGTTGGGGACCCTCTCTATATTTTTAGATATGATCAATTTATGCATTTTTTTTGTTATCTTGTCTTTGCATTCTTTATTTATTCTATAGTAACCCCCTACTTGAAAAATAAAGTAAACAAGTGGGCTCTATTTCTTATAGCTGTATTGGTCGGCGAGGGTGTGGGCGGGATAAATGAAGTTATAGAGCTTAGTACTGTTGTGTTCTTGCATTCTACTGGGGTTGGTAATTATTTCAACAATGCACTAGATTTGGTCTTTAATTTAATAGGTGCTATGGTTGGAACATGGATTGCAATTAAAACAGATAGAAAATTATAAACCAGGTTTAACGCTTTAACATGTCTAGTGGATTTTTCACTCCTCTTAATTGGTCTTGGCTGATGTGTGTATAAATTTTGGTGGTTTCTAAATTTTCATGACCCAATAATTGTTGAATTACTAATAAATTAGCTCCGTTTTCAAGAAGATGCGTTGCAAAGGAGTGTCGTAGGGTGTGGGGCGAAACTCTTTTATTTATTCCTGCTCTCTTTGCGGTTCGTTCTACTAAAGATTGAATATTTCTTTTGGACATTGGTTTATCTTTCGCAAATAAATATTGATTTTCCGGGTTTTTACTAAGATACCTTTGTAGCTGCTTACTTAATGATTCGGAGATTTGAAACAGCCTGTCTTTATCACCTTTACCGCTTCTTACCCATCCAATGTTTTGTTGAAAATCTAAATCTCTCACTTTTAGGTTGGCGAGTTCTGAAACTCTGAGTCCGGAGGAGTAGAGCATCTTAATTATTAGCTCAGTTTTCTTAAAAACCGCTGTATTGATCAAATTTTTAACCTCCTCTGTTGAAAGTACGGTGGGCAGCTTTTTTTCTTTCTTTGGAACCTCTAGTTTAACAAAAATCTCTGGCCGATCAATTACTCTTCTGAAAAAGAACCGAAGACTTGAAATTGCTAGAGATCTGGACTTTTTACTATATTTGTCTATAAGGTTTGCCGAAAAAGATTCTATTTGGTCGATTGTTATGGTTTCTGGATTTTCTATATCTTCCAAAAAGGGTTTAAGAAAAAAGGCATAAGATTCTATAGTTCGTTCACTAAGGCCCCTTAGTTTCAACTTGGTGGTTGTTTTCAGAATATATTTTTCGACGTCTTCTTTTTGCATGTTAAAATAATGATAAATATGAAGTTTTTAAATGTATGCATCTAATCCACATTAGGTGAATGTTTATAGAGAGAATTTGCTTTTTATGAGAAACCCACAGAAATAGGGCTAATTTCAATTAAAATTGCTTTGGTGGCGTATTCTCTAAACTTCCACTTTAAAATACCGCGGTCTTGCAATGGTATCTTCGGAAGTTGGGGTAGATTAAAATCATTGTATACACTAAGTTAGCTTGGTGAAAGAAAGCTTTAAATAGCATTTTTGCATGTATATATCATGGCAAGGAACAGGAATTCGGCGCTATTGAGCTCCATTAGATTTTTGTCTCTGAATAGTTTTATAGGATTCGTAAGAAAGGACACTAGCTATATCCTAACTGGCTTAATTTTGGTTGGGTATATGATAACTCAAAGATTACAGATAGGCAACTAGGTTTCACATTCTTTCAAAATTTTGATTATCTTTCTTCAATTGTGCACTTAGGTTGGCTTAGTGACCCTAGGACACTTCTTCTCCACTCAGGCCATCCACTAACAGTCCTTGAAGCATCTTGTAAAGATTGCCTGAAACAAAAACTTTCTAATAGGGATAATAAATAAGGAGTCCTCTCCATTACCCCATGCCTTACCCTTTCCAATTTTTCCTGCAAACATAAAATATCTGATTCGCTACATTGGTAAAGATCTCCTGCACGTAGTATTCCTTTAGGCGGAACATTCTTCCCACTATACATCTCAAGAACTTCTTGCTGTGACCAAACTCTTCGATATCTCTCGAACCCGTCTTGCGCTACAAAGAGACCCTATTCTAATTGTCTCATTAGATAAGGGTTAGAACGCGTAGGATCAAAATTGAGAACAATGGCGCCCACATCCCTATATATCTTACCCGGAATAATATCTCGTGCTTCTGCGTCTTTCATTAAAAATTTACAAATGCTTACTTTTTAAGTGTTTATATTGTTTAATATAATAGTCTGGGGTTTAGTGGCTACTAAAGTTTTTTATTTACCGCGGTTTTATATACTAAGGTCACCAAAGTGAATACTGTCTAAAATCTAGATTAAAAAAATAAAAAATAGAATCTTATAGGGTGTCGTTAAATTTGTTTCGTTTGATTAAATTTAACCATAAACTTTTCCAAAACGACTTGCGGGGCAAATCCCTTATTACTGCATGTTTTCATAAATTCGTCATAAATTCTTCTGTCTACGTTGTAGTCAAGCCGTCTTTTTTGTGCGTCTGGTGGTGTTGCTGCCATTGGTTTCCTCCTTTGTCAAAATCTATGTGTTTTAAAAATCCGCTATCTATATAAATTTAATTAAAAAAAAGAAAAATGGCTGTTTTACAGCCAGTGTAAATCAACGTGTATTTATCTGCCAAAAAGGGCAGCTATTATTGATATAATTGCTCCTATTACTACTATCCATCCAGCTATTGCTGTGATTAGCTGTGGTATTAGTGGAACCGCTAAGACCCCTTGAATCATAGCAGATCCTACTGCTAATGAAACCAGTATCCCAACTATCCATGCAATAAATGCTGAAAAGTTAAACTTGTTTTGTTCTTTTTTTGCCATTATTTTGTTTCCTCCCTTTTCGTGTGTATTTTTGTTCTTGGAACCATTAATATAACAATGAAGACTATAAAGAACACCACCCCTAATGATATAAAGCAGGCGTCGGCCATCTTGCTTGATAACCCCCAATATGTGTTTCGGATTCCGAATGGAGAAACCTGGTCTGGATTTAAGGAACAGAATTCCCATGAATAGGTTGGATTTGGTAGGTTCGGAGAAACCTGGCATGGTACTATTTGCATAAAGAAGGCGGCAATTAAATAAATCAGCGCTATAAAAACGGGAACCAATAGCCTATTTTTCCACCTCATACTTATATTAATAAATTAATGTTTATAAATGTTTGCCGAAAACTTTTATTATGTTTAAATTAATAAAAAACCCATCTCTCTGCTGTTTAATTGGTTGTTTAATACATTTATCGTCTACAAATAAAAGCTCGACTTGCCTAAAGGCAAGTCTCGCAAACAACTGTTTAGCGGCATAATAGTCCAGCTGTTTGCAAAACAAACACACGGACATAAACAACTGATTGTAAAAAACGATTAAAAACAGTACAATTTGGACTATTTTGGGTGGTTGTTTATGAGATAAGTATTGTTTACATGGGTGTTTGCCCATTGTTTGGATTACAACTGCTTTTTAGATTCTCATCGACGTATTCGCGTTGTGTTTAGATAATAAACGCCTCTACTTATTGCGTTGAAATCGGCTCTTTTTGCTATTCTTTTGAGAATTATGGAAAGATTTATAAAGGTGGCTGTTTAAACAACTATAACATGTTTGGATTTTTTAAAAGAAGGGACGATACCGGCAGACTACAGGAAGAAATAAAGAAGTCTTTTGATTCTGTGAAGGATGATTTTAACAAGGTTGGTCAGTGGATAAGCCATTTCGACGATACTCATCGGGGATATAGGGGTGATCTAGATGAGATAAAAAAGCAAATCTTTACAATACAAAATGAAATTGATGACATAAAAGACTTTGTCTCACTGTTTGGATCCAAGATTTCCAAACAACAACAAACAACCGCTGTAAAACAACACGGCATTTCCATTGTCCAAAACGGTGTGCAAACGGCTGTTCAATCAAGTCTTTTGGATAATTTAACATTAATGGAAAGGGCTATTGTTTGGGCATTAGTAAATAGTGAAACAAAACTTAGTTACGAAGACCTTGCTGTTGTCTTAGGAAAGGATAAAAGCACTATTCGTGGGCAAATAAATACTATAAAGCAGAAGAGCGGAGGCCTTATAGAGGAGTCTAGAGAGGCTAATGGGAAGAAAAGGGTGTTTATACCTGAGGAAATGAGACAAATTATACTCAAAAATGCAAAAGTGAGAGTTAAATCACAAAAAAAACCTAGAAATTAATAGGCTTGAGGTGAAAAAGTGAGATCATCTCGCCATTTTAGGGAAATGGTATAAAAGTGAGATAATATATTTAACATTAAAAAATGTAATTTAATGTGAAAAAGTGAGTATATTGATATAAATATTACCTCTTAAAAAGAGGGGTATAAAAATATATCGACGACAGACCTAAATAAAGGAATGATTTAGGGTTGTGTTAATTAGAATACTATAGTTAGTCGCTTAACCGAAGATCTATAATCCCCTTAGCTTTATTATTGTTGATAATGAGGCAATTTTTTGGAGACTGTGATCTATTTTAAGGGCAATTTGCTTGTTGTTTAAGCGCTGTTTGGTTATTGGTATTCCTTTTACGGAAAGTTTGATCACGTAGTCTCTAATAGAGGATTCGCTTAACCCCAAGTTAGAGGCAATTGTTTTATAAGTTATTTCTTCTATCCCTTTTGTTTCTAGGGTATAGATCGTGCTGAAAACGAGCATTTCTTGGGGAGTAAGTCTCTTGAACTTGAGGCGTATTTCTTTCTTTAAATTATCGAGAGTATTTAGAGTCTCTTGTATATTCTCTATACTTCTATTCTCCTCCATACCTTTGTTAAATCCGCCCAAAATGTCTGTTTGTCTATCTGCTTGTCTGTTTGTTGATATGTCTGTTGGGACCCCCTTATTTCCTGTGGAGATATTATTTAAATCGTATCTTAACCCCCTTATTTCCTGTGGAAGTGTTGGGTTATGTGTCTGTATGTCTGTTTTAACTAATGGATCTGCCGGCTTATGTGTTGGAGTTGCTGGATGTTGGATATTTTCAAATTCGTCAACTTTTATCATTAATCTCTCAATCTCTTCTCTCAACGCTTGCATCTCTTCTTTTATTTTTTGAAACGCTTCTTTTATGGGATCCATTAGAATATCCAAAATCCCTCTCTTTTTAATATTATTCGTTCTGTAAGATATATTTTAGAATTAGTATGTTTTACAAGAGTCTCTCTATTTTTTGCTGGATATCCTTCTGCTTGTTTTGGTGTTGGTTATATATCTCATAGGCACTGTTGGATATCCTCCATCTTGCACGCCTTTCATACTTTATTCCGTCTGGATTTTTGTCTATTTTAATAGTAAGCCCTTTTTTTTCTAGTTCGTGGAGGAGTGTTTTTATAAATTCCTCGTCCCTTGCTAATTCTTTTGCTATATCTGATGTAAAAACTTGTTTTGGAAATATGTTAAAAAGGAAAAAAAGTGCCTGCTCTTGAATTTTCTCTATTTTTTCATTAGAAATTCTTGGCATTGTTATTTATTCGGTTTTGAGTTTAAATATGTTTGGAAATCCCTACACTCTTCTAATTCTAAAAAATACCCGCCCTTTTTAAAAAACAAATTAAGGGTATTTGCTTTATTTGGATCCTAAATTAAAAATATTTATTATTCTTGGGCATATATCTATAATTAAAACATCCTCCTTTGTCTTTAATTAATCCTCTCTTGTATTTCCCATTATGCTAAATTCATTAAATATACATATAAGGCCATAACCATGGCTCAGTTTATGCACTTTTATGCCTTCGGTTGATTAAAAATATGTAAGATTATCTGTTTTAATGTATACTTCATACCTTTTGTACGCAACTTGGATTAAATGATATTAAGTGTTAAAAAACGTTACGCCCAGACCCAGAATCGAACTGGGAAATCCTTACGGAAACCGGTTTTCGAGACCGGCACAGTACCATTGTGTCATCTGGGCACATAAAGAGGATTAATAAGGAATTTATAAAAGTGCTTATTAGAAATATTTATTCTTTTTTGTCTAGTTGGAGTCGGGGTAGTTGAATATGCGGGGGTAGATTCATCTCTTCTTCTAATTCTAATGCCTTAATAGAAGCTTTTTGCATAATTATATTTAAAATAATTAAATTTATATCTTTACCTAATTTTTTAGACTTCCATTCATCAATTGTATCTTTAAGTATTTTTTTGTCTACAGATAGGTATAGTTTGCCCTCTAATTCCACCTTGCCTAATGAGGAATAATCTATTTTAAATTGAAAGTCTATCTGGAGAACATCTTGCTTTGTGGTTTTTGACCTATGTTCCTCTATTGATTTGATGTTTATATTTGGAGTTATTTTTAATTCTCCTTCTGGGTCTTCGACTCTTTCTACTCCTATTTTTGAATACCTAAATCCTACCAATTTTATATCTTTTAACATTTTGTTTTTAAAAATTTTAAACTAAATCTTCTTCTGAGACAACTATAAAATCACCAATAGCTATAACTGAATTAAATGGCACCAAAGCCTCTTTATCTTTTGTTCTTTCAAGAGAAAGGTTTGATGTATAAGCAGAAAGATCTTTTAAAACCAAATGAATTAGTTCACCTGTTTTTGTTTCAAATGTTAGGTCTTTTGCTATACCTAGTTTTTTTCCTTCCTTGGTTACTACCTGTTTTCCTAATAGGCTTTTAAAAGGTCTTTTGTCCATGATAACTTTATATAAAATTTATTTATAAATCTTTGTATAGTTGTTTATATACTATTTATTCTAAAAAACAATGTATAATTATGAAAATTCGGATTTTATTTCACTTTATCTGACCAATAAATCTTACTTATTTTTATACACCCCCACCCTCTTATTTCTTATGGAGATATCTTTATAAATAAAGAAATATTTTTAATAATGTTATTTATGTATTTATAAATATATATATATATTAATATATATATTATAATATACTATATTATATATTATATATCTATTTTTTATCATTATCGTCTATAATTATACACAAGAAACGAAGGGGTGAGGGGGTTTTGAGATATATTATATAAATTTTAAAAAAATAATATCATTACAGAAAGAAACAAAAAATAGGCAAATTTATAAAATTTTTTTTCCATAAGAAGTAGAGGATATAGTAACTATAACTTCCAGTATATGAATATTTAAATAGTATTGTTTTTATATATTAATAAAGAAAAATGGGTGTTCAAATAGGTCATATTTTCGATTCTGCAATGAAAAGCTCTTTATTTAAAGACAAAAGTGTTTTACAAACCAATTATACACCACAATCAATACCTCATAGAGATAAGCAAATAGAACAAGTGGCATCTATATTAGCCCCAATATTAAGGGGAGAAAAAACTAGTAATTTGTTTGTTTATGGCAAAACAGGTACTGGAAAAACATTATCTGTTCAATATGTAAGAGATGAATTAATAAAAAGATCAAAAGAAATAGGAGTAGATATTAGAATTGAATATTTAAATTGTAAATTAAAGAAAGTTGCAGATACAGAATATAGAATACTTGCGGCCTTAATTGATTTATTGGGGGGAAAAGTAGCAGAAACAGGGTTACCAACAGGACAAGTTTATTCTAAATTTGTTGAATTAATTGATAGTAAAAAACAAATAGTAATTATTATTTTTGATGAAATAGATCAAGCTATTAAAAAAATAGATGATAACTTCTTATATACACTAACAAGGCTAAATTCAGAATTAAGTAAGGCACAAATTTCACTTATAGGAATTTCAAACGATGTTACTTTTTTAGAAAATATAGACCCGAGAGTTAAAAGTTCTCTTGGGGAAGAAGAAATTGTTTTTCCACCATATAACGCAGTACAATTAAAAGATATTCTAAATGAAAGATGTAAGCAGGCATTTAAAGAGAATGCAGTGGATGAGGCGGTCATAAATAAATGCGCCGGGTTTGCTGCAAGGGAACATGGAGATGCTAGAAGAGCCCTTGATTTATTAAGGATTGCGGGCGAATTAGCAGAAAGGGATGGAAAAAGTAGAATAACAGAAGAATATATTGATCAAGCAAATCAAAAAATCGAAAAAGATAAAATATTAGATATTGTCGAAACTGAACCAGCACAGTTTCAAGCAGTCCTCTATTCTATTTTGCAATTAAATAAAAAACAAAAAGGGGAAATCAATAATTTTTTTACAGGAGATATTTTTAATTATTATCAAAACGTATGTAATAGCGTTAAAATAGAAATATTAACACAAAGGAGAATATCAGACATTATAGGAGAGATTGATATGTTAGGGTTAATTAATGCCAAGGTTATTTCCAAAGGTAGGCACGGAAGAACAAGAGAGGTAAAATTATCTATTCCTTCAAATCTTTTAGATAAGGTTGAGGCTATTTTAGTTGAATCGTTAGGGATCTAACTTTTCACTTGATCAAATTAAACTGTTTACCAACAGGTGTTGAGAGTGATATGGAAGTTAAAAAACAAATATTAAAGTTGTGTATAGAAAAGGGTTTCCTTATCGATAAGGAAATATTAGAATTATTAATATTATTTAAAGAATCCTTTTCTTTTAAATTAATAAATAAACTTTCTGAAATAAAAGTAAAAGAAAGGGTTATTACAAGAAATATTATCCTAGAGAATAACGAAACCCTTAAAGGTGTTTTTCAGGACGATGAAGAAAAAGAACACCTCAAGTCATTTTTTGATTCATTAAATTTTTCTCTAAAAGATTTTACTAAAAAGGATGGTTTTCAAGAGGATATAAAAATAATATCTTCTATCGGTTTTGGCTCTAAAAAAATAAAAGTAGAGGATTTTGTTAATCATTTTAAGAACAGATACAATCAAATTAAAGAGATTATAGAGCAAAAAGATATTAATGATTTAAAGTCTATCAGAAGAATTGGGTCTAGCGGCGAAAGTCAAAATATTATAGTCATGATTTATGATAAAAAAGTAACTAAAAATAAAAATATAATTTTTGATGTAGAAGATATAACTGGTAAAACCAAGATATTGGTTAATATTAATAAAAAGGAATTATATAATAAATGTAAAAACATTCTACCAGATGAGGTTGTTTGTTTTAATGTTTCTGGGAATAGAGAAATTTTATTTGCAAACGATGTTGTTTTTCCAGATTGTTTTTTAGATAAAAAAGAAAGCTTAGAGGAGGATGTGTATATTGCATTTAGTTCTGATATTCATATTGGATCTAAAATGTTTTTAGAAAAGCCATTTTTGAGATTTATACAATGGATTAACGGCAAGTATGGCAACGAAGAAGAAAAGAGTATTGCAAAAAGGATAAAGTACTTGTTTTTGATTGGAGACAATATAGATGGAGTCGGTGTTTTTCCAGAACAAGAGGGTTTATTAGTTATCCCGGGGGTTTTGGAACAATATAAAAAACTAGAAGAATATTTAAAAATGATAAGAAAAGACGTGAAAATAATAATTTCTCCTGGCCAACATGATGCGGTTTGGGTGGGGGAGCCACAGCATTCATTAAGTAGGAATTGGGCCCCGGGTATTTTGGAAATGGAAAATGTTTTAACCACCCCTAATCCCTGCCTTATAGAAATAGGGGGAAAAATTAAAATATTAACATATCATGGTGCTAGTTTTCATGGGATTGTTAACCAAATACCGGATATAAGAATAAAGCATGGGCACAATAGTCCAACTACGGTTATAAAAGAGCTTTTAAAAAACAGACACTTGGCTCCAGTGCATGGAGAGTGTGATTATATCCCGACAGAGAAGGGCGATTGTATGGTTATTGACATTGTTCCTGATATTATTGTTACGGGTGACTGGCATAAGCCAGAGGTTTCAGAATATAATAATATACAATTAATAACAAGTTCTTGCTGGCAGGCAATTACTCCATTTGGTGAAAAAGTTGGTAAAAACCCAGACCCGTGTAAAGTTCCTGTTTTAAATTTAAAAACTAGAGAAGTAAAAATATTAAATTTTTTTAAGGAGGATGAAAATGACGGCAAATGAGGAGTATTTTCAGGGCATAATAAAAAAAGTTAAAGAGGAATATTCTATCGCAGAGGTTGCTAGAAAGAAAAATATAGACCCCGTTAATAAGGTTGAGATATCTATTGCTATGTCTCTTGCAGAGAAATCAGTGGGGCTGATTTCAACCATATATCCGCAGATCGGAGATAGTGTGGGGATAAAAATTACTAGTAGAATTTTAGAGCTCGAAAAAGAGTTCGGGCAACTGGATATTGCGGTCAGTTTTAAAATAGCTGAAGAGATAGCTAGGGAAAAATTCTGTAAGTTCGAGTCTTTATTACAGGCAATAGATGCGGGGGTTAGAGTGGGATTTGCGTATCATACATTGGGAGTGGTTGCTTCGCCGATAGAAGGATATACGGAATTGTCCTTAGAAAAAACAAAAGAAGGGAAAGAGTATTTTGTTGCGTATTTTTCTGGTCCAATAAGATCTGCGGGGACTACGGCAATGTGTGTGGTGCTGATGTTAATAGATTATCTTAGGGAGTTATTTGGTTATGCAAAATATGATCCAAGTGAGGATGAGGTTAAAAGATATTTGACAGAGAACTATGATTATCATGAAAGGGTTACTAACTTACAATATTTACCAACAGAAGAGGAGGTTTTATTTTTAGCTAGGAATATACCTATACAAATAGATGGAGACCCAACGGAAGACAAGGAGGTCTCAAATTATAAAGACTTAGACAGGGTTAAGACAAATTTTATCAGAGGAGGAATGTGTTTGTGTTTTTCAGAGGGGCTTGCGCAAAAGGCGGCAAAAGGGTGGAGGTTATTAAAGGGGTTTAAAGACAGAGGGTTCCAATCTTCAGGTTGGGATTTTCTTCCAAAATATATTGATTTACATAAAAAAAGAGAACGCGGAACAGAAGATACAGCTGCAACTTACATGAAGGATTTGGTTGCGGGAAGGCCCACATTTGGTCACCCGGGTCGTTCTGGCGGCTTTAGATTTAGATATGGTAGATCAAGAGCTTCTGGGTTTTCCGCCACCGCGATACACCCCGCAACAATGTGGATTTCTGATGGTTTTCTGTCCAGCGGAGTCCAATTGAAAACAGAGAAACCAATAAAAGGTTGTGTTGTTAGCTGTTGTGATTCTTTAGACGGACCGATTGTAAGGCTAAAAAACGGAAGCGTAAGAAAGATTATCAACGAAGATGAGGCAAAATATATATATAAAGATATTGATGAAATTTTATATTTTGGAGATATTCTTTTTTCAATAGGTGACGTTATTAATAGAAATACAGAGCTTCCGAGAGCAGGATATGTTGAGGAGTGGTGGTTGTTAGATTTAGAAAAAAATGGAGGAGGGTGTCAAATTAATGAATTTGATATTTCTCTTGAAAAAGCAATTGAATTATCTGAAAAATATCTTGTTCCAATACATCCCTCCCATATTTTCTATTGGACACAAATAAATAAAGAGCAATTCCTTTTTTTGATTGATTGGTTTAAAAATGCCCAATGGACTAATGGGTTAACTCTTCCCTTTAGTAATGATTTTTCAAATGGAAAGAGGGCGTTGGAACTTTTAGGGGTAGAGCATGAGGTAATTTCTAATAGTGTGGTTTTTAAAAATGGAGAGGCGTTTTTATTAAATTTAGGATTAAGTAAGGGGTCTGATTTTAAAAAGTTTGCAGAGTTTTTTTTAAAAGATAACAAAAGTTTTGATAAAGAGGTTTTGGAAATTGTAAATTCTTTATCAAAATATACTATAAAAGATAAGGCGGGTGATTTTATTGGGTCTAGAATGGGTAGGCCGGAAAAAGCGAAGTTAAGAAAATTAACCGGGAGCCCAAGTTGTTTATTCCCAGTTGGGGAAGAAGGGGGTAGGTTAAGGAGTATAAAGGAGGCATTTGTTAAGGGATATGTAAAATCTAGTTTTCCTATATTTTTTTGTGATAAGTGTAATAGAGAAGTTATTTCTGGTAGTTGTGATGCTTGTGGTGTGGAGGCAAAAAGAAGGTATTATTGCGTACAATGTGGAGAGGTTAAAATACATAAAGAATGCGTGGTTCATGGAGGGTGTTTAAATTATTATAATAGAGGCGTCGATGTTAAGAATATTTTTTCTAATGTTCTTAAAAAAATGAATTTAGTGGATGGTTTTTCAGAGAATATCAAAGGAATCAAGGGTACTAATAATGAGGGGCATGATTTTGAGGATGTTTCGAAGGGTGTTTTACGGGCAAAATATAATTTATGTGTAAACAAAGATGGGACTATAAGATATGATGCGACAGAAATTCCATTGACACATTTTAAGCCACAGGAAATAGGGGTGTCTGTTGATAGATTGAGAGAACTGGGGTACAATAAAGATGTTTATGGAGAGGAGTTGTTAAAAAAGGACCAGGTTTTGCTTTTAATGCCGCATGACATTGTTCTTCCGTGTTGCCCAGAGACGAAGGATGAGAGGGCAGATGATGTTTTTTTAAATATCAGTAAATTTGTTGATGAATTATTAGAGAGGGTTTATGGTGTTGCGGCGTATTATAATCTAAACAATAGGGAAGATTTAGTCGGGCAGCTAGTTGTTTTTATGGCTCCGCATAATTGCGGGGGTGTGGTTGGAAGAATTATCGGTTTTTGCAAATTACAGGGATTACTTGCAAGTCCGTTTATGCATGCAGCGGTCAGAAGAGATTGTGATGGGGACGAGGCGTCTATTATGTTATTAATGGATGTTCTTTTAAATTTTTCTAGAAAATTTCTACCTTCACACAGGGGAGGAACTCAAGATGCACCACTTGTTTTAAATGCGAGGATTAGAGCAGGGGAGGTAGATGATCAAATTTTAGATTTTGAAACATGTTTTAGGTATCCAATAGAATTATATGAGTTGGCGGAGCATAGGAAGCATTCTTCAGATGTTATAATAGAAACAGTTAAGAGTATGTTAAAGTTAGATAAAAATCCATTTACAGAGATGGGATTTACGCACAATATAACAGATTTTAATAGAGGTGTTGTTAATTCCTCCTATAAAACATTACCAACCATGAGGGAGAAGGTGGGTGCACAAATGGAATTAGTCGAAAAATTAAGAGCAGTCGATGCTCCTGATGTTGCTAGATTGATTATTGAAAGGCATTTTATTAGAGATATAAGGGGGAATTTGAGAAAGTTTTCTCATCAGCAATTTAGGTGTTCTGGGTGTAATGAAAAATTTAGGAGACCGCCCCTTATTGGAGTTTGCACAAGATGCGGGGGGAGAATTATATTTACAATCTCGGAAGGAAGTATTAGAAAGTACTTAGAGGAAGCGATACTTTTAGCAAATAAATATAACATACCGGATTATACAAAACAGGCGTTAAGCTTAACTAAGGAGTATATAGAAGGTGTTTTTGGGGAAGATGGAAAACAGGCTCCAAACTAGGTTTAGACCCCGGGGCGTGCAAGACATCATGCCTTGTTAGTTTTAGAAGGTTTAATTCTGTATTTCTTGTAGTTATTTATATGTTGTAATATAGATATTTAATTACCACCACTCAATGCTAAGATATAGTTATAAATGGTAGGGCTATGGAGATTTTATGGTATTTACACATCTACATTTACATACGGAATATAGTCTTCTTGATGGGGCTACCAAAATAGAAAAATTATTTGAGCATGTGAAGGGTATGGGGATGGATTCGGTCGCAATTACAGAGCACGGGAACATGGGGGCCATTATAAAAAAATATCAATTAGCGAAAAAGGCAGGCGTAAAATTAATATTTGGTTTTGAGGCGTATATAACAGAGGATATGCAAAGAAAGGAGAAGGGCAAGGATTATCACCTAATACTTTTAGCTAAAGACTTAGTAGGTTATCAAAATTTAATTAAGTTGGTTTCTATTGCAAATAGCGAGGGTTTTTATTATAGGCCAAGAATAGATAGGAATATTCTGAAAAAATATTCTGATGGTATTATATGTATGAGTGCATGTATCGCAAACGATATTGCAAGAAGTGCAATCGCCGGGGATGTGGAAGGAGCGGAGAGGATAATAGAATCGTATTTGGATATATTCGGTAAAGAAAATTTTTATCTAGAGGTTCAAAACCATAAAATAGACGAAGAAAAAATTGTTTTAGAATTTTATCGTAAAATGGCAGTCAAATACGATCTTAAAATTGTTGCGACTACTGATAGCCATTATCTCAGAAAAGAAGATGTGCATGCTCATGAAATCATGCTAGCTATTCAGACTAATGCGTTAATGAGCGACCCTAATAGGATGAGGTTTAGTGGCGAAGGATATCATGTTATGAGCGAAGAAGAGGTTCGTGCACTTTTTCCAGAAAATCCAGAATATGTTGATATAACAAAAGAAGTTGCAGACAGGTGTAACGTCGAATTAAATATAGGTCAAACTATTTTTCCAGAGTTTAATGTTCCAGATGGAATGAGCCATAGGGATCATCTGTACAAGTTGTGTAAGGAAGGGTTAGATGAAAAATATGGAAGCAAGACTAATTACAAAGAAGCTTTTGAAAGGATGGAGTTTGAATTATCCGTTATTAATAAAATGGGTTTCGAAACTTATTTTTTGATTGTTGCTGATTTTATTAGAGATGCAAAGAAGCATTGTCAGGTCGGGCCAGGGCGTGGTAGTGGTGCCGGGTCTATTGTGGCATATTGTTTGGGAATTACACAATTAGAGCCGTTGGGTTTGGGTTTATTATTTGAGCGTTTTTTAAATCCAGACAGGGTTTCTTTGCCGGATTTTGATATAGATTTTGGAAATAAAGAGGTTGTTTTAGATTATGTTAGAAAAAAATATGGCCAAGATAAGGTTGCGATGATTGGAACATTCGGAACAATGGGAGCGAAGGCTGTTTTAAAAGATGTTATGAGAGTTTTTAAAATTCCCTTCGAAGAGGCGAACGAAATAACAAAGCTTGTTGAGAGTGAGACAATATATGAATCACTTAATGCCAAAGACCAAAGAGGGCATCCAACTCCCGAATCGGTTAAGCTTAAAGCATATGCCGAAAAATATGAAGAAATATTTAAGGCGGCCAGAACACTTGAGGGGTGTGTTAGACACAAGGGTGTTCATGCGTGTGGAGTTGTTTGGGGGCAAAGAGGGATTACTGAATATATTCCGACATATTCTAGAAATGGAGATACGGTTACACAGGTCGAGGGCCCGGATATAGAGGCGTATGGACTTGTTAAATTTGATTTTTTAGGGTTAGAAACCTTAAATATTATAAAAAAAGTTTTAGACACAATTGGGAAAGATGATAAGTGGCTTGAAAACATTCCGATTGATGATGATGCGGTTTATGGGATGCTGAGAAGATCGGAAAGTATAGGTGTTTTTCAAATTGAAAGTGAGGGCATGAGAAAAACCCTTTCCCTTATTCAGCCGACTTGTTTTGATGATATTATTGCTATTGTTGCTTTATACAGACCAGGCCCGATGCAATATTTGGAGGTTTATGCGAATAGGAAGCACGGAAGAGAGACTGTAGAATATCCTCATGAGAGGAGTAAAAATATTTTAGGGCCAACATACGGAATTATGGTTTATCAAGAGCAGGTTATGCAGTTAGCTAGGGAGTTGGCAAACTTCACTAGGGGGGAGTCGGATACACTTAGGAAGGCTATCGGAAAGAAAAAACTGGATTTAATGATGCAGATGGAGAAAAAATTCAAAGATGGATGTGCTGATCATTCTGCAATGGACGAAAGAGATGTAAATAAATTATGGGATGATATTGTAAAGTTCGCATCGTATTC
>CAYOYC010000011.1:0-20250 GCA_964408125.1 Candidatus Woesearchaeota archaeon
TTAGGCTCAGTTACTGTTTATGATAATGAGGTTTCCTCAGTATCTAACAAGAATTTAATCGTTATCGGTGGTTCTTGTATAAATAGTGTTGCTGCTGAATTACTTGGTGGTGCTGCTTGCGATGATGCATTCACTGCAAAGACTGGCATAAAAGCTGGTGAAGCTCTTATACAATCCTTCACAAGAGGATCTAAGGTAGCTTTATTGGTTGCTGGATTCAATGCTGCGGATACAACTAAGGCTGTAACTTATCTTTCAAACAAACCTATCGACACAACTGTTGGTAAGGCTTTGAAAGTAACAAGTGCAACTGAAGCAACTGCTATAACTGCATAAAAATACTTTGGGTGTTTTTACACCCTTTTTTCTTTTTTTTATTTTTACTCTTTCTTTGATTTTTTATAGGCAATAGTTTCAAAAGGGAGGGTTTATAAGGTTAAATTACCATGGTAATTCAATGGTAATGGATACTATTCAGATTAGAATAAATGAACAATTATTGAAAGAACTAGATTTATTTGTTAAATCTGGATTTTACGCTAATCGTGCAGATGTGATAAGGGATGCCGTACGAAGATTCGTAATCGATTCTCAAATCGGGACGATAAAATCAGATAGAGAATCTGTAAAAGAAGTAAGGGAGGCAAGAAGGAATTTATCGCAAGAAAAAATTGATTTAGATGAAATTAACAACCTATGATTTCTTCTGGTTTTTGAGACTTGATCCCGAAATAATTTGAAAGATTTATTAATTCCTCGTCTCTAGTAATTAAAATCGAGCTTGTTTTCTTTGCAATAATTAAATGAATTATATCAAATAGACTGCAATTTGATTTAATATCCTTCTTTATTTTAATAGCGAGCGAATATTCTTCCTGCGAGATTGAAACCTTTTTAAAAACAGAACTGCTCTCAAAAAAATCTCTTTTAATAAGATAATCTTCTGTTGAGAGAAGAAACATAATCTCTTTTAATATGAATCCAGAATAGAATATAGTACTATTCTCTTTTCCAACGAATTCAAAAAAATTCTTTGCATAAACCCAAATGGGGACATTATGTAAATTTGTCTCTTTCTTCCACAAATTTAGATAAATACATGTATCTACATAGAAGGATTGCATGGAATTATGAAATAAATATGGTTTAAATATTTTTCTTTAGTTTCTTGCAATGAACATTTAGAAAACTTTATATACGAAATTCTCGAAGATTTCTTATGATAAAGAAAATAGAGACTCAGGAAGATAAAGACAGGAGGGCAAGGAAACTAAAGATTATAGTGAGCGTTATAATGGCCGCCCTAATCGGACTTTCTAGCCTTGGATATGCTATAATGAGCAAGAGCGATTCATCTTCTACCAATGTTGTTAATTATGCTGGTTTAAAGTTTGTGCAGAGTAATGATTTTTGGACAACTTCAATTAACGGAAAGGTTTTTTATTTTAATTATTTGCCGGAAGAGGTGAAGAATATAACTATCTCTGGAAATTATTCTTTGGAAAATTATTATCAAAAAACTGTTTATATTGTCAATATAAATCAGGCGGCTAGTAGCCTTTTATATGCATTAGATGGCATATCGTTGAGAACACAAGAGGCCTGCTTGGACGAAAATAGCTGCATAAATAAAGATTTACCGATAAAGAACTGTAGTGTAGATAACGTATTTGTATTTTCTGAATCTAATACGACCTCCGTTTTGAAACAGAATAACTGTGTTTTCATATCTGGGAACTTTTTTGAAGGCGTAGATAGATTTTTATATAGGATATTAAATATTATTTAAGATGGTAAAAAAACAAAGAAAAAATAATAGCAAGAAGAAAAAGACTAGCTCTCTTGAGAATAAGTCTTTGAATCAGTTTCTTTGGCTAGTTGTATTTATAGTTGTTTTAATTTTGGCGATCATTTTCGTGCCCAAAATATATCATGAAATATTTAATAAATTTGAATATGGTGGTGTAAAATTTGAAAAAATGGAATCTGCAAATCTTGTTCTTTATCATGGACAATTTCCTATAATATACAAGGGAAACCTTTCTGCTATTTTTAATACTTATTTTAGAACAGACCCAAGAGATAATCATATTCCAATAGAAACAAACTTAACTTTAGGGAAGAACGTAGTTGTATCTTTCGGTGAAGATGTCCAGTATTGTAAAGACATAATGATTGGGCAAATTGGGCTTACTCAATTTATTAGAGCTTTTCCTTTTGTAAAAAATGTAAGTTCTGGCGCGACGACTGATGAGGTTGCTGAATTATACAATATATCTAAATTTGATTGTAAAAATGCGTCTATGGATCGTACTGTTATTATTATTCAAAAATCAGAGAATGCCTCCATAGTTTCTGGTAGTAAAAACAATTGTTTTATTTTGAATGTTGGTGATTGTAAATATTTGCCAACTGTTGAAAGATTCGTAATGGGTGCCATGGCACAAATAAACGAAAAATCAATAGATTAAAATGGATAGTCAATTAATTTTGTCTATTATTCTGTCTTTTTTCCCACTTGTTGAACTAAGAGCTGGGCTACCCGTTGTGGTTGATTATTGTTTAAAAAATGGATTAGATATCTGGCCGTATTTTTCGTTGGTTGTTTTAATTAATATTCTCGTTACGCTATTTGTTTTTTTCTTTATGGATTTTCTGCATATTCACTTTTTAAAAATAAATTATTATAAAAATTTTATGAATAGATTTTTAGAAAAAATAAGGAAGAAGGGGAAAAGATTCGAGGGAAAAAGTGGTTTTGCACTATATTCTGCATTAGCTCTTTTCGTTGCTATTCCTTTGCCTGGAACGGGTGCGTGGACTGGTGCGATTTTAGCCTGGTTATTTGGATTTAATAGAAGGGCGAGTTTTGTAGCTATTTCCTTGGGTATTTTACTTGCTGGAATTATTATATTACTTATTTCTCTTGGTCTTTTTAGTTTGTTTTAATAAATATTTTAAATCTGAATAGATTGGAATCTCTTTTATTTTAAACAATTTTACTGCAAAAAACCAAATCAATACCACGAATATAATTGATATAAAATACCAAAAGAACATATGAACTTGCTCAAAATAGACTGATCCTGCGATTAGTGCCATTAAAACTATTCTAATTATATTAAAAACTAAAAATATTAATGTGGAAAATAAAAGTATTTTTATTCTTTTTAGAATTTTTAGGCCTGCAGTGGACATTACTAGAATAAATATTAGATAATATGCCGAGCCTGCTACGCATGCTGCTACGATATCTACTGCCGTTGTGTTAAAAAGTATTAAGTTTAATCTATAAAAGCTATTTACATCTCCAAAAATGTTTAGAATAAACTCTACTGGGAAAAATGTTAACGGATAAAATACTTTGTAAAAGATAAAGAGATTTCCAAGTCCAGCAATTAGTATCAGAGCATATCTTGATACCAAACTATATAGTTTATTCATCTTAAATATATATAGAAATTAATGGTTAAAAACTTAATCTTTTCTAGAGACTATTGCTCTTATTACTAAAACTAATATAATCAAGATTACTAGGATTGCTATTCCCAATAAAAGGAAAGTTCCTGTCTTCCCGAATTGTTCGTATGCCCCAGAAAGCCAACCTGTTTTGCTAGCAACATTAACTGTAACTGCTTGATCTATTGTCTTACCATTATAAATCACATTTATATTGAATGTGTGTTGTCCAGCCTGTGTTGGTTTGAATGTTATATATGCCTTCTTTGTTTCTTGTTTTGCAGCTGAGACTATAGAAGGTTCTACTCTAATAAATTCTGCCCAAGAAGCATATTCGTCTGCTGAGATTATCGCGCTTATTGCTGTATCTGCATTATTTTTTAATGATATTTCTACAACTAATTCTTCTCCAACCATGGCTGTTGAATTTAATCTAGCTGAAATTGTTGGTTTTGTATAGTCTATACAGTCTCCTGCTACGTTCATGTAATACATATAATCATCTTCGGAGTCTGATTGATCGTCATAGGAATCATCATGATCGTCATAATTAAATTCTGTTGAAAACAATAACTTATATGATTTTTCTTGCGCCCCTTGTGGGATTGCAAATGAAAATAATACATCCGTAGAATCTCCACTATCCATATTGTCTATTTCTTTATATATATTAAGACCCAAATCTCTATTGTATAATATTACCTTTACTCTGTCTTGATCATTTGTTCCTGTGTTAGCTACTGTTGCAATTAAATCTACTGTGCTTCCACAGCTTGTAGTCATTGGAGCATCTATTGCTGAAACAATTGCATAATCATCATCTTGATCAATTGAAACTTCTTGGTCTCCTATTAAAATGTCGCACTGGTTTTTTTCATCACTTTTCCTTATTGCTTTTATAACCAATTTATAGTTTCCAGAATCAATATCTGTACTTAGTTTGAATGTAAAATCTACGTCTGTGTCGTCTCCCTTATCAAGGTTGTTCACATCTTGTTTAAGTGAATCTTTATCGTCTACAAATTTGCTTGAAACATCTTTTCCTGTATCGTCAAAGAAATATAATTGTAATTTATAGTCTTCATTATCTTTATCTCCAGTATTATCTAGTGTTACTCTAACTTGTATATCGTCTAATGCTCTCCATTCCCAATCATCATCAACATCTGACTTATCTTCTAAGTCTGAAAGAGATAGATTTTCGTCCTTTATTCCTGAAGAACATAATCCAGCAGAAGTAACGGAAAGTGTAAATGTTTCTGAATCTACTATTGTGCTTCCGTTTAATGCATTATATGATATTAAAATGTCTTGGTGGCCTCTTCCTTGTAATCCTGTTATTGTTCCTGTTATTGTAGATATTTCTAATTCTGTTCCGTTCAAAACCACTGAAACCGGTGAGAAGCTAACAGAAACGCCGGAGGTATTTGTACTTCCGTTAATTGCTATTGTTTGATTTTCTACATCTCCCGCATAGCTTACGTTGAATGAAAAAGTTGTACTATCTGATGTTTGATTTTCTACATCTCCCGCATAGCTTACGTTGAATGAAAAAGTTGTACTATCTGATAATTCAGAAACAGATTGAGAACCTGTAGCTGTTAAAGAAATTGTAGCACTAGCCAAACTAACAGCGAATAAAATCAATGCAAAAACTGCAATTAGTGATCTTAATTGTTTTACCATGTTGTAATTTTTGAGTTACGACTGTTTATAAATCTTTTGGTTTTTTGATAGTTTGGGCGCCTTGAGAAATCTTTATATATGTCTGTATTATATATAGTATATGATAAAATCCAGAGAAAACCTTGTTGGCGCATACGCCTTCCTTGTTGGTGTTATATTAGCGGTTCTAATGGGTATGACTCAAAAATTCTTGAATATTACATATAGCAATATCCCTTATGCATTTTTGGTAATATTAGGTATAATAATTGGGTTCCTTAATATAGGAGATCGGGACTCTATGACTTTCTTAATTGCTTCTCTGTCTTTGGTTATAGTGAGTGGATTTGGGCAATCTGCATTAATTTATGTATCTAATATCCCTATTCTTTCATCTTTAACTTCTATACTTGCAGCACTACTTGTTATGTTTGTGCCATCTACTATTATAGTAGCCTTGAAGGTTGTATTCAACCTGGCAAGAGTTTAGTTTAATTTAAATAAAGGAAATTCTTTTTGATTCTCATCCCATGCAGTTTGAAATATATCGCCATTTTGATTTGCAAATGCGAATCTCCCAGTTCCATAGAAATAGGATGGATCAAACTCGACAACTCTTCGATTGGGTTCTGTTTGTAAAAATGGAGAATTTGGAGTACACCTTAAATTGAATTGATAACGCTTTACGCGTTCTCCGTCTGTTGTTGGAGTTGGTAACATAGCGGGGTCGTTATCTTTCTTTCGGTCTTCTGAGGGATTAAAAATATCTTCTAATTCTTGGTATTCCACTTCTAATCTGTGCGTTCTTCTGTAAACCTGCCAAACTAAATCCATAAAACGTGGACTTCTTTCTATACACACTTTAACTAATTCATTATATGTTTGTTTGACTTCCGTTAATGTTTTTATAATATCTACACCCCCTGATTGTAGTTGCTCTAAATCTCGAAAGGGGTCGCCTGTATATCTTGCTTGTTGCTCGGCTTGAAAGTTAGCGTTTGCTATATTTTTTTGTGACATCTGCGTAATTGGCTTAGCAATAGAATAAGACATAGAACACAATGCTCTTGTGCGAGCCACATGCTGTTCGATAGAAGTCATATATCCCAACTTCTTTAAAACTAAATTTGCTAATTTATCTGCCTGCGGAAATAATTTATATCTTTCTGGAAAATTATTGGGGCGAAAATCCATTTAGATGGAGAATTAGGTCTATTTAAATAAATTGTGGCGAAAGAGATATGCTGATAGTTTAGATTAAAACCACCAAATAAAGAATCGGATTTCTTGCATAGCGATCAATGGTTTAAAAAATAATATTAATTAAAAAAGGGGTTATTTCGTGATTAATAACCGAATTTCTCAATCTCATCTCTCGGGGCTGCTGGAGCTGACTCCATAACACCCTTTTGGATTTTTGCAAACGAAGGCGTAGCAATTATACAATTGTCCCCAAATCCTGCGATAGAACCTTCAATTGCTTCAACTGTTTTCTTAATCTTTGAAACAACTCTTTTCAGTTCAATAACATCTTTTGCTTTCAATGACTTGATGTCGATTACTACAATAGAGTAACCTTCTCTCAAAGCATTCAAAATCGGATTGATGTCTTCGTAGGTTTTTAGAACGAAAGTTTTCACCATGACTTTTGAGTCATTTTGCTTAGCACCTGTATCGATTTCTATGAAATCGGCAGTTTCTGCACCTTCGCTTTTCTTCAATCTCTTGAAAAAGTTCATCACCATAATTTAAGTTTGACATGTTGGGTATTTAAATATTGTTGTAATAGAATACTAATCATTCTCTCGGAGATATTCTTTCCATTATCTTTTTCCGAAGATCTTCCATCTTTTCTGAGAATTCTTTTTCCTGTCCCTCAATGCTCTTCATTCTTATTTGTATTATATCTTTTTTGTGTATTAAATCTGCTGTTAATTTTTCTTTTGTTGATTTGATTACGACCTGTCCACCGACGATCTTAAATATATCTCCCTCTGCTTTTTCTATTTCTTTTAGGGCAAGATCTGTTTCGTTTAATTCCATATTAAATAAATGCTTTTGTTGCATTAATTGCTCAAAATTTTGTTCCAAAATTTGTATTTCTTGAATTGATGCACGTGTCTCGTCGTCAAATTGGTTCATTGCTGGATTTTGATTTCCGCATTCACAATCATCTCCGCAATCTTCTTCACATTCACAATCCTCGTGATCACATTTTTTAGAAGTCTCTACCATTAGTCTGCTTTTACCGTCTTTATTTTTGTTCTTGGTTTATAAAAAATTCTTGAGCCACAAGTTGGGCAGGCAAATCTTTTGTCTAACTCTACGGACTTTATTTTTTTCTCACATTGAAAACATTTGTAGATTGCCATGTTAAATTATAATCTTTAAGTTATTTAAACTTAGAGGTGGTATGTTCCTCCTGCAAATTTCTTATCGCACTTTGAACAAACCCATACACCCTTTGATGTTCTTTTAGCGTGACCACCGCAAAATGGACAGTCTTGTCTAATTCTTTGTTTCTTTTCTACTGCCACAAGTCTTTCTTTTGGTTTTCCGTATCCAGCGCCGAAACGACCGGATGATGCTACTTTTTTTGTTTTTACTCCCATTTTGATAAATATCTGATTAAAAGATGGTTTTTAAAGTTAATTGAAATGAGGCTGCGCGGGATCGAACCGCGGTTGCAAGGTCCCAAACCTCGAGTCCTACCACTAGACTACAGCCCCGATAGTTTTAAATGGCTTTACATCATTAATAAATCTTGCGAATTTCATTTTTTGTTTTAGCTCCCAAAGAAAGTATGACTAGAATGGAAAATCTAATTTAAATTTATTTTTTCGCAGCTGGTTTTGCTTCTTTCCCTTTAGCTGGAGCTTCTACTGCAGGCGTTGCTGCCGCTGCTGCTTCTGGCTTTGCGGTTGCTTCTGCTGCTTTAGCAGCTTCTTCTGCTGCTTTCGCTTCTTCTTCTGCTTTCTTAGCAGCCTGTTGTTTATTTTGAACTTCTGTGAAATATGCTTTAAGTTGCTTCAATTTCTCTGGGCTTGCTTCTGTTTTTTCAGCTTTTATTTCTTTGTCGTATTTTCCGTCTTCAATTTCTTGTAAAACTTCTTTTGGGTCTTTGGATTCAATTAAAATGCCCATTGCCATTGCACTTCCTATTACTGATTTTAATGCTCCTAAAAAATTATTAGCTAACATACCTGATTGTTTTTGTTTTGTAATTGATATTAATTGCTCTATTGCTAAATTCCCCACCTGTACTTTTTTTCTTTCGCTTGATCCTAACTCTATTCCCATCTCCTTTTTTAATAAAGCTGAAACGGACGGAGATAGAACAGTAACAGTGAATGTCTTTTTCTTTGCATCTACGTCTAGATTTACTGGAACTTGCATCCCCTTAAAAGAAGATGTTGCTTCGTTAACGTCTGAAAGAACTTTACCCATATTTATTCCCATTGGGCCTAATTGTTGTGCTATTGCTGGGCCTGGCTTCATTGCGCCACCATCAACCAAAAGCTTTATTGTTACCATGTTTTGTTTTCGATGTAGTCGTTTTTAAAACTAACTGTTTTGATCTTCCTCCGTAGAACCGTCTTCCTCTCTTCGTATAACTCTTAAATTATCAAGCTTTACTGTGACTGGTATAGGGACGATAGCTCCAAGTAAAGAAACAACTGCTTCTCCCTTTGTCTTATCTACTCTAATAACTTTCGCTTTTTCGTTCTTGAATGATTCTGAAATAATTTCAACCACATCATTCTTTTCAATCTTAACATCTGAAGCTCTTGGCTCTATCATTTTCTTAATTTCATCATAAGAAACTTGTTTTGGGATAATCCCTTTAATATAAGGAAGATTAAAAACTGCTTCCTCCGCATTTTCTTTGTCTGGAGATTCTAATACTATATATCCCCTTAATCCATTTGGCCTTACAACAGAATAAATATTGATTTCTTTCTTTTTTACCTTGTCTGCAATTAGCTCTATGGCTTTTGATTCTTTGTTTGTTGTTACTTTAACAATAAATATTATAGAATCTGTTTCGAATTTTTGTTCTTCTGGTTGGTCTTCTTTAACTTCTTCGATAACTGGCTTTTGTTTTATTATTATTTTAGGTAAAGATTCTACAACTGCCTCTTTACTTTTTTCATCATCGAGATAATCAAATTCTGTTGTTTCTAGGTTCATTTTTAACATGACTACGTTCTTAAAAAAATAAGAAGTAGATAATTATAGTTAATACAAGTGCTTTTTAAAGTTTACTGTTTGAATAAAGAGCCCAGGGCCACCTTGAAAACTAAAGAAAACAAAAATCCAACTGCACCTATTGCTAACAATCCTATCGCTGTAACTTTGGCAATAAGTTTGAATTCTTGCATTGTTGGTCTTTTTAATAATCTCCAAACTCTTCTATATTGTTGAAAATTTGAGTTAACAAAGTGTGTGAACTTTTTCGTTTTGCTTATTTGCGATTGATGTTCCATTATCTGGTTAAGAAATATGTATTTTTAAATTGTATGTTTTCTTATTAACTTTTATAAAATTTAGATATCTCGTTAAATATTTATTCTGTGTCCTCGCCCTTGGCATTATCGTCTATGAATTCTATATCTAGTGCTTCTTCCATTGATTCCTTTCTTTGCTGCTCTATTGGTCTTCTTTCTCCAGAAATTTGAGCAGATTTTACACCTGTAATTATTAACATAACTTTTATTGATCCTTCTAAATCTTTCGAGATTTGGGCTCCTGAAATTATTTTTGCTTCGGGAGAGAGTCTTTCTCCTATTACTCCTACTACTGTCTTATATTCTTCTAGCGTTAGATCGCTTCCGCCAAGAACATTAATCAAAGCACCAGATGCATTTGAAATATCTACATCTAATAGTGGATTATTTAGTGCATGTTCTACTGCTTCTTCTGCTCTGTTTGAAGAATCGGATTCGCCCATTCCTATTAAAGAAACTCCGCCGCCAGACATAACCGTCTTAATATCTGCGAAGTCTAAATTAACTAAACCAGAACGGGTTACTAATTCGGTGATTCCCTTTACTGCATTTGTTAAAATTTCATCTGCTACCTTAAATGCTGTCGGCAATGGTAAATCTGGCGCTAGTTCTAGTAATTTATCGTTTGGAATTACAATTAACGTATCTACTATTGATTCCATCCTTTCTAGGCCATCCATAGCATTTTCAATTCTTTTTTTGCCCTCAACTGTAAATGGTAAGGTTACTACTCCAATTGTTAGGGCTCCTTGCTTCTTTGCCATTTCTGCGATTACAGGTGCCGCACCAGTCCCTGTACCTCCACCTAAACCGCATGTAATGAAAGCCATGTCACAATTTTCTAAAGACTTTTTTATTTCTGTTGCCTGTTCTTTTGCGGCTTCTGCGCCTATCCTTGGGTTTGAGCCAGCGCCTAACCCTCTTGATATCTCTTTTCCTATTAATATCTTGCAATCTGCATTTGTATATAATAAATCTTGGGCGTCTGTATTTATTGCTATAATTTCTCCTCCTTTAATCCCGACTTCACGCATTCTAGAAATAGTATTATTACCTGCGCCGCCAACTCCTATAACTTTTATTCTCGCAGCTTGCTTTTTGATGATTTCCTCTAACTCCTTATCCATTTCATCACGAGCGTTAAAGTTCTCATCACCTAATATTCCCATGTTTTTTTTAGATAATTAGGATTTATAAGTATTTATGTGAAAGAGTGGATGAATTGATTATGGAGAAAATTAGACCTCTTTCTTCTTTATATCTTCCGCCTTAATCTTTAAACCCAAAATATCTTCAAACGGCTTTGACATCATTTCTATAAACTTTGCCAGCTGTGGCTCTATTTTGAAAATAACTTCTTTATCTTTTACTTCAAAATCAAATCTTTTTTTAAAGAAAAAATCTTGCAATGCGTTTACTCTTTCGCTTTGATCTTCTATTTTTCTTAATATTTTATATGAGTAAATTACCACTTTCCCTGCTAACGGGTTGTTGAAATCAACCAGAACTCTTCCCCCAGAAACAGAAATTACCCTTACTACCGTCCCGTCTAGTGCTAGTTGCATTCCCTTTTGTGGCATTATTTTTTGTTCTACAAAAACCTTTAATGGAATCGTTCTAACCATTGAGGGGTTCCTTTTACCAAAAGCTTCTTCCGGTTTGATTTCGGATTCATAATCTTTTCCTATTTCTTTTCCGTCCAGCGCTTTATCTAGGCCGGTGATTGCCATGCTTTTTCCAACGCAAATGATATATGGCTTTGCTTCGAAATTAAGCTTGTTTTTTTGAATTTCTGTTTTAGAATTAGTGTCAAATATTTCATTTGTATCCTTTATCTTGCCCGTGAATTCTATCTCAACAAAATCGCCCTTTGCAACGTTGGCCATAAAAAATGCTAATAAGGAAGATTTATAAATGCTCTGATTTTTTGAGGGTTATGGTATTAAAAGTTGTTGATGCGACTGAATTGAGAGTAGGAAGTTTCGCTTTATTTGACGGTGAAACTTGCGTTATTAAAAGCGTTGATGTTTCTAAAACTGGAAAACATGGCGCTCATAAATGTAGATTTGACGCAATTGCTGTAGTTAGCGGAAAGAAAAAATGCATGATGATGCCTGGAACAGATAGGGTAGAAGTCCCTATGATTGATAAAAGAAAAGCGCAGGTTCTTACTATTACTCAGGATGGAGTAAGTGTTATGGATTCTGATAGTTTTGAAAATTTTGAGTTACCAATACCAGAAGAATTTGCTGGACAAATTACAGATGGAATGAATATAGAGTATTGGGATATGGAAGGAGTTAAAATAATTAAGAGGGTTGGATTATAATGGCAACAAAGATTCCGGCAGCACAGAATAGACTTTTCAAAAATATGTTTATTTGTAAAAGATGTAGCCAAAAGATGAAAATTGAACCTTTGAAGATTCTTTCTGGAAAAGTTTCTTGTAGAAAATGTAAGGGTAAGGATTTTAGAACGATTAGAAAAAAATAAAATTTTTTCAGAAGTGATTTTTAGACTGTTTCGCGGGCTATATTTATGGATTTGTACAATAATTCTTTTGTATAGGAATTTCATTTTATACATTTGGGGAATCTGCCTAGTGTCTTTACTATAAGTACATAGAAAGTATAAAATTCTAAATAGTAAAGTTTAAATATACTATTTCCTATAAAGAAATAACTATTTCCCATAAAGAAATAGGCAGACTAGAAATGGCACTACATGAAAAATCAACAGCTGAAATCCTTAAGATTTTATTAAAGGATTTGACAAAAAAGAATACGGTAAGCTCTCTTTCGGAAGAAATAAAGATAGCTAGACCTGGAACATGGAAAGCTCTGAAAAAATTAGAATCACAAAAATTAACCAATTTAAAACCAATAGGAAAAGGCAAAACAAGTGCCTATGAAATAACTCTGAATTGGGATAATCCCCTTGTAAAAAAGAATCTGGCTACAATATTAACAGAAGATGCACTTGGGCAAGAAAGATGGAGAGATGCCTTTAAAAAATTAGAAAAACATATATTATTTATAATTTTATTTGGAAGCGTACTTCACTCCCCGAGAGAAGCGGGTGATATAGATTTGCTTATTATAGTTAAAACCAAGAAGGACTTTAGGGAAATAGAAAACACATTACTACAGATTCAACAAGCGCAATCTAAGAAAATTCACGCAATAGACTTAACTAAAAAAGAATTAGAAACCGAATTAAAAAAGAACAATATATATCTTGAAGCTCTAAAAAAGGGAGTAATATTATTTGGGCAAGAGGAATTTATAAAGTTCATTGAGGATGTTTCAGTATGAGCGAACTTAAAGAATGCAAGGAGTGTTTTGAATTGGCGAAAAAAGAAGAGGAGAAGGGTAAAAAGCACAAGGGTTTACTTGCTGTAGAACCTTCTATAGAAAAAGCTAAGGAATATCTAGAGAAAGCGAGGGATAGTTTAAAATTTTGTGAAATATATAAGAAAATGGGGTCGGATTACAAAATCCCAGAAGAATGGTATTATTCGCAGTATTATTGCGCATTAGCGATTTTATGTAAATTCGGCGTAGAAACAAGAAGCCAAAGGTGTACTGCTTTATTTGTAAAATATGTAAAAGAAAGAGGGATTATAGAATATGACGATAAATTCATAGAGAGAATAATGGTCTATAGAGAAAAAGATAAGAAAAGTGCAGTAGATGAGAGGGAAGAAGCGAGATATAGTTCAGAAATAAAAATAAAGAAGATAGAAGAAAGATATAATGAAACAATGGACTTATGCAGAGGGGCAATTTCTAAGGCAGAGGAAATAGTTTATTCAAATGAAAAATTGGAAATTCCAAAAGAATTACTCTAATTTTACAAAAACTTCATCTTCTTTGGCACCGAATATCTCTCTCATTAACTTTAAAAGTGCCGTTTATGTTTATCCTTTATGGATAATGTAATGCTCTATGATTTAATATTTTTAGCTGTATTTTGTACTGCTGTCTTTTTGTTTTTATATTCACATAGAAAAAATCTTGGAAGAGAGGGTTGGATGTATATGTATAGAACCAAGCTTGGTCTTGTTAAAATTGAAGAGTTTAGTAAAAAACATTCTAAGTTGTTGCATATATTAAAATATCCTATTATTGTTGTTGGATTTGTTTTAATGATTACAATGATATATCTGCTTTGTAAGACTGTTTATATTTACATAGCATTTCCTCAGATTTCTGAAATAATAAAGGCCCCTCCTGTAATGCCATTAATACCTTATTTTACACAAATATTTGGGGTTGAAAGCTTTATGCCTCCATTTTATTTTGCTTATTTCTTAATTGCTTTAGTTGTGGTTGCTGTTGTTCATGAATTTTCACATGGGATTTATATGAGATTGTTTAAAACTAAAATAAAATCAACTGGATTTGCGTTTTTGGGACCTATTCCTGGGGCTTTTGTAGAACAAGATGATAAAGATTTCCACAAAAAGAAAAATTTTGAGCAAATGGTTGTACTCGGAGCTGGAGTTTTCGCTAATATATTGTTTGCTTTACTATTCTTTTTAATTTTGATTATATTCTTTTATGCTTCTTATTCTCCAGCTGGATATATTTTTGGTGGTTATGCATATAATGCTGTTAATGTAAGTGAAATTAGTGGTACGGGAAGTACTATTGACGGATTAACCGAAATATTTGCTGGCAATAAAACTTATTTATATTCTGGAAATTCTTCTGATTTTATTGAAAAATTAGGTGGTACTAATGCAGAATATGTTTTATTATACGAAAATGCACCCGCAATAAAAAATAATATTTCTGGGGCCATCGTTGGGATAGATAATCAGAAAATAAAAACAAGAGATGATATTTCATTTTATCTACAAGACAAAAAACCTGGAGATAATGTTCTGATTGAAACTGAAACTAAGAGTATTGTTAAAATATATAATATAACCCTCGCTGAAAATCCTCTTAACTCTAGTGTTGGATTTATTGGAATAATGAGTATTCCGAAACAAACTGGTGGAATATTTGAAAAAATTGTTTCTACTTTTAAAAGTTTTAGAGATGATTCTGTTTATTATAAAGCTAAATATAATCCGGATTTTGCATTTTATATTTATAATTTATTGTGGTGGATTATGATGATAAATCTATTTGTTGGATTATTTAATATGCTTCCTTTGGGAATCCTCGACGGTGGAAGATTCTTCTACTTGGCTATCTTAATCTTAGTAAAAGACAAAAAAATAGCTGAAAAATCTTTTAAATGGGCAACAAGATTAATTGGATTAATATTTTTAATAATGATTTTTGCATGGATTTTTTCTTTAATTTAAATTTTTAAAAATAGAAAAAATATTTGTCGACGACAAAATAAATTGGCAATTTTATTTTTTGTGTGTTTTTAGAAAACTATTTAAACACTAAACACATTATTTATTCATAAAGAGGTAAAATAAAAAGTGGCTAAAAAGAAAACTGCAAAGAAGAAATCTGCTCCTAAGAAGAAAAAGAAGAGATAAATATATCTTCTTGCGTAACTTTATAATTTTTTTTATTTATTATGGATTCTATTCGTGCTGGTCTAAAAAAACAAAAATATGGTCTCGTGGGATATCATAGTGCTGTTCAAATTTGTCATTGGACAAAAAATTCCCTTCGTGGAAAGGGTGGATGTTGGAAAGAAAAATTTTATGGTATAAAATCACATAAATGCTGTCAGGCTAGCGTTTCTTTATTCAATTGTGAAAATAGGTGTGTGCATTGCTGGAGAAATACTGAATATTCTATTCCTAACGAAGTTAAGAATCCGGAAGACCCGGAGAAAATTATAGAAGGATTATTTAATGAAAGAAAAAAACTTTTACTTGGATTCGGTGGGAATGATAAAACATACAAGAAAAAATATAAAGATGCATTAACCCCATCTCTTGTTACTTTTTCTTTGACTGGGGAGGCAACTTTGTATCCTCGCCTTGGAGAGATGATTAAATTATTACGAAAGAAGAAAATAATAACATTCTTGGTTACGAATGGGCAGAATCCTGAAGCAATTTTAAAATTAAAAAGGGAAGGATCTCTTCCAACTCAACTTACTATATCTACTAATGCTCCAAATAAAGAACTTTTTAAAAAATGGCATAATTCTTTTAATAAAGATGCGTGGGAAAAATTCAATGGAACACTTGGTGTTATGCGTGGGCTGGGGGGAAAATGCAGAAGATGTATCCGGATGACTATTGTTCCGGTTGGGAAGAATAAGAATTCTAGCTTAAATGACTTAACTAATATGACAGATGGGCTTGTTCCGCAGTATGTTAAAATGATTGAAAAAGCTCAGCCGGATTTCATTCATGTTAAAGGATATACTTCTATTGGGCATGCTAGAGCGAGGATGGGATATGATAAAATGCCGTGGTTTAAAGATGTTAGAGAATATAGTAAGAAAATACTAAATGAATTACATAAGACTAGTAAAGAGTGGAAAATTCTTGCTAGTGATGAAAGAAGTTGTGTAGTTGTTATTGGTAAAAGTAAGAAAAATATGAAAATAGTTGAGGCTTAGTGCTTTAGTTAGTTATTTTATGGATTAACTCTTTTCTGGTTAATTCTCTTTTTTCATTTGATAGTTTTAGTAAAAATCTTTTTATCATGCTTTCATGAATTGTGAAAATGTAATTTAACTTTATTATGCTATTTTTTGGTAAACCTTCTTTTTTTGTTATAGAAATACCTTTCATGTTTAGATTACTTGTAATTCCCGCTACAATAATATTCCCCATATCTTCGAAAAGAACTAACGCTGGTCTAATCTTAATTTCGAAAGTATCTGTATATTGAACTTCCGCTAGGATTATATCACCAAATCTATATTCCATTATACCTTATCCCAGACCTCATCTTCCTTATTATCCCATAACTCTTTCATCTTTGGTTGCTGGATTTTATGAAGAAATTCGTCATATTGATTTCTTTCTTTGAGTTTTATTATTATTTTTGCCATTTTTTCTATGATCTCGTTATATGTTTGCTTTGGGTGCTCCTTTGCTAGTTTGAGCATTTCTATTATTCTTTTATCTAGTAGTATCGTTGATTCTTCCATATATAGTTGGTTATGTATAAACTATATAAACCTATTTATTTACTATTAGTAATATATTCTTGATATAATAGTTTTGGAATAGTATTTGCGGTATAATAGTTATATTTAAATACCAATACTTTATATAATAATAAATGGGGTTGATAGAAATAAAAGGATTTGTGTGTGAACGCTGTTCTCATAAGTGGATTTCTAGAGAAAATAGTACCCATATACCAATCGTTTGCCCGGGATGCCATTCCCCTTATTGGAATATTCCTAGAAAAAATAAATTGAAGGGGGCTAAGAAATAGTTTTAAAAAGAAGAATATGAATAAAGAAAAATTAGAATCTATTTTGCAAGATGGAGAGAATGATAGAGTTGAATTTAAACCCTCGCTATCTCAAATAGATGAAATAGTCCAAACTATTTCTGGATTTTCAAACCTAAAGGGCGGAACTATTTTTATTGGTGTAAGCGATTCTGGAAAAATTTTAGGTTGTGAAATTGGAAAAGACACGATTGAAAGATTAACAAATACCATAAATCAGCATATAGAACCTAGAATTCATCCTGAAATAAATATTGAAAATATAAATGATAAAAAAATAATTATTATTAATGTTAATGAGAGTGTTGATAAACCCGTTCTTGCATATTGTAAATTGTATAAACGAGTTGGGAAATCAACGCTTTTCTCTTCTAGATACGAATTTGAGAAACTTGTCTTGGAAAAACATAAGGAAAGGATTAGATGGGATAATCAAATCTGCCAAAATGCAAAATTGTCTGATATTGATAGCAATGCGATAAATAATTTTGTAAAATTAGCCAAGAATTCAAAAAGAATAAAAATTGAAAATGAATCTATTGAATTAATTTTAAGAAAACTCGGATTAATGAATCATGAAGAAATTACTAATGCCGGAATACTTTTGTTTAGCAAAAATCCAAAAGAATTTTTTACCAACACCTTGATTAAATGTGGAAGATTCAAAAATGAAGAATCGAAAGAATTTATGGATATTAGGGATTTTGACGGGAATCTATTTGATTGCTTGGAAAAATCTATTCTTTTTATTAAAGAGCACATGAAGGTATCGGCTAGAATAGAAGGATTAGTTAGAAAAGAAGAATGGGAAATTCCTATTGAAGCATTAAGAGAAGCTATTATTAATGCTTTAATCCACAGAGATTATTTAATTTCTGGCTTTACATACATAAAGATTTATGATGATAAAATTATTATTTCTAATCCGGGAATTCTGCCTGAACAAATATCTCTAAAAGATTTATATAAAAAACACGAATCTATACCAAAAAATCCTTTATTGGCTGATGTTTTTTATTATACGGGTTTTATAGACGCATGGGGCAGAGGCATACTAAATATCGTTAATATGCTAAAAGATAATGGCTTGGAAAAACCAGAATTTGAGCAAAGTGCGGGTTATTTTAGAATTACTTTCAATAGAAATAGAAGTAAAGACCTTGAAAATGTCCCTGAAAATGTCCCTGAAAATGTCCCTGAAAAACGTCTTTATGAAATAATGCAAAAGATGATTAAAAATAATAAAATAACAATTCCCGAACTTGCTAAAAACCTTGGTGTAAATGAAAAAACGATTAAAAGAGATATTGAAAAATTAAAGAAAGAAGAAAAAATCAAAAGAATTGGTGCAGACAAGGGAGGTTATTGGGAGGTAATTAAATCAAAGGACGGGTGACAAAAATTTGAAGAGTCAGGTGACAGATTTTTGAGAGAATCCAGGTGACAGATTTTTGAAAAGTCTGGGGGGCGAAAATCTGATTAAATGGTTGGGGGATAGGGCGAGAAATAAAGGAAAATGGAACAAAAAATGAGGGAAAATAACATATATAAACAAAAAAAATGATAAAAGAACAAGAGAGGATAAAAGTGAAACAAAAGAGAGTGATGAAAGGACTATTTATTATTAGTTTGGCTTGTTTATTTGTAGTTTGTCTTAATTTTACGTCTGCATATACGTTTTCAAGTGGAGATGGTTCATCTGTTGACCCATATCAAATAACTAATTGGACTGGACTTAATGCAACTCGAGATGATTTAACTGCATATTATATCCTAACAGCAAATTTATCTTCTTCTGATGGAGATTATTCAGGTTTAGGAGATAATTGGACGCCGATTGGAAATGATACTGCTCAATTCACAGGAAACTTTGATGGAAATAATTATGTTATTAGTGATTTAACTATACCTTCTACAATTACAGCTTGGAAAGGATTATTCGGATATGCAGTAGGTGCTAACATTTCTAATATTGGTTTAATTAATGTAAATATTTCTGGAGGGGCTAGTAACGTAGGGGGTATCGTTGGAAGAATAGATGATTATGGTAGTATAAAAAATTCTTATGTTATTGGAAACATAGAAGGTTCAAGTAATTATATTGGTGGTCTTGTTGGTGCAGCAGTTGATGGAATCATAATTGATAATTGTTATACGGAAGGAGTTGTAAGATATCTTTCAAGTGGAACTGTCGGTCAAGGAGCAGGTGGTTTAGTTGGTGCTATGGCTGTTTTTAGGGATACTAATCCTGGCAAGATAAATAATAGTCATTCACATTCAAATGTTTATGGTAGGCAATCAGCAGGTGGGCTTGTTGGTTATTCTGATGGTAATATATTAAATTCCTATGCTACTGGAAATGTATATAGTGTTTTAGACTCGTCAAGCGTTAATAGTTTTGGTGGGCTTGTAGGCTATGTTCATAGTAAAACAGTTAAAAATATTACAAATTGTTATGCAACTGGAAATGTAAATGTTACATCTGCACCAATTAATATTGGTGGTTTTATAGGGCAAAGTGTAACACCTGCTGGTAGTATTATTTCAAACTCATATTCAACAGGAAATGTAACAGGAGGGTATCGTATTGGTGGTTTTATAGGTTATAGCAATAGTGCATCAAAAATTATGAATTGCTATTCAATTGGAAGTATAAATGAATTATCCACATCAGCAAATTCATATTCAGGTAGCTTTATTGGTCATGCCACTTCAACCAATATAACAAATTCATATGCAACAGGTAAAATTACAGCATCTGGAACTTATATTGGTGGTTTCACTGGTGCTAGTACTGCTGTAGGTGGTTCTAATTATTGGGATAATGAAACAACTGGATACTCAACTACAGCTGATAGTATTTCTACGGGAAAGACAACAGCTGAGATGAAAAATGTACTTACATTTAGTAGGGGCAGTTGGGACATAGGGGTAAATCAAACAAACAGCGATAATAGTTATCCTTATTTGGCATGGCAAGCTTCGAATAATTCTTATGTTTGGATGATAGATCAACTTTTCGCAGGCGGAACAGGAACACTCGGAGACCCTTATCAAATAGCATCATGGACACATTTGAATAATACTCATTTGTATTTGGATGCTAACTATTCTTTGATTGCTAATTTATCTTCCTCCGATGGAGATTATTCAGGTTTAGGAGATAATTGGACGCCGATTGGAAATGATACTGCTCAATTCACAGGAAACTTTGATGGAAA
>CAYOYC010000012.1:0-19402 GCA_964408125.1 Candidatus Woesearchaeota archaeon
CATGTTCATTTCCACGCAAGAGTTTTACAAACCTTTTTATATACGTTCTTTCTTAAGTGTTTATACGTAATTAAAAAATAAAGATGAAAGGAGGTTTGAAAATGAAAAACAAAACAATATTCGGAGGCGCTACTTTAGCTACTTTCCTTTTTATGATACAATCTGTTTTAGCTGCTTGTGTAGTTAATGGGAAAGAAGTACCTTGTAGCTCATTTCCATGGTGGATTTTTATAATAATCTTTGCTGTTGCAATATTTTTCTTTGTATTTTGGCTAAGAATGTTGATTCATGCAGCTAAGGGCTCAAATCCAAATAAAGCAGTATGGATCATTCTAATAGTGCTTACGCAAGTCCTTGGAGCAGTTATCTATTACTTTGTAGTTAAAGTAAAAGAATAATTGTAATTAAAAAGAATAATTTTTTTATTTTATTTATTAAATAATAAGAGAACATGGTTTCTCCACTCTTCTGCGTCTAATCTATGGTATTTCAGAGTGAGCCGGACCCCATGCCACGCTTATTCATACATAAAAAGACTCAATATTTATATCCTACAAACTCTTCGTGAAATTATTATTTGTCCTTCCCTTGTCCGACGGAAAAAGCACGATAGGTTTTCTTTCAGAAAACAGATAGCAAAAACTTTCAGTTTTTGAATTTCGATAATTGAGGGGGCAGACAGACGACGAGCGAAAAATTACGAAAGCTTTAAAAACTAGTTCTCTAATATATATGTTAAGATGAAAACAAAAATCGTTTTGCCGATTACTCTAATACTTTTACTTTGCGGAGTAGTTTTAGTTTCTGCCTGGACAATTGAATATGGAACAACAATAAATAAGGGATGGAATTTAGTTTATGCTTTCATTGAACCTGGGCAGATACAGGGGATTGAACTTTCAAATATAAAAGCAATTTATGGATTTATGCCTACAACTCAAGAATATGTAAGATTTTATCCAAATCCCGAAATGGACAAAATAAATAGAATGGATGGCGATCAATTTAGAAATACGGCTTTTTGGGTTTATTCTGATGCTGAAACTGGCAAAGAATTTAATGGAATTTATAATGCTGTGGAGTATTGGATTGCCGAAGAACCAATTCCTTACAACGAAAGACAAATCTATAAGGGATGGAATTTCATTGGAATAACTTCCGATATGATTCCCAAATCTTTTGAAGAAATAAAGGGAAATTGTGATATTGAACGTTCTCATATTTGGATTTCTTCAGAAAAAGAATGGGCAGATTTTCCCGAAATGTTTTATCCAAGTATGATTGGAAAAGGTTTTATTATTAAAGTTACCTCAGATTGTAAACTGGGAACATCTGGAAGTTCGAATATAAATCCTCCGCAAATACCTAACTAAAAATGATAAAATCAAAAAGAGGTTCAGCTTGGATTTGGATTTTAATAATTCTAATTTTAATCGGAGCAGGAATAGGAATTTACTTTTGGCTAACTGGAGATGCTTCTCCAATTGCTAATGGCGGAAGCCCTATACCTCAACCACCAGCATTACCTTCTGGCTAAATAGTAAATAACTAGCTGCCCCCCAAACTTCTTCTTTTAGAAAAAGAAGCAAAACGGGTTTCCCGTCCCCTACCTCAATTTCTTATCAATTTATTTTACAAATTTCCATCAATCCACTTTCTCATAGAAGCTTCTGATTGTGCGCCAACAAAGCCATCAACTTCTTGTCCATTCTTAAACACCTTAACAGAGGGTATAGTCATAATATCATATTTACCAGCAATTTCTTGGTTATCTTCAACATTTAGCTTAACTATGGAAACTTTACCCTTATATTCTTCAGCAAGTTTTTCTATAATTGGTTTTAACATTAAGCAAGGTCCACACCAAGGCGCCCAAAAATCAACCACAACGGTCATTTTTTTAGACTGCTCAATTACTTCTTTCTCAAACGTTTCATCTGTAATGTCTGTCATAATAAACTAATAATTTTTCCATTTATAAATTATAGGTAAGGATGTTAACAAAACAAAGAAATAAAAACTCCCTAAGTTTTATCTTGTTATGTTATATTCAAAATTATGCGAGATGTATGAAAAGTTAGAAGCAACCACAAAAGGTTTAGAAAAAACATCAATATTAGCCGAATTTCTAAAAGAAATAGTCTCAGAACCACAAACAATCTATTTAATTCAGGGTAGATTTTTCGCAGATTATGACGAAAAAGAAACAGGTATCTCAGAACAACTAGCAATAAAATCTATTTCAAAATCATCAGGTCTCTCAGATGATAAAGTTATCAAGGAATTCAAAAAACTAGGAGATTTAGGCAAAACAGCAGAGTTCTTAATGAGTAGTGGTAAACAACAAGGGTTATTCGTACAAAAGCTAACAACTCAAAAGATACTAGAAAGCTTAAGAAAACTTCCAGAAACAGAGGGCAAAGGTGCAGTTGACAGGAAATTCGGAATCATTTCAGAACTAATGAGTTTTGCCTCAGCAAAAGAAGCTAAGTATATCATTCGAACAATTCTTGGAGATTTAAAGATAGGAATAGGCTCCGGATTAATCAGAGATGCAGTCGTAGAATTTGCATTTCACCCACAAACAATTGAAGAAAAGAAGCAAAAAGCAGAAGTCGTTCAAACAGCGCTAGACAAAGCAACGGATTTTGCAGAGGTTTTTGAAAAAGCATCCAAAGGAGAGAAGGAATTGGAAAAAATTACACTATCTCCAGGAAAGCCAGTAAAGGTTATGTTATACCCAAAAGCAAAAAACATAGTAGACGCTTTTGAAATAGTCGGAAAACCAGCAGCTTTTGAAAAAAAATACGATGGCTTTAGAATGATGATCAATAAAGATGAAAGAGGAAATATTTCAATATTTACAAGACGTTTGGATAACGTAACCAAACAATTTCCGGACGCTGTTAAATACGTAAAAGAACATGTTAACGCAGATACTTTCATTATTGATTGCGAGGCTGTTGGTTTTGATGGTAAAACAAAAAAATATAAACCCTTTCAAGATATTTCCCAGAGAATTAGAAGAAAGTATGATATTGAGAGATTAGAACAAGAATTACCAATTGAATTAAATGTTTTTGATATAATTTACTGCAACGGCAAATCCTACATAGATGAACCATTCCTAGAAAGACGAAAACTAATCGAGAAAATAATCAAACCAGTAAAATATGAAATAGTTTTAGCAGAGCAATTAATTACGGATGACGAAAAATTAGCAGAAGATTTTTATAATAAAGCACTAGAGGAGGGGCAAGAAGGTGTAATGGTAAAAAATTTGGAATCTATTTACAAACCAGGAGCAAGAATTGGCTACGCAGTAAAATTAAAACCAGATCCAAACGAATTTGACTTAGTTATAACTGGAGCAGAATGGGGAACCGGAAAACGTGCGGGCTGGCTAACAAGCTTCGATGTTTCATGCAGAGATGAGGATGGGAATTTATTAGAAATCGGGAAAGTCTCAACCGGACTAAAAGAAAAAAGAGAAGAGGGGCTATCTTTCGACGAACTGACAGAAGAACTAAGGCCCCTAATTATAAGCGAAGAGGCAAAACACGTTCAAGTAAAACCAGAAGTGGTTGTAATGGTTGGCTATCAGAATATTCAAGCCTCTCCAACTTATACAAGCGGGTTTGCCATGAGATTTCCAAGAATGTTAAGGGTAAGACCAGATAGAAGTATAAATGACGTAGTTAGTTTAGACATTGTAAAAGAAGAAGTAAGTAAAGAAAAGTAATCTATTCAATATTGTTTTCTTTCTTGAATTCTAGTAAAAGTTCAGGCATCTTTTTATACAACCAAACGTTAAGTTTTATGAATTCATCCGCTTCAAGTTTTATATAGTCTAGAATTTTATCATACTCTTTGTTTTTGTACCAATCTGGAAGAACGCTTCCGTCAGATTTCTTTCCAGTAATTTTATCTAATCCAGAACCTTTAAACTCGCCCCTATTCATTAGAACCCCAATAGATCTTAAATCTACAAACGGATTATTCAAAATATCTATTTCCGGAAGATTATTAGCTTTTGTTCTAGCCACTAAAAAATTATGTTCAAATCCCAGATTATATCCAACCGGAATAAAATTAAACGGATAGTCAAATATAGCACTGCCCTCTATAAATTGTTCAAGAATTTCTTTTTCTGATGATTCCCACTCTTTCAAAACTATTAACTCCCCTCTTCTTTCTCCAGTGTTTCGATCTAATTCTTGTATCTGTATACTTATTATTTTATCTTTTTCCGGATCTAACCCAGTGGTTTCTATATCAAAGTAAAACTGACCCATAAAATATACTAGGTTATGGAATATATTAACTTTTCGTTAAATAAAAACCCTTAAAAACATAAATGTCTGTCAATATTAATGAAAAAAGAAGGCGGATTTAAATATTTTTTATTTGTTTCCATATTAGTTCTTGCATTAATAATAATTTTATTTTCATTTGATTATTCCAAGTTCACAGGAAAGGCAATTTCCGCAATAACACTTCCAGGAGATTGTTCAGATTCTAATGTAAAGGCGTTATGGGATTCTATTTTTATTGAAAATTCTACTGGGATAAGATATAATAGTGCTGATTTAAATCCGAATAATAATGCATGCGACTATATCTTTGCAGTGAAAAATATAAGTAACACTTCCTATTGTTTATTTGTTTCAAACGAAATAAATAAAACTTTTCTATTTGCAAAAAAGGCTACCTATAATTCAACGGATGACCAGTTTAATCTAAGTGCAATTAATCTAGGTGACTCTTGGGTAAGGATCTTTCTTATGTTTATTATGTTTCCATCGCCTGATGAGGTAAATCGAACGAGTATAATCAGTGATGGAAATAATGCAAATATCACCTTTTCTTCCACTTTTAAAAAATCATTAAGCAGCCAGTGGGAGCAAAATATTACATATGGTTTTGATATTAATCAAGAATACTATTCTTCTTCAGACAGTGAGAATTATACTATTTCTGGAGAAAATTTCAGTCGTAATATTGGTGGTGAAGTTTTTAAAACAATTTCTGATGAGGTTTTTATATATAGTGATGGGAAGATAAATACCTCCTCCTGTACGCCAAATTGGACAGTACAAGTATCTTCTTGCTTTGCAAACGAAACAAAGATAACATCTTATAGTGATTCTAATAATTGCGGAACAACAATAAATCAACCACAATCAATTACTAACTTCTGCGATCACGATCTAAATGGAGTCATAGGAAGTATAGGTTCGATAGACACAGATGAGGATATATCAATTTTTATTTCCGGAGTTTCTTTGAATAATTCTTTAAATTATACGGCAAACAATATGTCACAGCCAGTAGAAATAAAGAATAACGGCACGACAATTGTTTCTTTTAGCCACAATTTTGTATCTTCTCCAATGGATTTAAACGAGATAAAAGTAAAAACCAATGGTGACAGTTCGAGTTTTGGATACATAATTGTAAACGGGATAAATGATACGAAATCTGTAATTCTTAATAAAAAGAACTCATCAAGCAACAGTGTTTGTGTAAAAGACGCATTAGTCTCTGTAATTTCAGATATAAGTTCAGATTGCGACGAGGAAAATGAATATATTGTAAGATGCCAAGGAACATCATCAGACGGGTTTACATGTTCTTTTACGAATAGCACCTTTAATATAAGCGGTCTAGAACATTCTGCCGTAAAAGAAATAATAGAAACAACATGTTCTGCAAACTGGGTATGTTCAAATTGGTCTACGTGCACAAATTTATTAAAAAACAGAACGTGTCTAGATCAAAATAACTGTAGCACAACAGTTGGCAGACCATCTTTAACTGAAAGTTGCGTTCCGAACGATGTATTGTCAAGCTGTACTCCAAATTGGACTTGCGATGAATGGCAACCAGCAAGTTGTGCATCTGGCGAGAATCAAACTAGAGTATGTAGAGATACAAGCAATTGTAATACTCAAATAGACAAACCAAATGAAAGTCAAGAATGTGAAAAAACAAACTACATTCTATGGATTTTGATAGGGTTAGGAATTCTTATTTTTATTATGGTAATTATATTAGTCATACTTTTTTTCTTTAAGAAAAAACCATCAAGTGTACAACCACCATCTCAAAATCAGCCACCATTTCAACCACCGATGCAGCCAATACAAACCCTTCAAGAAAGACAATTCCCATCTTCGCCACAACCGTTATTCAGGCCACAACCAATACAACAAGGTGTTGTTCCGATTAATAATCAACCACAAAAATAATTCTCCTCGAGCTAAAGCAGAACCTTTATAAACCCCCCCAGCCCTTTATAAATAACAATGGCTAAAGAAAAACCAGAAGATTCTTTGAAAGTTCAAAATATTGTAGCAACAACGTCATTGGAGAAAGAGGTTTCTTTATCAAAATTAGCAAGAACGCAACCAAATACAGAATATAATCCAGAGACATTTCCAGGATTAGTTTTAAGAATAAAAAAACCAAAATCAGCAGTTCTAGTTTTCTCTTCGGGAAATTTAGTGTGTACTGGCGTTAAATCTATCGCGCAAGTTAGGGAAGTTATTGATCAAGTTATAAAACAGCTGAAGAAGATCGGAGTGCACGTTACAATAAAACCAAAAATAAACGTTCAAAACATAGTAGCTTCAGGGAGTATTAATTTAGATTTAAATCTAAATACACTTTCTTTAGAGTTAGAAAATACAGAATACGAACCAGAACAATTTCCAGGTTTAGTTTACAAGTTAAATGATCCAACCGCAACATTTTTATTATTTAGTAACGGAAAGTTGGTTTGTACTGGGACCAAAAACAAGGAACAACTTGAAGAATCAATGAAACAGTTGAACAAAAACGTTAGAGCAGCACTAAAAAGATTAAAAGAAAGTGCTAGCAAGGCACCAAAAGAATCTGAAGCGGACGAATTCTAATAGTTTCCAAAACATCTAAAAACTAATGTTCTTATCTTTTAAAAAAGAAATATTTATATACCCTTATTATATTTATACATATAATATATTCAAACATATAATATGGTACAAGTAATAAAAAAGCAAACCAGCAAGGGAATTTTATACAACCCTACTCTTAGCTCTGTTTTAATGGTGGAAGAAACTATTCAGAAGCATAGTCAAGAATACGGGAAATATCAACTTTGGAAAAAATTACCAACCAAAATGATGTATCAAACCTATTTGGTAATATTAGATTATTTGGTTATTTCTGGAAAAATTCTTATAGATAAAGAAGGTTGTATCATGTGGACGTGGGACCCCGCAGGAGTTGCAGATTTAAGAAAAAAGGGATTAATAATCAAATGAAAGAAATTAATGTAGCATTTGCTTCTGAAAAAGTGAAAGAAGACTTTGAGAAATTAACGAACGGAAAATTTGAAGACAAAAAACTTTCGTCTTTTATTCAAAGAGCGATAAATGATTTAAAAATAAATCCCTCTTGCGGAACAAAAATTTCAAGAAAACTATGGCCAGATATTTATATAAAAAACCACAATGTAAATAACCTGTGGAAATATGATTTACCTAATGCTTGGAGACTTATTTATACGATTAAAACAACAGAAATCGAAATACTAAGTGTTTTACTGGAATGGTTTGATCACAAATCTTACGAAAAGAGGTTTGGTTACTAATGTCACTTCGTCAATATCTAACATCAACCGGAATAGTAGTCTTATTAGGAAAATCCGCAGAAACAAACGAAGAGCTAATAAAACAATCTAATAAAAATGAACTTTTACTTCACACCGCAAAACCCGGAAGCCCATTTGCAAATATTAAGACGAAAGAAGCCGATTTATCAAAGCAAGAAATTTATGAAGCCGCAACTATGTGCGCAAAGCATTCCCAAGACTGGAGAGATAATAAAAAAGATATTAGCGTAAGTGTTTTCTCAGTAAGTGACGTATGCAAATCCAAAGATATGAAACTAGGAACTTTCGGCGTAAAGAAAGAAAAAAAGATTCTAGTAAAAAAACAGGACATTTTGGAGTTTGAAAAACAACAATCGCAAGCTAGTTAAACTCTCAAAAAATATAATTTTATGGCAAACAAAAAGCGAAGATTCGATACGGTACAATTACAGATAGGAAAGAATGGCTTAACAGATGCTTTTATAGAGCAGGTTAGAAAGATCTGTGAAAACGAAGAGATGATAAAGATTACCATCCTAAAGTCTGCGTGCAGAGATAAAAAGGAAGCAGATGAAATGTGTAAAAAGTTAGTAGATACATTAGGTAAAAACTTCGTTTATAGATTAATAGGCTACGTTTGTACTTTACATAAATTCAGGAAGAACGTTAGGAAATAGGGTTATTACCATTCGCTACATGACAATAAGCAAGATAAACACTCTTGTGATATTCAGCCAGCCCATTATTGCCCAAATTTTCATACCATATTTCTCTTTTTCCGATAGTGGCAACCTGACTAGGATCTTTAATCTTTGTCACAGTTCGGATAACTTGATGAGTATATTTTCCAAAACGAACTACACCGATTTCGGGGCTCTCGCCCAATAATCTTAATAATTTACTTCTTTGCGCGGGGGCCAAATAGCCTAATCTTTCTCTGCTCATTTCTTCCTGAAAATATTTCCGTTTAAAAGGATTTATATTGTCGAAACCATATGATGTGGTTTATCCAGAAAAAACAATCATCGTTAGTTTTATAAACCCAAAAACCAACCTATTTTCGTGTTAAAGTTCCGTTCGAAAGAACGTTGACAATTTATCTCCGCAAAGGAGAGCACAATAATAATCAAATGGCAAGAACAATATTTTCAAAAGATGCACAGTTATTCAATGTAGCCTTAGCTCTAGAATTAAAAAATGTTTCAGAAATAGTTCCACCACAATGGGCTTTTTTTGTTAGATCTGGTGTTTCAAAGCAAAGGACTCCAGAAAGTCCAGACTTTTGGTATGCAAGAACCGCGTCTATTCTAAGACAATTATATCTTCACGGAGTAGTTGGTGTAGAAAAATTAAGAACAAGATATGGAAGTAGAAAAGATAGAGGAGTAAGACCAGCAAAATTCAAGAAATCATCTGGAAAGATTATTAGATTAATTTTACAGCAAGCAGAAAAAGCAGGATTAGTAGAAAAGGTAAAAGATACTCAATTTGGTAGAAGATTAACAAAGAAGGGAAGAGATTTCTTAGATTCAATAAAAGTTGCAGAAATACAAGAGATACCTCTAGGCGAATATTTAGGAAAGGAAAAACCAGTTGAAGTTCAGGAAGAATTAAATGAAGGAGTAGAAGATGGTATTGAAACACAATCAGAAGAGTAAAAAGTGTCATTTAGACAAATGGGGTAAAAGAACAAAGTGGGCACCATTTTGGGCAGTAATAAAGAAAGCAGGAACTGGAAAAAGAATGCACCCATCTGCAATAACTCATGTTAAAAGAAATTGGAGACATAAAAAATTAAAAATTAAACCAAGAAATATGAGGAAGGACTTTTTAGGATAATGGTAGAAACAAAAACAGAAGAAAAGATTGAACTACAAAGAGAATACATTGTACCAATGAGAAGAGGATTTCTTAAAGTTCCTTGCTATAGAAAAGCAAAGAAAGCGGTCTTAGTTTTAAAACAATTCATCGCAAAGAATATGAAAGTTGAGAATAGAGATATTAAAAAAGTTAAACTTGATATGTATCTTAACGAAGAAATATGGCATAGAGGAATTAAAAATCCATTGCACAAAATAAAAGTTAAGGCAACAAAAAAGGCAGGGATTGTATATGTTGAATTAGCAGAAATACCAGATTTCGTAAAATACAAGATGCAGAAAGCAGAAAAAAGATTATCAAGAGTACAAAAAGTAGAGCCAAAACCAGAATCAAAACCAGAAGAAAAAACAGAAGAAGAGAAGGTAGAGGAAAAAGAAGATGACAAATCAAACAAAGAAGCTGGATTAAAAGAAAATAAGGCCCAAGCAAAAGCTCAAAAACACACAGAAGGAACTAAGCACGAGAAAAGCACGACTCCGAGAAGAACAGTTTTACAAAGGTAATTTTTAGTATACTTAACAGATGTTATGTCTTCTGGCATTTATTTTATGTTACTCCTTATAAGATATAACAATAGTAAGGTTTATAAATAGTAGGAGGCTATATAATTTGTGATAAAATGGCAGACAAACCAAAAACAGAGGATGTAAAGGCACTGAATCCATTAAAATATTCATTCGTGGATTCTGGAGTTAAATGGGATTCTGGTGGTTTTTACAAAGCTTATGAGGCGCTACAGGATCTAGCAAACACAGAAGCGTCCGATCCCAAGGGGCTTGAAAAAATACTCTCAATTGTAAACAATCCAGAGGTTACATCTGGATGGGGCAGAGAACAGATTGATGCAGCAAAACAAAGATTAGTTTCACAGTATGGATTAACATTATTGCAATATTCAGTTTCAAACGTTGGAGATTTAGCGAAGGCGGTCGGGGGAAAAGCATTAGGCTTATTCTTACACTTCCCAGCATTCGAAGCGAAAGGCGACAAAGATTACGAGGGTTTACTCTCAGTTCAAAAAAAATTGGCAGACAAGCAAGCGCAAGTTCAAAAAGATCCTCAAGCATACATAGAATCTAGAATCCCAAAAGATTTAGCATCAAGACAATTCTGGGGATCAATGCCACAGATTGTATTAGAGGGCGAGATAAGACCACTCGAAGTATATTTAAGAAGCTTAGTCGGAAAATATGGACCTACGAAGGCAATTGTAACAAACGTAAAAGCCGGGGCAAAACTTCACGAAGCCTATACAAAAGAATCTAGGGAAATAAATGATAAATACCAGAAAGCAAGACAAGAAAAAGCAAAAGCTGTTGCACAGAAAGAAGGAAAGGAAAGAGAATTGACTGCAAAAGAAGAAAATGAAATAGAATCCAAATTCACAAAAGATAGAGATAGTCTTGGTAAAAAATATGAAAAGCAAATGCCAGCGTTGGCAAAATATCAAGAAATGATAATGACTCTTCAGGCAGAAGTATATCAAGCAATGAAGGAAGATAAAGAAAGAAAGGAAGCCGAGAAGAAAGCCAAAGAAAAAGCTCTAGAAAGAGAGAAGAAAAAGGCAGCTTAAAATATAAAATGATAAAACAAAACAAAGATGATAAAAAAAAAGAGCAATTAACTTACTCAAATCAAACGTATTCTGTGACAAATGAGGTAAGAAGATGAGGGGCACTAGAAGAAATGAATTTGTTGGGAAATTGAAGGAGGGCGAGAGGGTAAATTATTTTTTTAAGATGCTTAAAAGGCACTCTTCTCTGTCAAATCCAAAAAATGTTTCAATGGATGTTTCAGCTGATAGTCCAGTTATTAAATATAACGGGAGAAGATTGATTATGCCAGAATTTTCAAGAGAAAATAATCTTCCAGGTATTTTAGCGATGGTGGGCCCAAGGGACGAAAACCTTGCGAAGATTGTAGACGCAGTTAGCCATTTAAGAAAAGCAAGTCCATTTTGTACATATGATTCTCCAGTTGTAGGAGGTGCTACTATCCCCTTTTATGAGTGGCCACAAATAGATTTCCCAATAGATGCGAGAATGGCATATTTGCAAACAAATCCAATGGCTAATAATGTAAGAAGAATATAATTTTATTTATTCGTCACTAACTTTTTAACAATTCCAGACATCTCCCCAATGAATTCGTCTGTCTTTTGTTTTATCTCATCAATTTTTTTACCAGAAACGTCCATTAATTTTCCATAGACAATTTCTTTTGATAATTTAAAAATCTCTCCATAAAAATCAGCATATGAATTTTTCAGGAGTCCCTTTTTGACAAATTCATCTTTCAGAATCTGTTCAATCTGTTCTGGTGACGGAGAGCTGATATTTGCAGCAATAATGGCAGCATGTGCAGAATCAACACAAGCCCAATATAAACCATCCACAACGCCAAGTAACGAATTTCTAGCTCTAGCTAAATGTATTGGGGCTCTTTGTAATAAATTATAAATTGCCTCAGGCGTAGGTCTTATTTTTCCAGCTTGTAAAAGTGCTTTTTGTGGGATAAAGAATCCGCCATGGTCAATTAAAGCATCACCGTATCGTAATATATTCATAACAACAGGATCTCCTGTCATCATGTCTTGCCACCACGTAGAAAGCTTTACAGTATTCACATGCAATGGTTTTCTATACGGATTTGTCTGAATTATTTTTCCTAACTCCTCTCTGTATGTAGCGATTAGTTCTTCATCCCAAATAATTGAGACATCGTCTATAATTACTATAACATCTATATCCGAATCTAGGTTAGATTCTTGTCTTGCAGAACTTCCAAAAAGAATTATTGCCTTTACTGTCTGTTCAAATTTATTATAAACCTTTGTCGCAAAATCAAGGGCAATTTCTCTTTCTCCAGCAATCATCATAGTAGGAACTTTTTCAAAGTCAGATTTAGGAACTTCGTTTATGCCCTTCAATTTAGATTTCTTCACGTTCTTCTTCACCATCTTTTATATTCCATGTTTTTCTATTTTATAAATGTTTCATCTCTACGCATTCGGCGTTCCACTTATTCTAGACGCTCCTCCACCCATCTGCCCACCCAACTCAGATGGCAAACTCGAAAATCCACTTCCGTACATTGAAAAATGTTTTTCTGGTAAATACGTCATTGGCCCACCCATATATCCACCGCCAGAAGGTATTCCTATAACCTGATTCCAATACGGACCCATCTTTGCTCCGTAAATCGGGCTTCCAAGTGCAGCCATAGCCAATCCATGAGGAGATCTCTGAAAATGCTGTACAAATCCAACACCCTCCACAATTTTAGTCATTTCTTCTACATTTCCCTTTTTTTCCAGTTCTTCAAGTATTTGTCTTATGGGAACATTTCCCATTCCCGGGGCCAAGTGCGAATCCGAATATCCAAAATTATCAGTTAAATGGACATGCTTAACATAGGGAGCGATTTTTTTCGTTGCTTCTATAACATCTTTATCTTCAAACCCATGCTTTTTCATAATATTCAAATGTCCGACATCCCAAGTAGCTCCAATAAGTTTTTCAGCCGCTTTCTCTGCATCATTTTTGTCCATTCCCTTTCCCGTAGCATTCTCAATGAATTTTTTTCTAGAAGCTTTTATTAGAGCCTCCATTCCTTCGCCAGTAGAGTGGGCCCACTCACCAGGCATCATATTTTCTATAGCAACAACGGGAGCTTTTTCCCCACCAAGTTCTTTATATCCCCTCCACGCAAGATTTCCGAAAGTTTCAGCCGCTTTCTCTCTCGCAAATTCTTCTGCGGGAACAAATAACTTTGGTGCGCCAGAAACAATTTTCTTATGTTCAGTATCAACCTGTTGTCCAGTTATGGATATCAGCCCACTAATACTCTGGTCGAGTAGCTGAGACAGTTGTATATTTCTATCAAATTTATTTGGATTACCATAAACTCCTTGTAGTTTTTTTTTCCAATCTTCCGATAGCTCTTTTAATTGTTCTTTCTGCTCTTCCGTACCATATTTATATGCAGTATGAAAAGCATTATTAAAATTCAATCTACTATTATCTAAAAAGTTATCAACCCTACCACTCATTACATCTGCCTTCCCAAGAGATGGTCCAAATTCTGGTTTCTCTTTTATAACTTGATTAACCTTTTCAGGTGTTAGTTCACCCATCCCCTGAAATTCTAGAACGGCAGGTTCTTTTATGAATCTCTGAATTAATTCATCTGCTTGATTTTTGTAAGTATTTAATCCAGTAATTGTCTGATCCCAGTGATTTTCATTATAAGAACGAATTCTTGCATCAACGCCAAAGACATGTCCTTCTTTCAATTCCTCAGGATGATCTGGGAAAAATAATTTATCTTCTTTTACTCCAGACAATTCGCCAGTTTCTTTATTTATCAACGCAGATTTTACGGCGTGAAATCTTTTTTCTCCTTTTGATTCATCTCCTGGTCTATATTCTGATCCAGGAACCCCGCCAGAAGAATGAAATACAACATTAACATTTTTTTCTTTACTTAATTCACTCGCTCTTTGTAAAACGTTATACAATCTTCTTTCCGCCTCAGCTCTATTTTCTTCACTAAATCCTTTTTGCTGAGCAAATCCTGATGCGTCAATGGTAAATGGTGCATGAACAGAAGGGCTAACACCACTAATTTTCATAAGTGCTCGCATTTCTTCAAAGTTTTGTTTTGGAATTTGTTCGGCCGTATCCGCATTTCCCATTGTAACTTCGAATGCTTTTACTCCTTGCTTAATTGCTTTTACCGCCTCTCCCAACTGATTCGCTGTTTGGGTAGATCCAGGAAAGCCCAAATTTGTAGCAGCATAATGCTTTCCCCCCATAAACTGTCCATAAGAATCATTGAAATTAGAAGCTCCGCCATTATAGAAAGACTCATGACTCTTATATTCATCACCCATAAATAACTAAAAAGAACGATATATTTAAAGTTATTTATTAACGTAGTTTAATTATACTTTCTTTGTTCGGTTTCTCCAACTTCCCAGGGCATTCTTTGCCTGCTCTCTTTTCTATTTTGCGTTTGATATACTTTTTCTCCTTCATCGCCCCCTGTTTCTGGAGAGGGATTGATCATATCAACTCTTCGTCCTGTGCCAATACCCATGGTGGGATTCGTCATCAAAGGAGAAGTAACCCGTGCTTGCATAACTTCTCTGCCGACATCAACTCGTCGTTGTCTTTCGCTTTCGTCATACATAAGTTTTGCAGTTTGATACACTTCCTCTGATTTTCTGTGTTCATCTTTAACAATCGGAGTATCTTGTGGGATGCTACGTAAATCATTTTCCAATCTTCCGCCAGGATTAGCAACGATAGGTTCATCAAGACCAAGAACCTCTGGCCTGAAATTATTACTATTTTTGAATTCAGAAACAGAGTTAGGAAAATTTAAATGCGATTTTTTTTCTACCACTTGTTCGGGCTCATTTTCTTCCGCTGTTTCAATACTAGTTTTTTCTGGCTTTATATTCTTTTTAGAATTTTCTATTTCCGTCTTCGCTCCTTTCTTCTCAATTAAATTTTTTAATTTAGATTCTAAACTTTTTGCCCTCTCCTCTTTAGTATTTACCATGTTTTAGGTAGCATAAGCAGCTTTAATTATTTTACTAATGCAATCCCAATAATTAAAAACACCAAATATCTTATAAATTTATGAAAACTCACTTAATTTTGATTCGTGGCCCATTGGGAATAGGCAAAACTACAATTAGTAAGATTTTAGCAGAAAGAGAGAATGCTAGATATTATTCAATAGATAAAATGCTAGAAAAAGCAAAATTAGATAGGGTGGATGTTAAACAGGGATGCATTCCGCTAGCTAACTTTTTAGCCATTCAAGAGGACATCAGCCCGAAAATTAGAGAAATATTAAATAATCAAAGTGTAGTTATCGATGGAAATTTTTATCACAAAGAGCAAATTGATTTTTTCGAAAAATTATTTGAATCTAAGTTAGTAGTTGTAACACTAACAGCGAAACTAGAAACGTGCATTAAAAGAGATAAAAAAAGAGACAGGCCCCTGGGTAAAAAAGCCACAGAAGAAGTCTATAAATTAGTTACTAGATTCGACGCGGGTATAATAGTAGACGTAGAAAACAAATCAAAAGAGAGAGTAGTAGAGCTGATACAGGGAGAATTAATCTAATTCATTAAAAAAATTTAATCAAATTTCTCTGGAGACGAAGCCATTCCGTGAGCTTTCTTGTATATATCATAAACTGCATATAAGCTTCCCTTTGCCGAACTACCAGCCTCTTGCCTTAGAGCTTTTTCTACAAAACTATCCTTCTCAATATCTTTTACATCAGCAATTTCCTTTTTTACCTTCTTGTCGCCAGAATCAAATTTAAAACTAAATAAGTCCCAAAGTGCAGAAAGCGGATTTGTATTATCCGGATTCTTTTCCTCTTTCTTCTTCTTTTTTTCTTCTTCTCTCTTAACTTCAGCATCGCTTTTCAAACAATATTTTTCAATATCTTCCTTTAATTGATCAAGCGCAACCTGCGTATTAGATTCAATAAGAGATAACCCGTCATCTAAATCAGCATCGCTCAATTTTTTCTTTATGAGTTCAAGTTCATCAGAATTCAGAGCATATGAATCAAAAGTTACTTCAACTCTTCCACCAAAACCAAATGCATAGTCCCCTTTCTGAGTTACCTTCTGCGCCAATGCACCCCTATAATTCAAAGTAACAATCAAGATAGAATAATATTTTCTTTTTGTTTCATAACTCCCAAACCTCTTTTTTAGAATATCGCTACTAGTTGTTTTAATCTCCTTATTTCCCATTAAAGTTAGTTCAAACATAGTAGTAGAAAAAGCATTTACAATAGCGGCAGAGCTTCCGGAAGTTAACAACCCCTTATTACTAAATCCATTCATCCCCAATTCTTTTGCAGCTTTCAAATATGGCCTTGCCCATTTCGTATACATCTTCAAAGATTCTACTTGTGATTTCAAATATGATTTTTCAATTTCAAATCTTTTTTTCATTTCTTTTTCAGACATATCTTTCCAAATTAAGAATTCGCTCAATCTAGGAATTAAAACTCTTTTTACAGAATCGTTAATAACACCATTCTTTTCAGCCATTTTATTTACGTCATCTGTAGTGTTTGCAATTAAAAATGCCTCTCTCAACGTAGTAAAACCCATTTCTGCGGCCATCTGATGAATACTTCCTCTTCCTCTTTTTAGATCAACCTGGTCTAGCCATATATTTTTTATCGCTAGCATACCTTCTTCTTTTTCTTTTAAATCCTTGGAGCTTGCCCTTGTGTAATGTTCTAATCTCATTTCATATTCTTTTAAATCATAAACAAGTTGTATTATAGATTTTATTACAACATTTGTATCTCCTAAAATTTTTGTTGCCTGTTGTTGCATTGCCGTCGCTCTTTGCCCCATATCCGCAAAATGTCCACTACCAGGAGAAGACATAAAATTATCTGTAATTTTTTCAACTTTAATCCCCATATCTTGTATAAAATCTAATATCCAATAGTAAATAGGCTCGAGTTGATTAGAATCAGAATCGTAAGTTATCTTATATGACTTCAAAGACTTCGGTTTTCCACCCTCGCTATATTCTTTCTTAACTTGAGCAATCACCTCTCTTACATCAGCCATAAAATATCAACGTCGCCCGTGTTTTTAAAGATTTAGTTTAGAACATTAATTTACATGTCTTCCAATACTGGAACCCCAGCAACGAACTCAGATTGAAGTCCAAGTTTTGTAAAATAATGGCACATTTTTTCACATGCAAATTTTTCTGTAGAATAGTGTGTCCCGCCCAATACATTAATACCATTTTGTTCTTCATAGACATGTTCTTTCTCAGAATGCGGATTTCTAGAGCTTATACCTGTAATAACAGTATTTACTCCCATATCAAATGCTTCTTTTAAATAATCTACCTCATTTCCACCGCCAGCTACAATAACCACTCCCCCATTTAATATTTTTCCATTTCCATAATCATATCTTTTAACTGGATGTCCAACAGCTTTTTCAAATAAAATTCCAAGTTCTGCGGTAGTCTTACATTTTGTTGTTCCAATAACGCCAGCAAGTCCACCAAAATAAGGAGAGCATGCCTTTCCAACCTTGATTCCAAGAGCCTCAGCAAGTGTACCGCTAGTGGAGTATGGTCCGAAATTATCCAAAGGAACATGCAAATTATAAATTGCAATTCTTCTTCTTTTGAATTCCCCTAAAAGCTCTCTATTCATCTGTTGAAAAACACGTGGAGCTTGCCTAATGTCCCAAATGGAAGGATGGTGTACAAATAGGAGTGCGTTATGAGTATCATCTGCAATAATCTTATTCATTACGGATTGCTCTGGGAAGACGGCGCAATAAACACGAGTAATTTCTTGAGCAAAATCACAAACAACACCCATGCTCCTTTCTTTAAAGTTATTACTAATAAAATCTTGTACTTCTGTCATATGAGTAGCCCACTCGTCACTCATTGCAGGAGTTATGAAGTCCTTTTCGAGTTGAGCATAAAGTTTATTTGCTTCCATACATAAATTAAACATTAATAGATTAAAAATCTTTCGGAACCGAACGAACAAGATTACTTATTGTTTTCTATCTTTCCTATCAGCTTTATCGGATTCTCTAGCTTCCGTACTCTTTGTAACCCAACCAACTCTTCTGTTGTCTCTTCCCATCTCAGAATTCTTTCTACATTTAGAAGAGCAATAGTATCTTGGGGTTCCCTCTTTTAAAACTACTGTAATTCCTCTTGGAAATTCATAGTTTGATTTACAAAATGAACATTTAGGCATGGTGAGATCTCCTTTTAACAACTTTAAGATAATGACCACCATCTGTTCTAACAGTTCCTACGTGGTGTGTTTGATGTCTTGCATGTCGAGAGCTAGCTAATCTTACAGCATTAACATCTTCTGCTCTAACAAATGCAGAGAAAGAAGCTATTCCAGAATAAATAGCACGGTCAATTGCTTGCAATGCTCTATTTCTAATTAATAATTCTTGTGATAAAGCCTCATCTTTATGCCCAGCTGTATCAAAAGCATAGCCTATACATGGGTCATAATGATTATGTGCGTGCATTTTAACTAAAAGCCCCCTTCTGTATTCTTCTCATTAATTTTCTAGCTTCAATTTCTGTTTCTCTTAACATTAAAACATCTTTTGCCTTAATTGGTCCTCTAACGTTTCTTCTAATTTGTTTACCCATGTTTTTTCCCCTTAAAACTCTGACTTTAACTTGTGTTAATTCTCCTCTTGTTCCAGTTCTCCCTACTACTGCTTCAACAACTGCGGGTACAGCTCCACCTTCTTCCATAATCTTTTCTGATCCTCTAGAAGAAGTTCCTTGTGTTTCCTTTTTTATTTGTTCCTTTGCCATTTTAGTAATATCAATCCTTTAATTTAAGCAGATGCCTATTTATTTTATTGTATCGAGCTTCGCATCGCCTGGTTGAATAACTGCGACAGCGCCTGTCGCAACACTAATTCCAACAGCAAGTCCTAACTTCTGTTTTGAATCAGCTTCAATGCACTTTATACCCTTTTCTTTTGCAAGAATTGGTAAGTGTTGTGTAAGTTCTTTAGGATTGACGTCGGATGCATAAACAATAAGTTTTGCAACTCCTCTTTCAAGAGCCTTTGTAACTTCATTGATTCCTTTATCAACTTTTCCAGTCTTAGCAGCTTTCTCTACAACATCATATACTGAAACCATTTTTTGTTTTTGTTATTTAATTTAACCAATAATGAGAACTACGTCCTCTCGCCGTTAAGCGATCATTGGTAATACTAGTTTGAAAAATCGGTTTATAAAGGTTTAGGTTTTTTGAACACAGTCCGATAAATATCTTAACGTCCGATAAATTGAAGTCTTTATC
>CAYOYC010000013.1:0-19040 GCA_964408125.1 Candidatus Woesearchaeota archaeon
TCGTGTATATTCCAACACCCTTAAAACGTGAACAGAATTCCGGACGCCCCAACCGGGAATCGCACCCGGCTCCCAGCCGCGACAGGGCTGTGTACTAACTGATATACTATTGAGGCATAGAAGTGAATGTAAATAACGCTTTTTAAATCTTTTTTATTCTCAAAAATTATTGATAAGTTATAGTCTCTTTCTTAACTATCTTTTTTGACGCCTTTTTCTTATAAGATCTACCAGAAGCCTTCTTTGCTTTAGCCGGCACAGCTACTTTTTTTCCACTAAGTTTTTGTTCCAATTTAACAAATTTTTCAAGAAGCATCGCCTGATTCAAGCTCAAATGTTGTATTTTATCATGTAAATCAGATACAGAGTCATTAACAGAAAGTAAATCCTTTTTTACGTAACTAAAGCTTACACCAACATTTTTTTCGAATTGTCCTAAACTACGTATTGCCATAATTTATGTAACAAATAACACTTTATAAATCTTTCTGAGTATTGTAACTTAAGAGTTACTACACAAATTTAAAGTTTTAATGCAAAAATAATTTCTTCAATTCTTCTATTATAATCGACAATAGATGTTTCAGTTGAACAGTATGCCTGCTTTAAGGTGCTATAAACTTGCCACGGATTTTGTCTCGCTAACTGAATAAGGGATTTCTCTAGTTTAGAAGCCTTTATTATTTCGGCGAGTACTTCAGCGCTTTGATTTACTGTGCCAACATGGTCTAAAAATGTGTCAAGTGTTTTCAGCACGTAGAACATTTCTTCTGATTCATCAAGTTCTCCCGGAATTTTAAAACCAATCTTGCCAAAGTCTTCCAATGTCCATGGTTGCCCACTATATATTTTATCTTTAAATTCTCTGACTTTTCCAATAAAACTAGGAGATATTAATTTGCCTTTATCTAGAAACATACGAACGTTAACCGGTCTCTGTCTCTTTCTTTCCTCCTCTTCCCACTCCAACGATTCTAATTCTCTTATATGATCTGATCCTAACTCATATTCATTTAATATAGAGTTTGGGAAACTCATCCATTCCGCATCTTCTTCACTAAGATACCCCCAACAAAGTCCTTCTAGCGCAGTTGTGTTATAATTCCCAGAATGCCTTAGATACCACTCTCTTCTTTCTTGCCACTCTGCTTGACTTTCTGGTAAATTAACCACCGGTGGATCTGGCAATTCAACTACTACCGCGACACTTCCATCTCGTGGATCATATTTACCAAACTCAAAATAGCTTTCGCCACCAAGTTGTTTTAAATATGAGGCACTTTCAAAATCAATATTTTCTAAGCTTGGTGGTTGATCTTGATCTCTTAAATTAGCTTTAAGTGCTTCTTTCATAAAATTTCTTAATTATTAGGCTTATTAAATAAAATTGTTTTTAAGAATATAGTCCCAATAACATTTAAAATACATATAATTCTAATTGTTATATGAAAAACAAATACGAATTACTTAGTCCAGTTGGGAATTTTGCCATGCTTAATGCCGCAATAAATGCAGGAGCAGATGCTATTTATTTTGGTCTACAAGATTTCAACATGAGAGCAACTGCAAAAAATTTCACAATAAAAGATCTACTAGAAATGAAAAAAATATGTAAGAAAGCAAAAATGTATCTAACACTGAACACAATAATATATCAAGACGAACTAGAAAACGTAGAAAAAATAATAAAACAAGTCAAGGGAAAAGTTGATGCAGTAATCTGCTGGGATTTAGCCGTAATTAATCTCTGTAAAAAATATAAAATCCCATTTAACATATCCACCCAAGCTTCAATTTCAAACGCAGAATCCGCAAAATTCTACGAGAAACTAGGTGCAAAGGGGTTAGTCCTAGCAAGAGAACTATCCTTAAAACAAATAAAAAATATCTCTAAGAAAGTCAAGGCAAATATAGAATGTTTCTGCCACGGAGCAATGTGCGTCTCTGAGTCTGGAAGATGTTTTATGTCTCAATTTTTACATAATAAATCAGCAAATAGGGGAGAATGCACTCATCCCTGCAGAAGAGCATATCATATACAAGAAATCGGTTGCGATAACGAACTGATACTAGAAAATAACAGAGTAATGTCTGCAAAAGATTTATGCACCTTACCGTTTATAGAAAAAATGAAACAAGCCGGAATAACCTCATTTAAAATAGAAGGCAGAAATAGAAACCCAGAATATGTTTATACTGTAACAAAAATATACAGAAAAGCTTTAGATAAAAAACTATCAAAAGAGGAGATAGAAGAATCCCTAGAGGAACTAAAAAGAGTCTACAACAGAGGATTCTCTTCCGGATTTTATATTAAAGCACCGACCTCAGATGACTTCACTAATTCAGACTCTGGTGAACAAACTGAAAATAAAGCTTTCATAGGTAAAATTGTAAAATACTGGCCAAATATCTCAGTTGCCGCCATAAAATTAAACGCAGAAAAATTAAAAATTGGAGATGAGATATATATCATAGGAGAAAAAACAGGCCTAATAAAGCACAAAATAGAAACTATGCAAATAAATAATAATCCGGTCAACGAGGCGATAAAAGGAGAAGAAGTAGGAATAAAACTTCCACTATGCAGAGTAAACGATGACATTTATCTAATAAAAAAGAAACTCACATAAGCTTTATAAACTTTAGAAGCAAACTATATCTATGAAAAAAAAGAGTGATAAGTCTGGAAACCAAAAACTTCTGGAAAGTCTAAATGAAAAACAAAAGGCTTACGTGAATCTTAATCTAGAAAACCCACAAAACGGAGAATACATGTTATGTGTATTCCATTTACTACCGGGAAAAGCATTAAATTTTTTACAAGCAGCAGCTGAAGTCTCAGCCGAATCTTCAACAGGAACAAATTTTAAAGTAAATACAGAAACCCCCTTTTCTAGAGAAATGAATGCATTAGTATACAAATTAGAATTAAAGAAAAATCTAGTCTGGATCGCATATCCATGTAGGCTATTCGATAGAATCGGAAATGTTCAAAATATTTTAACATATGTAGTGGGAAATGTTTTAGGAATGAAGGAAGTCTCCGCTCTAAAACTACTAGACGTTTGGTTCCCTCCAGCAATGCTAGAACAATATGATGGACCAAATTATACATTAGACGATATGAGAAAATATCTAAAAGTTTATGACAGACCAATTTTAGGAACAATAATAAAACCAAAAATGGGTCTAACGTCCGCAGAATATGCAGAAGTTTGTTTTGATTTCTGGGTTGGAGGTGGAGATTTTGTTAAAAACGACGAGCCCCAGGCAAATCAAGATTTCTGTCCATATGACAAGATGGTCGCACATGTAAAGGAAGCCATGGATAATGCAGTAAAAATAACCGGAAAGAAAAAAGTTCATTCGTTTAATGTTTCTGCCGCAGATTTTGACACGATGATCGAAAGATGTGAATTAATTAAAAATGCAGGATTCGAAAAGGGAAGTTACGCCTTCTTAATAGACGGAATAACATCTGGTTGGACTGCCGTTCAAACACTAAGAAGAAGATATCCTGATGTTTTTATTCACTTTCATAGAGCTGCACACGGAGCATTTACTCGTCCAGAAAATCCATTCGGATTCTCTGTTTTAGTTTTATCAAAATTTGCAAGACTAGCGGGCGCATCTGGAATACACACCGGAACAGCTGGAGTTGGAAAAATGGCTGGCTCTCCAGAAGAAGACGTAACATCTGCAAAAAGCATATTAAGTCTAGTAGGAAAAGGACACTTTTTCAACCAATCATGGGGGAAGATCCCAGAGAAAGATGCGGATTTTGTGAAACTTGTTCATCAAGATAGTGCACATCATATTGTCCTTGAAGATGATTCATGGAGAGCAATGAAAAAATGTTGTCCAATTATATCTGGGGGGTTAAATCCAACTTTATTGAAACCATTTATTGACGTAATGGGTAGCCTGGATTTTATCACAACAATGGGCGCGGGTGTGCATGCTCATCCTAAAGGAACACATGATGGAGCAAGAGCACTCATACAAGCATGTGAGGCATATAAGAAAAAAATAGATATTCACAAATATGCAGAAAATCCCAAGAACAAAGAATTAAAAGAAGCAATAGAATTCTTCGAAAAGAATAAAACTGCAATTCAAAAAGCAGAAAACGCAGAAAGAAACTAAATAAATACTTATTTAAACAACAAACTCCTTAATATCTCATGGTGAATAAACTTGCTTTATCAATTCTCATAAGCATAATACTAACAATAATTATAGTCTCAACAGTTAATGTTGGCACGAGTCTTTTTTTAAACGAACCAGAATACACAGACTACTGTAACATGTCTAAAAGCATTCCACTAGAAATCGAAAATCTTACAATGCAAATTTGCGAAGAAAATAACGGCACATGGACCCCTCAAAATATTCAGTGTATAAAGACCCCATGTCCGCAAGGATATTGTGATTTTTATCAAAAATGTCAAGAAAAATATGAGAATGCACTCAAGCCATACAATCAATATAGATTCTATATATTCGCAGGAATAGGATTCCTATTATTAATTATTGGATTATTTGCAATCGAAAATCTAATCCAAATAACAGGATTAGCAACAGGTGGAATTTTGGTTTTTGAAGGCATAATTATGAATCTACAAAACAAATTAATTGTATTCTTAGCGTTAATAGCAATTTTAGTAATATTCGGAATTCTTGCGTGGAGAGTAATTAATAAGGTAGAAAAGAAGAAGAAATAATTCAATAACTTTAAGTATCCAAATATTTTCCACAATTTATCACATATCACATTCATCGCGCTTAGGCTGGGCAACCTCCATCGTGACTATGTCTAAAATGTTAAAGAGAAGTAAATTTATAAAAGAAACTTCATTTAATACTTTATGAAAGACTACTTCGAAGAATATGGTTCGCCTTGCTCAGCACCCTGGACTAGAAAAGAACCTCCAAAATATTTAGTAAAACTCATAGAGACCGGTTTATTAAAACCCTGCAAGGCAATTGACATTGGATGTGGAGAAGGGTTTCTTTCAAAATATCTTTTATCCAAGGGATTTAATGTTACAGGTATCGATTTTAGTAAAAATGCAATTAAATATGCTAAAAAGAATGCACCTGAAGTTCGCTTTGTTGTCAAAGATATTATAAAAGATAATTTGAATATGTTGGATGGACCCTTTGATTTTTGTCTAGAATGGTCTATTATGCATTGCATACCACCAAAAGAGAGAAAAATATATGTAGAAAAGATTGCTGGCATTTTAAGACCAGGTGCATTATATCTTTCCTCCAGCTTTAACATAAATGCAGATAAATTTGGAAGGGTTGGAGACAAAATGAGATATGCGCCTAGTGGAAACAAACTATGGTTTCTTTCATTACGGGAATTAATTAATTTATTTAAGAAATATTTTGAGATAATAGAATCAAGAGATGACGCAACTTTAGGCGGAGGTCGTGCAAACTATTTATTAATGAAGAAAAAGAAAATTAAAAGAGAATAACAACCTTTAATAATCAAATTTATTGCTTAACTTTATCACATATCACATTCATCGCCACATGACAAGTAGGTCGCAAGATTTACAAATCATAGGCTGCGATGATTGGCGTCAGTGCTCGCGGCGCACTGACGCCGCCTATTACTAAAACCCAACACTTAAAAACACAAATATATTTTATAATTAAGGGAAGAGAGTTCTGGTGATTTATTAAAAATGACAATAAATGAAACACCGACAATGAGAGGATGCCCATTTTATGGATTTCATCACAATGAAGGAACAGATACTTTTGTAGATGGAATAGAAAATCAATGTGCATTAACAAATAAGCACTGCTCTTTATACCCAAATACATCCCCAAATTTGGCTGATTGCACCACAAACATACATGGAAGACAGAAACAAATTGAAAGATACCAAAACACAATTCAAATATTTCCAAACAAACTTCGCCCAAAAGATAATAGCCCATGGTTTGGAATTCCACTAAGAGAATGGATGGCGTATTTCCCTGCTGACAGACCATTAAGATTGCTTGAACACCTAGATGCAAGAACAATTACAGAAACACAACCAAAAATCCCCGGGGATAGAGAAATAAGCCAAAAAACCATACGAAAAATATGTGGCATATTATAATTCTCTAACAAACATTTAATAATACAAAATACATGTAAAGAATATGAAGAAAAATAATTTATTGATTTCGTCTTTAATATTTTTAGTTCTATTTGCCCTAATCGCCATAAATCTCAACACGCAATTTTTAATTAATCTAGATAACTCAATGGCTCTATTTTCCGCAACCCATCAAACAAACTTTTTACAGACCTCCTCATTGATAATAAACACCCTTTTTGAACCTACTTACATAATTATACTTTTAACTATAATCTCCATTATTTTATGGATATATAAAAAGAAAACATATTCAATTTTATTACTTCTGACATCTGCAGCAGGCGGAATATTAATCTATCTTCTAAAATATGCATTTGCCCGTGCAAGACCAATAAGTTCTTTAATCGTAGATTCTGGATTCTCATTCCCAAGCGGACACACCCTAATTTCTACAATTCTATTCGGAATATTAATATTTTTGTCTCTTAGAATAAAATCACAACTAAAGAAAATAGTTTCAATTATAATCTGTATTTCGGGAATGGCAATAGTAGGACTAGGCAGAGTTTATCTTAACGTTCACTGGTTTTCAGACGTAATCGCAAGCTATTGTCTTGGATTATTCTTAGTATTCGGAGCTTTATGCCTATACGATTTCTTAAAGATTAAACATATAAATAATTAAAAACCCACAACAGCATCTTATTTTATGGCAGACAGACCAATAAAACATGGTATTTTATGCTATGCAACATATGGCAACCATGTACCAATGATTTTAAGAGATCACGATCTAACTGATTTTCACTACCAAAAATATGTAGCCCCCGGTGGAAAGCTAGAAGATGGAGAAACTTTAGAAGAATGCGCAAAAAGAGAAGTTTTGGAAGAACTTGGAGTTGGATTAAGAACAATCAGAAGATTCGGAACAGTATTTTTTAACAACAACGAAAGAACATTTAACGGAAAACTCAAACCATGGGACTTTGAAGTAGAAATATACACTGGAGAACTAACCGCACTGCCAACGAACACAAAAACCGATAATGGAGACACGATAGAAATACATTCCCCAGAACAAATACCAAAACTTCCACAACACGAATGCGATTTAGAAATACTTAGATTAATTAGAGAAGGAAGAGTATTCTCAAGGGTAGAATTTATACACAACGAAGAAAAGCTACGAAGAATGATTATAGATTATAACTAATATCTCTCAAAAACCAATAACCCAGACTTATCCCAAACATATAATGAATCTCCCGCGTCATTAAAAATACAAGAATAGTTTTTAGAAAACGTTCCCGTCTTAATCAGCACATGCTCTATGTGCGTCGCATCATCTTTTATTGAAACATTTAATGTTTTACACGAATTCTCTAATATAATTCTCTCTCTATTTGTGCACCTCTTGCCATCTTCTAAATATTTTAACTCAGTTAAAACCAAACAACCAAAATTAGAAGATTTCTTCCATATCCCAATTCCAGAATCCATAGCCGTCTTCTCCGCTTTCGTTAATCTAACTGTATATTCATCTTTATCATAAATATAAAGAGACGCAAACCCACCCCGCAGTAGCTCTTCATTTAATAACTTCCCATTATAAAAAACATACCCTAGGGACCTACCATATTTATCTTTTTCTGAAATTTTAACCTTAACAGTCTTATTCTCCACACCCTTCATAAATGCGATTGCTTCATCTGCATAGAATTCTTTCTTTTCAGGTGTATTTATTCCCAAGAACCTCACCTTCTCCCCATTATCTAAAACAATAGTATCTCCATCTATAACCCTCTCAACAACAGCTGTTATTTCTTTGACCGAATCCCCCGTAATTACAGGAGTATCAATATAAATATAATACAAAACTCCGCTAAGAATAAATACCAAAAACACTATTAGTCCTCTCCTTTTCATGATTTATTTAAATTAGTAATCTTTAAAAAGCTACTTTTTTTCATGTAATTACTTCACAAATGAATAGTTTGTGATGCCCTATATGTCAAAGGTAAGAATAAAACTGCAAAGCGTAGATATACAAAAACTAAACGAAGTAATTGAAAATATAAAGATGATTGCTTCAAATGCTGGCGTAATTGTTTCTGGACCTATTCCATTGCCTACATCTAGAATGAAAATTACTACGAGAAAATCTCCTTGCGGTGATGGTACTGCTACTTTTGACAATTTTGAGATGAGAATACACAAAAGAGTTCTAGACTTACCTTCAAACGACAAAGTTCTTCATAGCATTATGAGAATACAGATTCCAAGAACAGTTTCTATTAAGATTGAAATGTTAGATTAATTCTAGAGATGATCGTAAAGAATAACGTTAGAATTCTATAAAATAAGAATGAAACCATACAAACTATATCAATATATTGAAAGAGAGTGGGACTTGCGTTTAAGTGGTGCAGAAAAAATGCTTTTGAGACAAGCATTATCCGACGTGAATCCAAATGATTCTCTAATTACTGGAAGATTGGTACTAGAACGCTTCAGATTTGATTCTACTTCTTTTAAAGACTGGCAAAAGATTGTAAACGAAAGTTACCAAGGGGCAATTTCAGAATATGAATTTCGCGGAAAACAAAGAAAATCTAGCAACTAAATCTCTCCATTCAAATACTTCAATCGTAATTCTTCATTAAACTTCTCAATCGCATATCTCAACATCGTCCTCGGCATCTGCTTATAATATTTATTCAAAAAATCTTCTTCGACTTTCTGATCTCTCTTCCCAATCTCACGCAACATCCAACCAACAGCCTTATGAATTAAATCATGTTTATCATTCAATAATATCTCCGCAATTCTTAACGAATCACCAAACTCTCTTCTTGCAATAAACGCAAACGTAGCAAGAACCGATATTCTTCGTTCCCAAAGATTATTTGACTTAACCAATTTATACAGAACATCACGTTTCTTATCAGTTAAATACGCTCCCACAATTCTCGGAGTCGTAACATCTACCAAATCCCAATTATTGATATTCTCAGTATTTCTCAAATATAAATCAAAAATATCTTTTCTCTGTTCACTATTTTTCTCAAATTTCTTAACAAGAATAAATAAAGACGTTAATCTTTCCTCGTGAAATTTAGAACTCAATAACTCCTCGGCTTCTTTCAGTGTTATTTCTTTCCAATATCGTTTTACCAACTCTCTTTGCTGCGGGACCATAATTCCCAAAAAAACATCACCCTCGGCATATTCCCCCTTACCGGTTTTAAAAAATCGCTGAAGAAGTTTAGCCTTTTCTGAATTAGCCAATTTTTTTAATTCTTTACGAAGTTCTAATATTGACATACGCTATTGGGGCAACAAACCTTTTTAAATGTTCAAACTCTGCAAATAACATAAGCCAACATCGCATAGTGGTATTGCACGAGGTTGCTAACCTCGGCCTCTCACGGGGCCCCAGGGTTCGATTCCCTGTGTTGGCGTTCAAAACCCTTAAAAACAACAAAACCCTAAAAAAAGAATGACGAGAAAAGAAGATAAAAAGAATATCTATTTATTGGGTGGTTCTAGTATGTTTAATGACATGGGAAGTGAAATGATCTCCCCTATTCTACCATTTTTCATAAGTGCTCTAGGTGGTGGTGGTATTGCCATCGGTTTAATTAGTGGACTAAGAGAAGGACTTTCAAGTCTTTTAAAATTATTTGGGGGATGGTTCTCAGATAGAATAGGTAAAAGAAAAGAAATAATATTTTTCGGATATTTAGCATCAACAATACTTAAACTCCTGATAGGTCTTGCAAAATCAGCAAATCAAGTTATAGCCTTTGTTTCACTTGAACGAATTGGAAAAATTAGAGACCCACCAAGAGATGCAATAATATCTCAAATGAAAATACGAAAAGGTGATGGGTTTGGCCTACATCAAATGTTTGATAGTTTAGGTGGTTTTTTAGGGACAGTGGCTGTAATTTTGATATTCTGGCTTCTAAAGTGGGATTTTAGAACAATAGTACTCGTTGCCGGGGGAATCGCATCTCTTTCACTCATACCTCTTTTCTTTGTAAAGGATAAAAAAATAGATCCAATAAAAAGAAATATGGCTGATAGTATATATAATTTAGATAAAAAACTAAAAAAGATAATTTACATCCTAGCAATATTTTCAATCGCAAACTTTGGACTTTATATGTTTGTTTTATTAAAAGCAAAATCAGCTATTGGTGGAGAAATTATTCCCCTAGCGCTTTATGCCTTCTTCGGACTAATATGCGCACTAGGCTCAAGACCCTTTGGAAGACTATCTGATAAAATAGGCAGAAAAAGAACATTATTCCTCGGCTACATTTTATTCATAATAGTTTGTTTCGGATTTGCGATAACAACTAAGATAACAACTATTGGAATACTATTTGGGCTTTATGGAATTACCTTCGCAATGACCGATCCAGTTCAAAGGGCGATGATAGCTGATTTATCTGGAAGAGAAAAGGGTACTGCAATGGGCTATTTCCACTTTATAAGAGGAATGGCTGTAATAATTGGTGGATTAATTGCTGGATTTATATGGAATTTCAACCAAAACGCTATGTTCTTTTACCTATCTGGACTAGGACTAATAGCACTATTTTCATTATATGGTACCAAGAAAACAATACACAAAATATTCCACTCTGAAAAAGAAATAACTCAAGCTGCGAAATCAATATGGGAGAAACATTACAAATGAAAGACGATATTCAAAAAATACTGAAAAAACAAAAATGTATAGCATTGCTCGCTCCGAGCTTCATTGCAGAATTTGATTACCCAGAAATTATCATCTCTCTAAAAAAACTCGGTTTCTCAAAAGTAACAGAACTAACCTTCGGGGCAAAAATGGTAAACAGAGAATATCATAAAATATTAAACGAAAACAAATTTTTCATTTCGACAGCCTGCCCCGGAATTACTTATTTCATAGAAGCAAATTATCCGCAATATAAAAATAATCTGGTAAAGGTAGACAGCCCCATGATCGCAACCGCAAAAATATGTAAAAAGAATTTTCCAAAATATAAAAGAATCTTTATTTCTCCCTGTAGTTTCAAAAAACAAGAGGCAGAATCCTCTAAGTATATAGATTATGTAATAGATTATCAACAACTCAAACAATTATTTATAAAAAATAAAATCTCTAACAAAAAAACACCAAACGGAAAGATAGAGGCATTCGATTGTTTATACAACGACTATACCAAGATTTATCCAGTCGCAGGTGGACTAAGTAAAACTGCACACCTCAAGGGTGTACTCAAGAAAAACGAAATAAAAATAATAGATGGAGTAGATAAGGTAAAGAAATATCTAGATAATTACGCAAAACATCCCGACAAAAGAATTAGATTTCTTGATATAAACTTCTGCGCTGGGGGATGCCTTGGCGGACCATTTATCTCTAAAAATAAAACACTTTCTGAAAAGACAAGAAGAATTCAAAACTATATGAAATTCTCGAAAGAAGCATCTATCAAAGAAAAAAATAAGGGTTGGATAAAAAAAGCAGAAGGAATTAGTTTTAAAAAATAACAATCCCTATTTCACACTTATCGCTCCAACCGGACAACTAGATTCAGCTTCTTTCACACACGCAGCATCATCGACCTTCGCTTTCTTAACAACGGATTTACCACCCTTCATTTCAAAAACATCAGAACACAAAGACGCACAAGCTCCACATCCTATACATAATTTTTTATCAACTTTAACACTTACCATTTCAACCTCCAAAATAAAGAAAGCCCTATCATTTATAAATTTTATTGTAACTAAATCATCTCCTCAATCACGTCTTTCTTAACCTGATAAAAAATCCCCAACGGAATCTTCGTATCTGTCTTTATAGAATTATAATCAAACTCTTCCGCACGCTTCATCGCCATTTCAAAATTCGTCTTATCGTGCTTCGCTTCCTGTAAATTATACATCTTTTCTTTATATCCTAAATCATTATGAAAAATAATACAAGGCTGTATAACTTCAATAAAACAGAATCCTTTATGCTTATGCGCTTCCTCTAGTACCTGCTGAACTTGATTAACATCTGCAAATACTCTCGCAACAAAACTCGCTCCAGCCCCTAGCATCAACTTTATCGGATTAATCGGTTGTAGTTTCACTCCAAACGGATTTGTCTTGTCTTTGTAGCCTTTTTCAGTCACAGGACTAGGTTCCGCAATAGTCAACGCAAAAACCTGATTATTATGCACCAAGTATTTTATATCTGAATTATATCTAGCCATATGAATCAAGTGCTCCATTCCTTCCGCATAAGCATCCCCATCGCCAGAAAAGCCCAAAACATTCAATTTAGGATTAGCAATTTTCATTCCCAACGCGACCGGCAAAACCCTTCCGTGCAAAGAATTAACACCTTGCAAATCTAAATAATCAAATATCTTCGCATGACATCCAATTCCAGACACAATCGCAAAATCATCTTTCTTTTTACCACTTGCAATTTGTTTCTCCAAAAATTTCTGTACACCCGCAAGTATCATAAAATTAAAACATCCCGGACACCATGTTGGTGCTGTGTTTGTACGAATTGATTTACTACTCATTTTAACACCTTCCCAACAATGTATGTATCGATATATCTTCCGTCGTCAGTCAAAAGAGCTTTCTTTTTTATTCCCTCAATTTCAAAACCAAATTTTTTAGCTAATTTCCAAGAGGGAACATTTTCAATAGCACATTCGGCCTCTGCTTTTTTGAATCCTTTTTTCTTCGCATATTTTAAAAGTATATTTAATAATTCTGTGGCAATTCCTTGTCCTTGATAATCTGGATGAACTCCCCAACCACAATCGATTCTATGTCTAAGCCTTCCAGTTTTTTTAAATGAGCCAGAAATGGAACCAACAACTTTCTTTAATTTTTTATCTATTGCAAGAAAGACTACTTCTCCCTGCCCCCATTTTTTGTATTTCTCACGCATTTTTGCAATCTTTTCTTTGTTAGGTATTTTGTTCCCACCATTATACAACCAATTTTTTCTTCTCAGTCCTTCGGCAATCATCTCGGCTGCCCCCTTTTCATCACCTACTTTCGCTTTTCTAATAATTATATTTTCATTCATTTCAACTTCCTCCCAATTTTTTTAATTTCATTTCTCAAATGTTTCTCGTTTATTCTTATCAACCCAACAATAGATGCAACTATAAAAACAGCCTGAAGTATAATAAATATAGTATCTTTAAGATTAATACTATAAACCAAAAGACAAATTCCACCAAGAATTAGCAACGGATAAGTATATCTTCTTCTAATCCTCAAACTGCTTGAAACAAGTGATGTCCCCGCTATTATTACAACTAAGCCTACAATTGAGATTATTTGAATTGGAGTTATCATTTTATATACTCCTCCTCAAAACGTTCTGCCACCTATCTGGTAAAAGCTCTTTTAATTTAACCTTCTCTTTTTCAGAGACAATTACTTCTGCTTCAAGATTCTTTTTATTAAGTTCATATAATAATTCCCTACATTTACCACATGGTGGAATAACTTTTCTATGATGAATAGCAACTATTTTCTTAATTTCGGTTTCTCCATTTGCAACCATTGCAGAAGAAGCAGAATACTCTGCGCAATTCCCAACACTACACGAAAGCTCTAAACTAACACCAAAATACTTATTATTCTTTGTTACTAACGTAGAACCAACAGACACTTTCTTTTTTAATAAAGGATTCTTGGAAAGCCTTTTACGCGTCTCTGCTATTAATTTTTTATCCTCCATAGTGAGTTTCATTTCAATCCCCTCCGTATCTCTTCAGCCAATTCATCAACGAAAAACGGCCTTCCATCATACTTTAAGATTTTATTTTTATCCTCAACAATAAATCCAGTTTTTTCCGCAATTAATCTTGAAAGTGGCGACTCAGAATTATTCTCTATAACTAATACCTCCTTAGCCTTCCCAATTAAATCCTCAACTTGTTTCGTCGGAAACGGACTCATATACAAAACCTGGACAAACTTAGCATCTATTTCGCTTAAAGCATCCAATATAGCTCCTTTTGTAGAGCCCCAACTTAAAATTAAATTTTTAGACTTCTCATTCCCATAAACCTTAATCATTCCAAGCTCTTTAGCTTCATTTTCTATGTCTCTCACATTTGCCATTCTTTTTTCAAAATTACTCTTAATAACCACAGCATCTTCCGTAGCAATATCATCTTGTTTCTTATCAGATTCGTAACTATTAAATCTCTCTCCGACCTTCACAGAACTTTTAATCTCCTTGATTTTACCCAACGCCACCTTCTCATCAAATAAAAACTTACTTTCCCCTAAGTGTTTATCAATTAAAAATATAGAAGGAACCCTATACTTGTGTGAAAGGTAAAAACAATCATTTGCAAGCTTAGCGCATTCCTCATTATCGCCCGGAGCAACAACAAGTCTAAAGAATTCTCCATGCCCTGCATGCAAGGCCATATTCAAATCTCCCTGTGAGGTATAAGTTGCAACTCCCGTTCCTGGACCAGGTCTCTGCGCCAAATAAAACACAATAGGAACCTCTGCCATCGCCGCAAAACTCAAACTTTCTGTCATTAAATCAAAACCCCCACCCGAAGTCCCAACCATTACCCTCTTTCCTTGTGTAGCCGAACCAATTCCAGCCAGAGCAACCGCAATTTCATTTTCAACTTCTATAACTCGATGTTTATTATTTTTTTCTAATTGTGCCATTCCAAGTTCCATCATCAACGGCGTAGCAGGCGTCATAGGATATGCATAATATAAATCCAAACCAGATTTAATCACAGACAAAGCAGTCGCCTCACTTCCATTTAGCAAAACTAACCCCTCACTTTTATTTTTAACTTTCTCTAATTTTAAAATTCTATTCTCTACAGAATAACCACCTTTCGCGTCCTTAACATTCTCTTCAAGCTTTTTCAAATTCTTCAACTCTCCCTCCAATATCTTAAATTCCAAACCCAAAATCTTAAACAAAACTCCAGCATAAAACATATTCCCCTTCCCTTGGACAAACTTAACAACAATTGCATTTTTAGATAAATTCTTAGAATGTATCTTTTCCGTGCTCTCATCTAAAGAAACTAAAACATCAATCTTAGAAGAATTGCTATAAACGGGCTCATCTGAAAAACTTAATATGTTAAAATTGTGCCCTCCTCTAATCAACGACTGATAATCTCTTGAATAAAAAACAAAATAACCCTCTTTTATTAAAGCCTGAGATAAAATTTCTGTAAGAATATTTGGCCCCTGGCCAGCCTTCCCACCAACTAAAATCTCGCACCTCATAAGATATATAACTAAAGAGGTTATTTAAAGATTTTGAAAGAACGTTATATCTCCCCAAACCCATTCACAAACTCAACGTCATTCTTCTCAAAAATCTTATTAGCCTCTTTCATGCTTTTATCTCCTAAAAATACAGCAACTACGTTTTTCTTCATACGAACTAATTCTTTCTTCATGCTAACTATTTTATCAGCAGTCTTTTCCATTTCAGACATACTTTGCGGAGTTAAAATAACAAACAATGTTTCAAACGGTTTATTCTTTATCTCATTAAAATTTCTCATATAATCTTCAGCTAAGGCAGTCCCTATAATATCCAGAGACTTATCAACAATTTTTATATTTCTTCTAGTTAGATAATCAGAAAGCAAAACTCCCGCCCCTCCCGCATTTGTTATGATAAATGCCGATCTACCAATCTTAACGCCTTTACTTTTAATATTCATCTTTCTACCACTCGCCCTCTCAAACATTTCTAAGAAATTCTCACACATTTCAACTCCAGCTTGTCTAAATGCACCTTTGTAAATTGCATAATCCGAAGCTAAACTTGCCGTATGACTTATCGCCGCCTTCTCTCCAGCATCCGAGCTCCCACCCTTAATTGCGTAAATTCGCTTACCATTTTTAATAGCCCTTTTACAAACCTCCAAAAATCTTTTCCCATTCTTCAACTTTTCAACATACAAAACAATAGACTTTGTCATTCCATCCTTCCCAAAATATTCAATAAAATCATCAAAGTCCATATTCTCCATATTCCCCAAGCTAACAAAACTAGACACCCCCACATCCTTCAAATCCGCAATATAGCTCCACAATGCCCCAGATTGACTAATAAAGGCAATATCTCCCTCTCTAGACATGGAATTTGCAAATGTTAAATCTAAATTCTTAGAAGGATTACATGTCCCAAAACAATTCGACCCCAAAAACCTTATTCCGTACTTATCAGCAATTTTCACAATATCTTCTACTCCTTTTTTATTATTAACCTCAGAAAACCCTGCACTAATTAGAACAACATTCTTAATATCTTTCTTTCCGCACTCTTCTAGCGCCTTAACAACAAATTCTGCCGGAATAGCTATTACTGCTAGGTCGATATTCCCCGAATAATCTAAAACCGACTTAAAACATTTTTTCCCAAAAAGCGAATCATGTGAAATATTTATCGGAATAACTTCCAACTTACTAGCCAACGCTTTCTTAAGAAGGATGCCCCCAACCTTTTCCACGTGATCAGACGCTCCGATAATAGCTACAGTTCTCGGATTAAAGAAATTATTCATATTCACCATCTTAAAAAAATTAAATAAAGAAAGTATATAAATCTTTTATTAGAGTTGATCAATGTCGCTTTCAGATTGACGAGCCGGACTAGAGTTTACAAATCTCCTTTGTTGTCTTAGTTGAGTTGATAGTGGTTCGTTCATAATTTCTTAAAGGCGTGCTGATTTATAAATTTAGTGTTGTATTAAGCATAACGCCAAACTTAACATCCTTCAACTTTTAAATACCATTTAATCTTTTTATAAAACTATACTAACTGATAATTAGTATAAATGGCAAACATACTAACTGGCAGTTAGTATGTAGAAAGATTTATAAAACCTATTTACCTCTCTAAATAATGGCAGATTATGAATTAATTAGGAATGCTCTAAATAGGCAGAAAGATAGATTTTTCACCGAGAAAAGCTTAATTAAAAGAGATATCTTAGATGAAATTCTCTTGCTTCTGAATGATAAAAGGATTTTAATTATCTCTGGGATGAGGAGAGTTGGAAAATCTACACTTTTTAAAGAAATTATCTCTAAACTAATTTCGGAAAAGAAAAACTATTGCTATGTTAATTTTGAAGACGAATCTTTTTTAAACTTTGAATCAAGAGATTTTGAAAAATTAAATGAACTACTAACAGAAATATATGGCGTTTCGGACTATTATTTCTTCGACGAAATACAAAATATCTCTAATTTCGAATCTTTTATAAGAAGACTTCATGACGAAAATAAAAAGATATTTTTAACTGGCTCTAATTCTAGTTTATTAAGCAAAGAATTCGGAACAAAGTTAACCGGAAGGTACAAGATGTTTGAGCTATATCCCTTTTCTTTCGGAGAATTTTTACTCAAAAACAACTTCGATTTTAAAAACATAAAATTTAAGACAGAAGAAAAGGCAGAAATAAAGAAATATTTTTCAGATTATATGAATCTTGGTGGAATACCTGAATATTTGGAAAACAAAGATACTGATTATATAAAAACTATTTACGATAACATTTTATACAGAGACATAATTTCTCGATATAATATAAAAAGTCAAAAAATCTTGAAGGAATTAGTCAATTTACTCTCGACGAACATCTCCTCGCCATTTACTTATAATTCTTTAAAAAATGCACTAAATCTTTCAAACGCAATAACTATTAAAGAATATATTTCCCACTTGAATAACAGCTATTTATTCTTTGAATTGCTACGATTTGATTATTCTGTTAAAAAGCAATTAAATTTTCCCCGAAAAATATACATCGTCGACCCTGCATTTTTCAACGTTGTAGGAATTAACTTTAAAACAAATTTTGGTAGAATATTTGAGAATATTGTTTTTATTGAGTTAAAAAGAAGAAACTACGAACTTTATTATTTTCAAGAAAAAAATGAATGTGATTTTGTTGTCAGTGAAAAAAATAAAGTTTCTCAGTTAATTCAGGCATGCTATCAATTAAACGTCGATAACAAAGACAGAGAAATAACCGGATTGGTGGAAGCAATGAAGAAGTTTAAGTTAAAAGAGGGTTTAATTTTAACTTATGAGCAAGAAGAAGAATTTAAAGTGGAAGACAAAAAAATTAAAGTTTTGCCTATTTGGAAATGGCTACTGGAGAAAAATACATGCAACAACTAACCGAAAAACAAGCCGAAGACTTTCTAGAAAAAAACAAATTTAACGTAGTAAAAAGAACAACTGTATCTAAGAAATCAGAATTATCGAAAATAAAAATTAAATTTCCATGGGTAATGAAAATTTCTTCTAAAAAAATCATGCACAAGGCGAAAATAGACGGAGTAAAAACAAACATTACCTCTACAGAACAGGCAGAAAAATATTTTGACAAACTTTCTAAAATAGAAAATTTCGAAGAAGTAATTATTCAAAAACAAATAATTGGAGAAGAAATTATTTTAGGAATTAAAAAAACTCCTGAATTTGGACACGTAATAATGTTTGGCAAAGGTGGATCAGATGTAGAAAAAAATAAAGACGTTTCATTCAGAGTATTACCAATTAAAGAAAATGAAATAATCTTAATGATAAAAGATACAAATTTTTCAAAAAAATTAAAAAAGAGAGAGATAATTAACATAAAAAAAACAATAAACAAAATCCAAAATCTAATAAAACACAATAAAAATATAGAAGAACTAGATATAAACCCCCTAATAATAACAGAAAAACAAGCAATCACAGTAGACGCCAGACTAATTTTTAACTAAATTTATCCACAAAACATATAAATACTTGCACCCACAACAAGTTTCAATAAATGTTCAAAACAGGCCTTCAAATGGAAGAAAAACTATTACTAGAGCACATAAGAAAAGTCTCTCCGGGAA
>CAYOYC010000014.1:0-17480 GCA_964408125.1 Candidatus Woesearchaeota archaeon
TTCGATGTCGAATCAGGGGAGCAATGCACCTTTCCATCCCTTCTGCATTTTTTAATTTTCTAAAAATAGAATATGATTCAAAAGGATTCGTTTCCAAGGCCACTTTTGCTATTCTTTTCAATTCAGTCTCATCGCCCAAAGCTTGCAGCCCTATGGCGGCATTAAAAAAATCATTTTCTTGTAGCGCAGTATCAACGTATCTTTTAACAAGGCCTGTAGCTTGATCGTCCATGTTTTGCTTACTTCCTCTTGAGTGTAGATGGATATTTCTACTATCCAATTCTTCGTGAATTTCTTTTAACGCCATGCTTCTCATTTCCCTCCCTCCAGAATTATTTTATTTTCTATAATGTTAATATTCAATTCAACTATCATTCCCGGTTTCAAATGTTGTTCTAGAATTCTCGGCACAACTATAATTGATTGACTTCCATGTTTAGCGATTTTCTTAGTAATGTTGAATGTTTTAGTTTCCATTTTATACCTTTCTCGCAGAGAGATAATCTTGTGCCAATTTTACCAGTCCCTTTCTATCAGCAAACGGATTTAATCCTCGAGAATCATCGTCACAAAAACTAAAACCAAGAAGATGAGCAGTAACTATTTCTGCCAGATTTTCATCTATACTTTGGAATAGTCTTCCCTCATTATCGTCAAGTTTTCCATTGGGTAATCTAAACGCAGAAGAATATGCACTTATGGGAGCGTGCTCCTCTAGGATTTCTCTTAGTCCCAGCAAATAATCTTTTGTGTTAACAATTCGGCTACTGGGTAATTGAATCTGTTCTGTTCCTTGAGACTTTGCCCTTTTTGCCAATGAATGCACCAGTTCATGGACAAGGCCCTGGCTATGAATTATTCTCCTGATAATTTCTTCGGGTATTACAGACTCTGGAATACGAAAAATTCCTATATGCCCATCCGGATGATCAGGAATAAAAGAAGGTACAATAGCAGTTTCAGAAATAGCCTCAGTAGCGTCAAAAGTAACTTCCCTCCCTGGTGCATAATCTCTTCTAAAATAAACTGTAGGATATCCTCTTATTGCATCAACGTAAAACCTTTCTCTTGCTTGTCTAGGAAATAAATTTATTAAAGCATTTATCTGAGAAGGGGTTACAGCCATACAATCGGGTTTATCTAAATCATATTGAATATCTGTATTATTAGCATCTCCAGGAAGTCTCTTTAAAAGTTCTGCACTATTTCTTCTATAGAAGTCTATTGCTCCTTTCAAATCCAACCCACTTAAATCTTTTTTTGCCATACTATATACATACATTATACATATTTAAACCTTTTGGTTTGTAACTACTATGAAAAGACACCACAATAGAGTAATCCGAAACAATGTGCGAGACCATGACATATGTCGTGGTCTCGCACAGCCTAAGCCTTCTTAGTTATCTTTTTATATCCATATTACCTAACAAATCAATGGAGAAAGTTAAAGCAAAACCCAAACCTAAACCCACAAAGAAGTTCTACATAACGACAGCTATAGACTACCCGAACGCAGAACCACATATAGGCCACGCATATCAAAAGGTAGTTGCAGATATTTTTAGCCGTTGGCATAAACTTTTGGGAGAAAATGTTTTTTTTCTAACCGGAACAGACGAACACGGTAAAAAAATACAAGAAGTGGCAGAAAAAGCAGGAAAAACACCAAGACAACTCGTAGATGAAAACTCAGAGAAATTCAAAGTAGCATGGAAAGCTCTAAATGTTTTGCCAAATAGATTTATCAGAACAACAGACGAAGATCATAAAAAAATCGTCCAAGATGCTATAAAAAGATCAGACAAGGCAGGAGATATTTACAAAGGAACCTACGAAGGACTTTATTGTGTTGGGTGCGAAGAATATTATACTGAAAAAGATTTGGTTGACGGGTGTTGTCCTTGGCATAAAAAACCTGTCGAGAAACTTAAAGAAGAAAGTTATTTTTTCAAACTAAGCAAATATCAAAATTTCTTATTAAAACTCTACAAAGAACACCCAGAATTTATTTTGCCAGCTGAGAGGAGAAACGAAATAATAAACAGAGTCAAGGATGGATTGAGAGATCTGAGTATTTCAAGAACAAGCTTTGATTGGGGCATACCATTTCCACTAGATAAAAAGCATATCGTCTACGTCTGGTTCGACGCATTATTTAATTATGTAACTGGAGCAGGCAAGAAACAAGAGTTCTGGCCAGCAGATGTTCATCTACTGGGTAAAGATAATAGTTGGTTTCATTGTGTTTACTGGCCAGCTTTCTTAAAATCTGCAGGATACGATTTGCCAAAAACAGTATTTGTTCATGGATTTTTAAGCTTCAATGGACAAAAGATATCCAAGTCTCTAGGTAACGCTATTTCGCCAGTAGTATTGGTAAATAAATACGGCGCAGATTCAGTAAGATACTTTATTGCAAGAAATTTTGCATTTGCAGAAGGAAACGACGGCGATTTCTCAGAAAAATCTCTAATCGAACGTCACAATAACGAATTAGCAAATAAACTAGGAAACCTAGTATCAAGGGTTTCCGCTTTAGTCGAGAAATATGGATTAAAACAAAACAAACTAACTTCTCTATCTGCGAAAAAAACACAAGTTGAAGTTGAGAAATATTTTGAAAATTATGAAATAGATAAAGCACTAAATGAAATATTTTCCTATATAGATAAAGCAAACCAATATACACAAGAGAAAAAACCATGGGAGACACAAGATAAAGAAGCCCTATACGAATTAGTTATTGCAATAAAAAATATAGCCATTTTGGTTTCTCCGTTTATGCCAGAAACATCAGAAAAGATTGCAAAAGTTTTCAACTTCAAACTAGATTACAAAGAAATAGATAAACCATTAAAAATATCAAAAATCAAGAAAGCAGAAATATTATTCAAAAAGGTAGAGGTTCAGCAAGATTCATCCCAGAAGACCAAACTAGAAGAAAAGCCGCAGGAAAAACTTAATAAACCTATAGAAACTAAAAAGATAGAGGGAATAATGAACATGGCAGATATGATAAAATACGACGATTTTGCAAAATTAGATTTAAGAGTTGGAACTATAAAAAACGCAGAAGGATTAGAAGGAGCGGACAAACTTTGGAAATTAAGCGTCGATTTAGGGAATGAAATAGGTAATAGAACTATTCTTGCAGGAATAAAAAAATATTATGCAAAAGAAGAACTAATCAACAAACAAATAATAGTTATCGTAAATCTTGAACCAAGAAAAATGAAGGGTTCAGAATCTCAAGGAATGTTATTAGCAGCTTCAAATACAGACGAATCCAAAGTAATTCTTCTTTCTCCAGAAAAAGGAATAGAAAACGGCAGTAAAGTAATGTAGTTATTGTATCCCAATCATCCTTTTAAATGATAAAAAATTAACTGCACCATGAAAAAGAACCTGGCAGTTGTTTTGGCATGTCTACTTCCCCTTTATGGAGCAAGAGCGCAAGAAGATTCTGTTTTTGATTTTCATCGCTCGCAGATTCAAGAGGAGACTCCATCAGAAATTCTCGCAGAATCGTTTAGCGGAAGAGTCTCTGGCCTAGATTTGATAAGAATCATAGGGAGATTAGATGAAGATAACAGACCCAAATCTAAAAAATACAACTCAGAAAATCTAATAGATGCTTATACCATGGCGCTGGGAGACGAATTACACAAGGATCCATTCTTCTATGCGTGGAAAAAATATGATGAAAACGAAGTAGTTATAAAAAAAGAGTCGTTATCTGCATTATGGGAAACACTTGTTCCAAGATGGGATATCTTTCAAGCAATCGATCGTACCGCGACAAAAGTCAAAAAAGCAACAACTGTAGAAACTCCCCAAGTATATAGGACAAGAGTCAAAATAAATCCAGAGCCAAGCGCATCAGGTCTTTTAAAGGCTAGAATCAGAATGAGAGCAGAGAATAGACACATAGATGGAATTCATATAAAAGTAGGTGTAAGGGGAATAGAATTCGGGAAAACTTATTCACTTGAAGAATATGGGAAGAGAGCTACTCTAGGTTTTGGTGTGGTAGGAGATTATGACGGAAAATTTAGTGTGAAAGCCACACTTAAATTCCCATTTGGTTTTTGGTAATAATTATAGTAACTAGTCCAGTTTTCTCCGCAACCTTTAAATATACGTTATTATATATAATAGAAATGGAAAAGAGGTACGTAGTCTGGTTAACAGAAGTTTCAAAAAAGGACGTTCCAATTGCAGGAGGAAAAGGAGCAAATCTGGGTGAGATGTATAATTCTAAATTTCCGGTCCCGCCAGCATTTATAGTAACAACAAATGCACATCATTATTTTATGGAAGCAACCGGTCTAAAAGAAAAAATAAATCATTTATTATCCAAGATAGATATAGAAAATACAAAAACATTAGACGAAAAAACAAAAGAAGTAAGAGAATTAGTATTAGAAACAAAAATGCCTGAAGATTTAAGAAATGAAATTCTAGAAGCTTATGATAATTTTAACATCGATTTAAGTGGAATAAAAGGATCTCCAGACGCTTTGGCTATCATGAAAACCGGAAGAGATTCTGTTTTTGTTGCAGTCCGTTCTTCAGCAACCGCAGAAGATCTAAAAGAAGCTTCTTTCGCAGGCCAACAAGATAGTTTCATAAATATAAAAGGAAAAGACGAATTAATCGAGAAAGTAAAAGCTGTTTTCGCTTCAGCATTTACAGCAAGAGCAGTTTATTATAGATTAAAGAAAGGTTTTGACGCGTATGTTGGAATTGCAGCAGTAGTTCAAAGAATGATTAATTCAGATAAGTCAGGAGTTATGTTTTCAGTAGATCCAGTAAAACAAGATAATATTTTAATCGAAGCTGTTTTTGGCCAAGGCGAAGGAATTGTTTCGGGAAGAATAAAACCAGATAGTTACGTCGTATCAAGAGATTTGGATATATTAAGTGAAATAATACAGGACAAGAAAATAGCAATAGTAAGAGATTCTTCTGGAATTACAAAATCCGTTACATTAAATGAAGAGAAATCAAAACAAAAAGTTCTAAGAACAGCAGAGATAAAAGAACTGGCAGAATATGCATTAAAACTCCAAGAACATTATAAGCATCCGCAAGATATTGAATTCGCGATTGAAAACGGAGAAATTTTCATAGTGCAAACAAGAGCGATTACAACCTTAATAGACAAAAGGGGAAATGCCGAACTAGAAGGAAAGGTTATCGTATCCGGTATGGGGGCAAGTCCCGGAATTGGATCCGGCCCGGTAAAAATAATTAGAAGAATGGAAGATTTAGATAAAATCAAACAAGGCGACGTTATGGTTACCCAAATGACAAATCCAGATATGGTTGTTGCTATGCAAAGAGCAGCAGCAATTGTAACAGACGAAGGTGGAGTAACCGCACACGCTGCAATTGTTTCCAGAGAGATGGGTATTCCAGCTGTTGTAGGAACAGAAACCGCAACCTCTGTTTTAGAAGATGGACAGGAAATAACAGTTGACGGCACAAACGGAAAAGTATATTTAGGAAGAGCGGAAAATAAAAGAGCAGAAGTCTTACCAATAGTCGAAACAAAAACCAAAATAAAAGTTCTAGTTGATTTGCCAGAATTTGCAGAAAGAGCAGCAAAAACAAAAGCATTTGGCGTCGGATTAGTAAGAATTGAAGGAATAATCGCAACAAACGGCAAACATCCATTATACTATGAAGACAATGAGAAAATGGATGAGTATAAAGAAATGTTAAAAGTTGCCTTTGAAAAAATAGCTGAAAATTTTATCGGAAAAGAAATCTGGGTAAGAACTTCCGACATAAGAACAGACGAATATGCAAATTTAGAAGGTTCCCCAAAAGAAATAGAAAGAAATCCGATGTTAGGATTACACGGTATAAGATTTTCTCTTAAGCATCCAAAGATTTTTACAGCAGAACTTATGGCTATAAAAGAGCTAGCAGAGAAGGGCCATAAATTTGGAGTAATGTTTCCTCAGATTATATCTGTAGAAGAAGTAAGAGCAGCTAAGAAATATTTACAAGATTTAGAAATGATAGGAAACGAAAATATAAAATGGGGAATAATGGTCGAAACACCAGCAGCTGCAGTTTTAATTAAAGATATATGCCAATTGGGAATTAATTTTATTTCGTTTGGCACAAATGATTTAACACAATATACTTTAGCTATTGATAGAGGTAATGATACAGTTCAATATTTATATAATGAAACAAGTCTAGCTGTACTAAAACAAATTTCAAGAGTAATTAGAGAATGTAAAGCAAACAAGGTAGAAACATCAATATGCGGTCAAGCAGCATCGAAAAAAGAAATGGTAGAATTTTTAATCCAACAAGGAATCGATTCTTTATCCGTAAATGCAGATGCAGCAAAAGAAATTTCTGAACTAGTTAAGCAATTAGAAGACAGTAAGGAAACACATAACGATTCTAAAGAGTGATTGGTTGGAGAAAATATCTTAAAATAAAGAAGGTTGAATAAATAAAGTCCCTTATGAGTAATCGTCCTTCTCTCATTTTCTATTTAAGCTGCGTATTGCGCTAGTAGTTTTTGTGTGTAAGCCTGGAAGCCGTTTTTGTGATGCTTCGAAGAGCAGCTTTTTCCTAAGTGGATTTCTCCCGCTTGGTAGTTCCCGTTTCTTTGGGCTTTCCAGTAGGCTAGCGTTGCTAGTTCCTGTAGGGCTTCTGCTTCTTTTCTTCTAGCTCCCCTAACTGGCAGGCTTATGACTCTCGTATGGTTGTATATCTTGTATTGTCCTGTGCCAGGGTTCCATTTCGCGCTAGTGATTCCGCCGATTTCTGCGTCGAGCAAGTGCGTAGCTTCTAGCGTGTTTATCCTTCCGCTTAGCAGTTCTCGTATTGCTTGTTCCATTTTTTCCTCCATGTTTAGTTAAGTTCTAGTCGAAAAAAGAGTATAATAATTTCTGTTGTGGTTTAATCTACAACATTAACTTATCTAATGTTCTTTGCATTAATTATTAACTAAATGGAAAGACTAATGGAGAAAAAATGGACAAAATAAAACTACTGGCCATCGCTGGAATACTCTTCCTTATGGCGGCCGGAATCTTTGACTACACTGAGAAAGGTAGCTGGAAGCTACTCGCTCTCTCAATACTCTACGCCATCTCTAACTTCATAGTCTTCATAATAAAATGAAAATCAAACTCAAGCGAGCGCCAGAAGAGGGCGATAAACCACTTCAAACACAAGGAGGGAGGAAAAGATGAAAGATGAAAATTTTGAAAAGCTATGTCTTTTAGGAATGGAGATTATTAAAAAAAATGGTCCGCCAAGATTAGTCAAAAGCTTCTTTGATACTAGAAAATTTGAGATGGAGTACTGCTCAAGAGTCTTCAGATATGCAGATAATTGTTTGGGAATTTTTAATAAAGCAGATAGCAATTACAGAGAACTTTCTATCTGGAGCGCAGAAGAGTCTCCTGAAGAAGAGAGGTTGGCTTGCGTAACCGATTGCTGGCAGAATTTTAAGGAATCGCCTTTATTCAGACTAAAAATACAAGACTATGCAGATGGATATACCTCATCTTCTTGCCAGGTAGGTTTATTTGGTAAAGACATGGGTGGAGCAAGCGCTTACAGCAGTTACAGATATCCAGATATCACAAGGGTCTGCAACTGTGCAAGCATAATGATTGGACTAGTAAGTGGGCAGGGAGGAAAATCAGTTTATTACTAATATAAAAATAAAAAACCAAACAACAGACATAGAAGGAAAAATTCCTCCAAAAACAAAAAACTTAAATAGCTAAAAGCGTTCAAAATGAAAAGATGGTAAGGCAAAAGATAATTCTAGCTACAACAAGTCCGAGAAGGCATGGGTTAGCACAGCAAATGGGATTGGATTTTGAAATTGCCCCAAGTGATTATGAGGAAGATATGACTATGAAACTTTCTCCAAAAGAACTAGCAATGACTCTTGCTTATGGGAAAGCACAGGATGTTGCCAAAAAAAGAAAAGATGGGATTGTTTTGGGAATAGATACATTTATTTCTTACAAGGGGGAGAAATTAGGTAAACCGCATACAAAAGAAAAGGCATTTTCACTTTTAAAGAAATTCTCTGGGAAAAAATTGCAGGTATATTCAGGAGTAGCTTTAATTGATTGTAAAACAAAAAAAGAAATTAAAGATTTTGAAGTTTCTGAAGTTTATTTTAGAAAAATCACAGAGGAGGAGATTAAAAACTATATCAAAACAGGAGAACCATTAGATAAAGCAGGAGCTTTTGCGATTCAAGGTCTTGGAAGTATTTTTATTAAAAAGGTAAATGGATGTTATGCTAATATAGTCGGTTTTCCTATTGCTAATATTTACAAGAATCTAACAAAACTCGGAGTAAACATCTTCGAGTATGAAAGATGGAAAGGGAAGTAGTGATTATTAAAAAAAGAAAAAATTAATTTTATCGGTGAGACTACTTCATTCTATACAACCTCACTCTATGGATGTTGGGCTGCACTTTGTAATCCCATTCTCGTTTTGCCATTCGATGAACATAGGGTCTTGATGCTTTCGAATATTCTTTTGGAGAGAATTCTTTTAGTGTTCTTTTGCCACGAAGTTCAAAAAGAGCATCTTCTTCGATTTTTTTGTTCATTGCATCGACAATCTCGTTCATGCTTGTCATGTTCCATGATTTTAGAATCATCCCATTCTGTAAAGTGTCTGCATGCCCAGATCCATCTATTTCAGGCATTCCGTAAAAGAATCTTACCTTGCCATCGCTACCATACACTACTAGATGGTCCGTTGCTTGCATGGCAAGATCCCTTCCAGCCTGTGCCAGTACTTCCACTGGTACACACCCTAAGTCAATTGCATTCATCCATTCGCTTAGCTTTCCTTCTCTTGTTTTTATTCTCATTTTTTGTTTTTACCTCCTTTCAATATTTTCGAATTTATTGTTTGTTCTTCCATTTTATCTCCGGAATGGCGAGCTAATTCCAATTCTCCCGCAAATTTTTTCTAATTCTCCCAAAGGCAAATAAGGTTTTGCTTCTTCGAAGGGATCATATTGGTAGTCCCATCCAGGATAACTCGCAACAGACATTATTTCCGAAGAGATTCTCCCTACGAGTCGCTCATATTCTTCTAATAGCTCTCTATAGTTTGGTTCTTTGTCAGTCATTTTTTCCTCCTGCGTTTTTAGTTTGAATGTTTGTATTTAGTGTTTTCATTTCATTTTTTTATTTTCTTTTTATGTGTAGGCAGATTCTCTGGTCCCGTAGGCTTGATTGATTTCAGCTATTATTAGGCTGTAGATTCTCTGCCCATGCTTCTGTTGTTCGTGTCTGTTCAGGTTGTGCGTTGTGAAGTGTTCGTCGAGTATTGCCCACTGATGAGCTAGTTCTTCTATTTTTCCCAAGTTCTCAGGGTCTACCCTTAGCATTTGTTTTGTTTTTTCCATGTTGTTCTCCTGGATTTAGTTAATGTATCATAAGAAAAAAGCTATTTAGATTTGTGTTGTGGAAATGACTACAACACAAACTTATGTAGGGTTTTTGTTTGATTTGATTAACATGGTAAAAATAAAAATTAAAGAATTGAAAGGAGGTGAAGAAAAATGAAAACAAATATAACTTATGTTGGAAGCTGGACATTGGCACTTGCTGATGAACCTGAAGAGCCTAGAGAAAGAGAGCATAAATTGGTTTTGAAGGGTTTTTCTGCAAGTTCATCTGATAGCTATACCTTGGAAGATTGGGTAAAAGCTAGGTGTAAACACGAGGGGAGGGGATTTCCAATGAGAGATGGGACGATTTATCCAACTCAATCTTGGAAAGACATGACCTCACAAGCACAGACAAGAGCAGTCAGAGAATTAGTTTATAAAAGAGAAGTTAAGAGAGCTTTGGGTCCTACAGAGAATTATTGGAAATAAATAACTTAGATTAAACAACTCTTTTCTCTAAATCATATAATCTCAAAATCAAGAATCAAAGGCAAATGATCTGAGATTTTGGTGTCTATGACTCTAAAGTCTTTTACCTTTATTTTATCATTAACAAAAACATAGTCTATAACATTTTCTCCCTTATCGGTGCCATCATCAAACTTGGGTCTTGTTGATTTAATGCCTAACTCCGTAATTAGACTTCTAAATTCTTTGCCAATGAGTCTAATTCCTTTTGTTTCTGGTAAAAGATTAAAGTCTCCTACAATAATCGTGGGGATATTTTTTCTTTTTGCAGCTTTTAGAATATATTTACATTGAGACAAAGCTCTCTCTCCACCCATCTTATCTTTAGACCATGTTCCATGAAGATTTAATATTTGTAACTTCTTACCCTTTACTTCAATTTCTGCAATTACTACCGATCTAGGTTCATCTTCGTTAGTCCAATTAGTGCTATCCAAACAATCAGAATAATGTTGATAAAAATGTTCGTTTGTTGCAGAAATAATTGGAAATTTGGACATAATTTCATTTCCTTGTTCAACTAAACCCCCAAAGTCCATATGTAACTTTCCGTTTTTCATAAATTTACTTGCAATCCATTTTGGACCAAAAAATTTATAAGGGAATTTGGCAATTTTGTTAATGTCTTCTTGAGACCTATATATTTTGAAAACTTTTTTTTCTAATGGCCTCATAATTTCTTGATAGGCAACAAAATCTGGATTTTGCGATTTTATAAATTTTCCAATTTCTTTAGAATTATCTATTTTTAATGCAACATTCAAACTAATTAATTTCATTTTATCTCTTTTTTTTATTAATTTAATAGTTCTAATAAGCTTATAAAGATTTGCAAAAGGATCTGTTATCCAAATCTGTAATAAAAGAATAGTTTAAAAATAGAGAAGGTCTTAAAACTATATGGAACTAACAAAAGAGGATAAAAAATTAATAAATAAAGCAAAGTCGATGGTTGATAAAAGAAAGATATACGATGGGGAACTTTCTGCTGTTGGTTGCGCTTTAATTTCTAAAAGTGGAAAATTGTTTACAGGAGCTAATTGGGATTTGTGGTGTGGAGTCGGATTTTGCGCAGAGTCTTCTGCTATATCAAATATGATTTCGCATTCTAGGGATATTGAGATAGAGACAATAGTTGCTTGTAGTAAAGAAAGAGTAATGCCTCCTTGCGGAAGATGCAGGGAAGTTATGGCTTTGTTAGATAAGAGAAATTTAGAAAATACTTGGATCATTGTTTCTGATACTAAAAAAGTTAAGCTAAAAGAACTTCTTCCTTATGATTGGAGATAGTTCTTCCTAGTTCTTCTTTTCACATATTCTTTAGTAAGATTATAGCTTACTCTTTAAATTCCTAATCAAATCAGAGATAAAATATTTATCCATATCTAAATTTTCTTGTTTATTTCCAGAGTTAACGATTATCCAGCTTCCATATTTATAAATTGAATCTGGATCATAATTGTTACCCAGTTCAAAATAAGATCTAATTCTTTTAAGCCGCTCATCATCAAGAACTTTTTTAAAATGTTTAAATCTTTCAACAGGATCTGAGCAAATTTCTGCTATAATTCTTTCATCTAAAGGAGAAAAGACTCTTAATTTTTCACTACTTCCACAAGAAGAACTATCTTCTTGTTCTAATCCAAAAAAATTAGTTAAATCTCCAGATTTAGTTTGATATCTTCTTAGCGAAATCTTCTCAAAGGAATCCCGATCTTTATGTTCTGCCTCAAATAAAACTTGTGGAACATGTTCTTCTGCAAAAGATTTAATAAATTCTACATAATCTAGACTAGGACTTATTTCGCTCTTTCGTCTTCCCAATCTCCAAATTTCTGCTTGCGTAGCTAAATATCTCTGATAAACTGGGTCTTTCTCTAAATTAGCCCTAATTGCTTCTTGATCTCCTATAGTTCTTACTACTTCTACAATCTTTCCATCTATCTGACTTCTAATTCTCGCAAAATCCAATTCTGTCATTTTTATACCTCCTTGATTTTATGGTGGTTTGTCGACCTCCATTGCCGCTCTTTCTTGAGTATTTCTTGTTTAACATAAAAAAGTAAAGAAAAGTTATGTATTTTAAATAATGTTGTAGCCAAACCCACAACATTTAAATAGTGAAGAAATTAAGTCTATTTATGAAAAAAGAAGATAAAAAAGAAGTGATATTCATTACAGGAAACGAAGATAAATTTAGAGAATTTGGAGAAATTATTAAAAGCTTTAAGTTAATAAGAGAAAATATTGATTTACCCGAAATTCAAGCAACGCCTGAAGAAATAGTAAAAGAAAAAGCAAAGTTGGCTTGTAAGATGATTGGAAAATCCTGTTTTGTTGATGATACCTCTCTGTGTTTTAATGATTGGAATGGTTTACCTGGACCTTATATCAAATTTTCTATTAAATATATGGGTGCGGAGAAACTGGCTAAAACATTACTTGCAAATTCAAAAGATGTGACTGCTAAAGCAATTACTTCTATAGGTTATTGTGAACCGGGTAAAGAGCCTGTTTGTATTCAAGGAATTACAGAGGGTAAGATAACTATGCCAAGGGGTAATAAAAATTTTAAAAAAGGATGGGATTCTATTTTTATTCCTAATGGTTCAGATAAGACAAATGGAGAAATGGAACCTCAGGAAAAACACAAATATTCACAAAGAACAAAGGCCATAAGGCTATTTGAGAAATTTTTGGAGGGCAATAAATAAAATGGACTTTGAACAAATTCGTGAAACATTAAAACAAATGGGTCTAGGACATAATGAGTCTAAGATTTATTTAACACTTCTTAAACTTGGACCTAGCATGGCTGGAAAGATAGCAAAAGAGAGTAATATAGACAGAAGTGCTTGCTATGATTCTCTCAAGGCTCTTTTAAAAAAAGGACTTGTAAGTTATGCAATAGAAGCAAATAGAAAAAAGTTTGCTGCTTCTAATCCTGAGAGATTAAAGAGCTATATACAAACAAAAATGGAACTAGTTGATTCTGTTCTTGGAAATCTAAAAGATATGTATAAACATACTGAAGAAAAATCTCAAGTTAATATGTTTAAGGGATTAAAGGGGATAAAAACAGTATTTGATGATATACTTAATAGTGCTAAGGGCAAAGAAAATTTAGTAATTGACTCTTCAGGCAAGTTTGGGGAAAAAATGCCCTATTATCTTCCTCATTTTATTAGGGGTGTTGAAAAGAATAAAATAACAATAAGACACATTGTTCGAAAAGATAAGGCAGAAGCACTTCATCCTAGTAAAACAACAACTATTAGATTTTTTCCAAAAATAGTTGGTGAACAAACCCAGACAACTAATATTTATGCAGATAAGGTGGCTATAATTCTTTGGACAGATGTTCCTGAAGCAGTTATAATAAAGAATAAGGCCGCCGCAGAAGCCTATAGGAGTTATTTTGAAATTCTATGGAAGAGTGCAGGATAAGAACTCACTCCAATACTACAATTTCTCTTCCAACATACTGTTTTTCCCTAAATTCTTTTATTGGCATCACAATATCATCCAATTGAACGACTTTTAGTCCAGTCAAATTAGAAATCTTTTCCATACTAACAGAGAATTGTCTTATTGACGGCATAGTCAAAACAACTTTTGCCTCCGGAGTTTTCAATTGCTTTATTCTCTGTAAAATAGGTATAATCATTCTTTCAAAATCCTGAACATACTGCATCGCAGCCTTATCCCAAAGTGATTTTCTTCTAAGCTCACCAAGTGCAGGTTCAGTAGCAACGCCATTTATTTTAATATTTGGCATTTGAGCGGAATCCCCAACGTGAAATCTAACACGTCCTTTTAATGTAAAATTTTTAGCAAGCCAACCCAAATTTTTCTTCGCCCCAGATATTGCATATTTATCCCTATCTATACCAAAACAATTTATCCCTCTCAATGACGCTTCCTGAACTATTACGCCAATACCGCAAAAAGGATCAACCAATAATTCACCCTCTCGAACCTGAGATAAATTAATCAAAATCTTTGCCAATCTTGGGGATATAGCTAGCTCTTCTCTTCTCGCTGGTTTTTCCATATCTCTTTTTTTAATTTCTCCATAAGAATAATCCTGTTCAATTCTTCCAAAATAAATTTTGTTTTCTTCAATTTGATAAAAAAATTCAACATCAGCATTAGATAAAAGACCCATTTCTCCACCCTGAAGCTTTAGCCCAGCCCTATTATGTCTAACCTGAGCCTTTATTTTTTCACTTCTAAATTTCTTTATTAATTTTTCTTCAATTTCAAAGTCTTTTTCTTCATCATTATCTCCAATTATAGAAAATGTAAATTTTCCCATTTCCATAAAATAATTCTCAATAAAAGTGTCTAATTCTTTTTCCTCATTAAAAATATTAGCTTTTCCAATCTTCATTATGCCACCAAAGTCCTGTATATTAAAATTAATTCCAGGTCCTACGGATATAACCAAGAAATTTTTCTTAAATAAAGCAACAGAATACGCAATTCCATGGCTTTTCAAGTATGAAAGCACTTCAGCGTATGAGAGCATTGGATTTCTACCTAATATAAAAAAATATTCCATAAATACATTAAGAACTAAACTCTTTTAAACCTATAGTTGGCAAAGATGTCTCCTTCCTGCAATATTCTTGCTATCAACCTGAATATGTCCACCCATTTCTTTAAAATCAATCCTTAATTCAATTTAAAAAGATTTTTATACTGTACAACCCATATTAAGTTATGATAAAGAAAAAAATATGTCCAGATTGTAGGAAAGAATTTGATTTTGATACCCTAGCACACTTCAAGAAGAAATATTGCCCGAAATGTTCTAAGGAAAGAAAAGCAGCCTATGCGAACATACATAACGTCAAATTCGAAGATTGTGACGAATAAAAGTTCTAAGGTCATTAACTTGAAAGTTCAGGGTTCTCTTAATGTCTGTTAGTCAAAATGAAAATCCAAAACGCTTAAATAGCTCTAGGTATTCGAGATACAAAAGATGGGAAAAGAAAAAATTATAGTTATATCTGTGGGTGGTTCACTTATAGTTCCTGAAGACATTGATTCTAAATGGCTTATAGAATTTAAACAATTCATAGACAAATCTATCTCAAAAGGATATAAATTTATTATTATAACGGGTGGAGGCAAAACAGCAAGAAAATATCAAAATGCTGCTAGAGAAATAACAGGATTGACCTCAGATGATTTGGATTGGATAGGGATACATTCCACAAGACTCAATGCTCATTTAATTAGGACTATTTTTAGAAAACAAGCTCATCCTAAAATAATCAAAAATCCAAATGAAAAAATAAACTTCAAAGAAAAAGTGCTTGTTGCTGCTGGTTGGAAACCAGGATTTAGTACAGACTGCGATGCTGTTCTACTCGCAAAAAACTTTAAAGTCAAGAAAGTAATAAATCTTTCCAATATAGATTATGTTTATGATAAAGACCCGAGAAAATATAGTGATGCTCAAATTATAAAAGATATTTCATGGAAAGATTTCAGAAAAATAGTAGGTAGCAAATGGGACCCTGGGCTTAATGCTCCCTTTGATCCAATCGCCTCTAAAGAATCTGAAAAACTAAAATTAGAAGTTGCTATTATGAATGGCAAAAACCTAGATAACCTTGAGAACTATTTAAATGATAAAGAATTTATAGGAACAATAGTGAAATGAAGCTTAAAAAAGTATATTTTTAATTATGGTAAGGATAAATATAATCGCACCAACAACCCTTTCGGATCAGCACCTCATCGCAGAGTATAATGAAATCTTGATGTTGGTTGGTCATGTAAAAAAACATCCAAAAATACGCTCTGCGCCCAAGGAATACAAACTCGGAGAGGGGCACATAAATTTCTTCAAAAACAAAATCAAATACCTAAGGGATCGTCACGAGCTAATAAAAAGAGAAATGAATAAACGCGGATTCAAAACGAACAAAAGTATAAGATTAAATCAATTCAAAGAAAAACAAATAGAAAACTGGAAACCCAAGGTGAAAGATTTTGAGATAATAAAAAAAAGAATAATAAGTAAGATAAAGTTAAAACCTAATTACTATAGATATTACCGAGAGAAAAAGAAACCAAAATTCTTTATTGATTTATTAAATTAATTCCTTCTACGTGCTCCCAATATCCAGGGATTGCTACAAAAAGTTACATCCCCTCACCAGGAAACTACTTTTTTCTTCTAATCCCCGACTTACCGTCGGAAATTTATATGCACTAATAATTATTAGAAGTGCAACTATTATATATATTTTTCTATTAGTCAATAAATATCATGGTACTTTAGAGTTTATATTATTTCGGGGATATGAAAATAATTATATAAATTTTATAGCGAGCGAGTATTAATGATTACTTGTGTCCACATAGAAAGATTTATAAATATTGTAGACATAACTAAAATATGGCGTTTACGGAGATTAGAAATATTAACGGGAAAGAATATTATTATAGAGTCATCTCTATAAGAAATGGCAGTAAGGTCTCAAAAAAGAGAATATATCTCGGAACTGGATTAACAGACTCAGAAATTATAGAGAAAGAGAAACAGGCAGATAAAAAAATGCTGATAGAAAAGATAAAACCCAATAGACAAATAGAAAAGATTAAATCTAAGATAGTTGCGATTTTAAAGAAAAATAAAGTTAATAGGGCTGGGATTTTTGGTAGTTACTCTAGGGGTGAACAAAATAAAAACAGTGATATTGATATTGTTGTTGAAATTGATGATATTAATATGAGTTTGATTGGTTTTGTTGGATTAAAATTAAAATTAGAGGGCATATTGAAGAAAAAGGTAGATTTAGTAGAGTATTCCGTCCTTAAACCATTAATTAAAGATAGTATTTTGAGTGAAGAGATAAGAATAGTATGAAAAGAGATATTAGATTATTTATTCAGGATATTCTAGATAATATAACAGATATAGAGTCCTTTTCAAAAGGATTGAATAAAGAAAAATTTGAAAGTGATAGACTTAGGCAGAATGCCATAATTAGAAGTCTAGAAATAATTGGAGAAGCGGCAAAAAACATTCCCGATTCTATTAGGGGAAAATATCCTTCAATTGAATGGAAAAAAATCGCAGGATTTAGAGATGTATTAAGTCATGCTTATTTTGGGGTGAGTATGGACAGGGTCTGGAACATTATAGTGTTAGATTTACCAAAGCTTAAAAAAGAGATAAGCAATATCAAGGTTGACGAAAATTAACTTTTTTTTGAGCTTACATAGACTTTTCTTTATTTGGGGTTTATATTGTTTCTGGGATAAGAAATATTTGTTAAAAACTTTTACTTTTTTATATTACTATTAGTTATAGCTCTAATTTTTATTAAAAGAAGGCGTGATTCTCTTTAAGGTACAAAGAGAGTTAATTATCCGGATGGCGCATTTACTCTTTCAAATCTATTAAAATACATAGAACAATAATCATCTATTGTATTTCTTGTTGTTATACCTGAATATAGTCTTAATGCTAATTCTTCTGCTTTTTCATCTATTCCTTCAATGTTAATTGTTAGTT
>CAYOYC010000015.1:0-16826 GCA_964408125.1 Candidatus Woesearchaeota archaeon
TGGAAAAGATACTATGCTGCATTCAGCTCTAACTGTGACTTAATCCTATTGTCTTCATCAACTACACAACTTAAATCAAATGGGCTATCTACAGACCCAAGATTATACCTAAATTTACCCTCTTTAGGAATAAGATAATAATATATAACTTCCTCACTAACTGCTTTGCCCCCACTATTATAACGAACGAAATGAGCCACTGTCCCAATATCTAGTCTTCCCTTTAATACTCGTGAACCCATATCCCAACTAACTTCTTGCCCTATAACATCACTAAGTCTTCTGTCTGCCATACATATTCAATCTAAAAATCCTTTTTAAGGATTTATCTCGTCTAGTATACAGATCTATTCCCTCTCAAAAATCTCTCTAACTTTTCCGAAATCCGCTCTTCTATTCGATAACTTCATAACTTGTCCAATCAAAAAATTCAAAGATTCTTTCTTTCCCGCTTTATATTCATCAAATACTTTTTTATTCTCTACAATCGCCTGCTCAACTAATTTTTTTGTATCCTCTTCGCTTAACTTTCCAATCACCCCAGATAACTTCTCTTTGACAGAGAAACTTTGAGGCACAAAATCATTCATTATCTGTTTAGCTTTCAAAACAGTTATATCACCTTTATCAACAAGCAAAATCAATTCCGCCAAATGTTCTGGCTTAATTTCGACTTCATCCAAAGTCTTTTTATTATAATTCAAAACTCTTAATAATTCAATCGTAATCCACGAAACATATTTCTTCAAATCAACCGATTTAGCCAATTCCTCAGCAAAATCAACTAACTCTAAATTTCCAACCAAAACATCCGCATCTGATTTTTCAACTTTATATTTCTTAATTAGTTTCTCCAATTTTACCGTTGGCATCTCCGGCAACTTCTTTCCTGCCTCTTTAACTTCTTTCTCATTTAATTTAACAACTGGTAAATCCGGATCTGGTATAAACCTATAATCCGCACCAGACTCCTTCTCTCTCATCTTAATAGTTTTACCTTTCGCCTCATCAAACGCGAGAGTTTCTCTTTTTTGCTCAATTCCTTTCTCGTAATTTTCCAACTGTCTTTGTATTTCGTACTCTATTGCCTTCGAAATTTTCTCCAAAGAATTCAAATTTTTAATTTCAACCCTATCTCCATAAGTAGAGACGTTTACGTCACATTTAATGCCACCATTTTTTCTAAATGCATGAACGTAAGAAAGTGAATGAACTAAATTTTTCAACCATAAGACAACCTGTCCAGCAGACTTAAATTCAGGTTCTGTAACTATTTCCACCAATGGTAAACCACTTCTATTATAATTTATTCCACCAGACTCCGGATTCCATTGCGCAGGATCCTCTTCTAAATGGCATTCGGTTATTCCAATTCCATTAAACTTTCCATGTTCCGCAACTGGAACAGAATACGCTCCAGAAATAGTCAACTGATACCCCTTGGGCAAATCAGCCCAATTATAATGCTTCCTTTGCCACACTAAATTCTTATCGTGATTTATCTTACAACCCATAATAATTCCTATTTGTATAACTTTTTCCATCGCAGATTTATTTGGCAACATCGGTTTCGAACCAGGTTGGCCAGTACATATAGGACAAACAACCGTATTCGGTTCAGCCGTCAAAAAATCAGTCTTGCACATACAAAACAACTTTTCTTTCGTATCCAAATATCCATGAATCTCTAAACCTATTTTCAAAGGAAATGCTTTTTCTGCCATAATAATTACAAATAACCATGATTTAATAAGCTTTTTATAACCCACTAACCTTCTATTTTCATGGAAGAAAAATCTCTAACAGTAGGTGATTTAGTAGAATTACGGACCTCTAATAAAACATGGAATGGAACCGTCTTAGAAAGCTATGATTCTGAAGTTATTTTATTAAAATTAGAATCTGGTTATAATATAGGAATCAAAGAAAAAGATATTCTCGACGCTAAAATACTAAAAAGATCAGAAAAATCAGAAAATAAAATAATTCAATCAAAACAAAATGGAGACCTCCCAAATGTCGCAATTATTATGACGGGCGGAACTATTTCTGCCAGACTAGATCCAAAAACGGGTGGAGTAATCTCAACCGACGCAGAGGCAATTCTAAACATGGCTCCAGAAATCAAAGAAATTTGTAACATTGTAAAAATAGAAAAACCCTTTATGAAGTGGAGTGAAAACATGTGCTACAAAGATTGGAAAAAATTAGCTGAAACAACAGCGACTCTTTTAAACGATGATTCAATCTCCGGAGTTATAATAAGCCACGGCACGGATTTACTTCACTACTCTGCATCCGCCTTATCTTTCATGCTAGGAAAGCTAAATAAGCCCGTAGCCTTAACTTATTCTCAAAGAAGTATTGACAGAGGCTCAACAGATGCTTCATTAAATCTAATTTGCGCAGCAAAATACGCCTCTTCAGACATCGCAGAAGTGGCCCTAGTCGGACATAAAAACCTAGATGACGAATATTGTCTAGCTATGCCCGGAACAAAAGTAAGAAAATTACACACATCCAGAAGAGATGCTTTCAAAATAGTTAATTCAGAACCATTTGCAGAAATATCAAAGAAAGAATTTAAGATTCTAAAAAATTTTAACCCAAGAGATAATTCTAAAAAAATAGAACCAGACACGAAATTCGAACATCGTATCGCATATATCCAAATAACACCCGGACAAGACCCCAACATCCTAGAGTGGTACAATCAAATGGGCTACAAGGGAATAGTATTAGGACTAACTGGATTAGGACACGTTCCCGCTCAAGACGCAGAACATAACTGGTTACCCACAATAAAAAGACTAGTAGAAAAAGGAATGATAATCGTAGGTGCTCCGCAAACAATTTACGGAAGATTAAACCCAAACGTCTATTCCGCCGGAAGAGATTTGCAGAAAACTAGACTAATATTTTTACAAGATATTCTTCCCGAAACCGCTTTCGTCAAACTCGGTTGGGTTCTAGGACACTCATCCTGGATTAGAGATAAAAAAATAGAACAAAAACTCCTAGAAAACTTTGCAAATGAATTTAATGACAGATTAGAATTCTAATTTAATTCTTCGTAAGACATATTTAATCCCTTAATAATTTTCAAAGACAAATTAATTAACAATCCAGAAACTAAGCCCAAAACAAAAAACAATATTCCCATTACGATAGGGAAAACAAAGAAGGAAAGAACCATCAATCCAGATGCCGGAACATTATTCATCCCCCAGCCCTCAATAATGACTCTAATGAAAATAAAAAACGGAATTCCACCAATTAAACCACCCACTAGACCAAACAGAGAATATATTAAAGACAGATTTACTACGGAAATTTTTCTTAATTTAACCCTGGAAATATTTGTTGACGATTCCATAACTCTATTGATTATTTACTAAACATTGCGTATACCCATTATCGCTAAACGGATTAGACAACCTACACAACATCTTTACCAAAAATCCTTTGAATCCAGTAAACTGACTCGCAATTCCCTTCAAATCAACACACTCACTATATGAACAAAGATTACTCTCACACTCATAATTATTTTGACAAGCTCCCCATTCCTGCGTTTTTTGTTGCTTTATCTGACCATCAATATCACAATAAGCATTGACGATAGACGGGACATCTTTTGAATCTCCTTCTTTAATCCACATTCCATAGTTATCAATAGAAAGATCCACATAAGAACTTGTATCTTCCTTAGTGGAATAATATATTTGATTTACCCTCAATAGCGCCCCATCAGAAAGAGTATATTCATCTCCTGCAGAAAGATCAGGAGTAACTTCTCCCACGCTCCCTCCCATTTTTATAATGACCGAATCCTGGTCTATATAATTTATACTGGCTATTTTCGATTCAACTTCACTCGCAAATCTAAATCCATAACCTATACATTTACTATCCCACGTACTTCCAAACCATTTAGGAGTCATGCATCCAGAACATATTCCCGGGTTACAATAAACAACTGCTTCTCTCTTTTCATCTTTTCCAGTAATTTGATTCCATCTTGCACATGTCTGTGCTTGCTCGCCATGAGGAGGACACACTGCTGGCTCTAATCTACAATACCAAGAACCCTCATAGCCAGAATCTACAACTTCGGAAGCACAGCCAATTAAAAAATGTTTAACAAATTGTTCAGAACGATAATCTAAATAACCAGTCGAAGCATATTCATTCTTATTGTTAATTATTTTATCAATAGTATCTATTAAATCCGTCTGTTGTCTTTGGTGGTTTTCATTTTCTATTCTCTGACAAGATTCAGAATCATAACAATTGTTATAATTATTGGAAGAAAATTCCACATTAAATAACAAATTACTATTAAACCATATCACAACCACATCATTTTGATAGTTCCAAACATTACCATGTGAAACCTGTTGATTTTGTTGAGCTATTCTCCAGATATTTTTACATGTATAAATATTCTGATATTCCTCTGTATCATAATTAGTATAAACTCTCGAAATCTGACATAGGCCGTTTTCTAATGCGTTATATAACCTATCCTGCACTGCCTCATTATTTGAAAGTTCTGCTACACTAGCCCAAGCATAACTATATTGATCATTTGACTGCATATTCCAAGAAGCAGAAGAATAATTTTCATAATTCATTCCAGACTCATCAACATAAGTATAATTATATTGTAAAAACCAATTAACTCCCTCAATAATCAAGTCCGTAGGATTCTTTATTTGATTAACAGAAGATTGACAAGATGAACTAACAACACAAGCACCATCAACGCATCCATTTGAACAATTCCAATTTCCGGCAACAATACCAGCGCTACCATTTTCATAACAAAAGAACTCTTCTTCATCGCAATCATCCCAATCAGAAGCAATAATATTTCCGCCTAAATCCCTAAGCTGAATTTGCCCACGTACATAATAATTTAATCCACCATCAGAATCAGTACAGGTATTATTTACAGAAATAGAAGTATTCGCACAAGCGCCATTGGAACAACCATTCGGACAATCATATAATTGAGGAGTACCAAGATTATTATAACAAAACATTTCTCTTAAAGAATTGTTAAGGCAAATATCCTCTCTAATTCCAACACTGGAAACCAAATCTCCAGAAGTTATATTTCCAAAAGTATAATAATTTAATCCACCATCACTATCTATACAAGTTACATTAGGGGTTGTCACATTTAAACAAGCACCATCTAAACAACCAAGTGGACAATTATAATTAGATAAAATAAGATTTTTCTCTGAATTACATCCATACTCATCTAATTGACAATTAGTTCCAGAGCAAGAAAAAACAGAAGAACTAGAATCACCATTAAAAATCATACATCTATCTGAATAAGTACTTTCTGGGCCAGCACCAAGACGATTAAAAGTAGTGTTACCCCCAACATAATAATTCAACCCTCCATCGCTATCTGTACAAGTAACATTACTCGGCATAGTACAAACTTGAATCAATACGGGAGAAACTCCTCCAGTACATCCTGCAGGGGAAGAACTACTAACGGTTCTTGTTTGAGCACCATTTAAACAAGTACTCCAATCAGAATAAGTAAAAGAAGTGCAAGTAGGGCTGGTAGTATTCCCATATTTCACACCTAATAAAATAAAATTTCCACTGCCATCATTATTATTCTCGACGCAAACATCATAAGAAGTTTCAGCAGGACAAGTAACTATTTTCGCAGGACCCATTCCAGTAAAACACTTAATAGAAAGAACATCCACAGAACTCACCCTACTAAGGTTTATTCCAGCAGTGGTAAGATGACCTGCCTTGCCACCACAACGAACCGTGCTCCAATAACGACAAGTGGTTCTATTCCCACAATATAATTCAGATTCATTAAAACCAAAAGAGTTTATTGCGTTACCAGTAATTGCATTTCCCGTAATCTTTCCATACGCATCAGACAACCATCCAGCCGACGCAAAACTCAGAGATAAAACTAACAAACCCAGAAATAAAAACGCACCAAATTCCTTTCTCATTAAATAAATACAAAACTAATGTCTTTATAAATATTTCCAAAAAAAATAAAAAAATAAATATATGTTTACTCAAGCTTTACTTTTATTCCGCCAACTAGCATAGATATTAAATTATACAAAGCTGCGGATACTAATCCAACAACAGTATACATAATAACTGCTACAAGTGCAGATAAAAGAATTACTCCAGTAGTTAAAGCACTAGCATCTACTCCCATTTGCAAAGCAACGCTCGGAGCGATTCTAAACAAAATTGATTGCAAAATAGACAAAAGTCCAACGATTACGCCTAACAATGCAAAAACTTTAACAGATGAAATAACACCTATTCTCTTAACCTCTTTAATTTCAGTTTTCATTTTACCTCCTAATTATTAAAACAAACCCAGTTATTTAAACGTTATGATTTAATTACTCTTTGCAAAATTATTTGAAGAAATCAAATGTCCTGATTCATAAACCATTGACTCAAAGAATTTACCCAATGAGATACTTCCAAAGATTAAAGTATACAATGACACAGCACCACGTGAAAACTTATTATACTGAAGCAATAAATATCTTTTTGAACTAAATCTTTTCACAACACGAACTTCTTTTATCCTATGAGACATAATTAAATAAACAGCAAGTCTAGCGAATCCGCTCAATATAAATAAGAATAGAATCGGATGTATTCCAAACACACTTACACCATGAGAAGACAAATAACCGCCTATGACTGCACCAACCAATGCCCAAAATCCATTTAATATATTAAAATAAGAAGAACAAATTGCCAACCTCTCCTTAGAAACAGCATCATAAATGAAATTTCCAGCAGCTAAATTAAACCCCGACCAAACAAAACCAGAAAATATTTCTAAAACAACAATAAACCACATTATTATAGAAGAAGGTAAAAACGGAATAATCAACCACAAGAATGGCAATAGTGGAATAAATAAACCAGTAATCTTCATAACTTTTAAATTACCATGGATATCTGCAAATTTGCCCCAAATAGGCATCAGAAAAATTATAGCAACCGAACTAGCCAAAATAGTAATCATATATTGCGCATAGGATAAACCAAGATTTTTTAACAAATAGACCGCGAAAAATGGAGCGGCAATCGTGCACGCAAAAGACATTAAGGAAAAATAAATAACGAATCTCCCAAAATTATTATGCCTCATCTTTTTAACAAAGTCTAATAAAGTAAAATACTTAGTATCATCAACTTGAAACTTTGGCTCATAATGTTTTTTAATCAACAAAGAAGAAATAAATCTCCCCAGAAACGCAATAAAAAATAAAACCGCAAACCCAATAAAAATATGAGTTTGTTTAAAATAATCCAATAAAAATCCCGCAACAAACATACAAATAAGCGCTACAATTCCTGAAATTTTATTTCTCTTACCAAAATACTCCCCTCTATTCTCAGAAACCAAATCTCTCATTAAAGATACCCATGCCGGACCGCCAATCGCACCAACCAAAATTAATAATGTATATATAATAATAATCGCATTAGGAGAAAAAGATGTCTTTACTCCTAGTAAAAAAAATGGAATTCCTGCCGCAATTAAAAAAAGCCACATTATTGCTTGGACAAGAACTCCCCAAAATATTATACTCTTTCTAGAAAAATGTCTCATTAATTTTATAGTAAATAATTGAGATAAACTCCCCAATAACCCCGGAACAGAACTTAAAAGTCCAATCTGGGTATTGTTTGCACCAACCGATAAGGCATAGGGGGTAATATACCTAGAACCAAACCCGTCCATAGCCCCATACGCTGCAGCTTCTTTTACAGATATCTTTTTAGTCTTCGCAATCAACTCCTGTTCTTTTTTTTCACTAACCATAACTATTCAAGAAACACTCTATCTTTTAAATTTAAGCAATACATCTACTTTAACGTTGCAGATAAAAATTTATAACTTCCCGCTATTGAGTCTACTGGCTTACGTGTAAACGGATTATAAACTAAAGTTCTATCTCCTTCGGCGACAGCACACAAACCAGAATCGGAAACCGACAAGATATGGTGCCCATCAAAAACAGTCTCTCCGGTAGTATAATTTTTAACGTTATCTGCATTAAAACCATAAACCTGCGAATCTCTTATCATAAGCCTCATTGGATCAACATTTTTTATTCTTCTTTCTATAATTGTTCCATTCCCTTCCACCACCCTAATGTCCAAATCACGATATCCATTACCATGACATATTGCGCTAACCCTTCCATCCGTTGCGAAATCTCCCGCGGAACATCCAGACCCATCCCTGGGACAAATATTTTGTACAAACATACCTCTGCCATCTAGCGTCCATAAACTTCTATGATCTACACAATGGGCTATCTCTCTAGTTTCAATCCCATCTTTAATATTCAACACAATAGCTCCATCGAAAGGATCCCCAGACGGGACCATTCCCGCACTCGTTGAACTCAACTGATAAAGTCTATGCGGAACCAACGGGTTTACCCTGACGCCACTTTCCGTTACATATATGCCAAGCCTACTCCCATCATACAAAACCGCAGGTTCATTAGTATTTCTGCTACGCTTATCCACCGCTAAACCTATTATAGATAAATGCGAAAATCTTTCTTGTAAATATCTATCAATATTTCTTTCTTGCTCTTCCACTTTCCGAAATTTTTCGTCTGCTATAGCAACTCTATCAATCAAACCCCTATCGCCCAAGGCACATACTTCTCTTATGCCGTCATCTCCTGATTTAAATCGACGGAAAAGTTTTCGCTCTTTTTCATTTGCAAACTGATATTCATCAATAAAAATCTCAGGATCTACAAGAATCTCCGGAACTCTTTGAATTTTCTTATCTGGGGTATAAATAAATCCGTCACTCGTACCGATATGTGGAACTCCTTCAAAAACTATTCCGCATGTTGGATAATTCGCCTTCAAACGCTCTTTAAACCATTCATTAGGTTGCGGTTTTTTAAATCTAAATCTAGTAACAGGTGATGGCTCCCAAGCTTGAGCACCCAAACTCCCATCAAAACTAAAAATTCTATTTTTATTATCAACCAACAACTCGGCCATCAAAAACTAGAACGAAAATCATTAATAAGCATTTCTATAATCCAATATAGACATTAAAACTATGGTGTAAACATTCCTAAACACTTGTAAATAAATACTTCCACCTCAAAACAATATTTATAAACATCCTTAAGCATACATATCTAATGGAGAATCTTTATAGCTTAAAAGCAGGTCTAGAAATACATCAACAATTAGACACAAATAAATTATTTTGCAACTGCCCGTCTATCTTAAGAAACGATGAACCAAAATTCAAAATAGAAAGAAAACTTAATCCTGTAGTAGGTGAAACAGGAAAAATAGACACAGCTGCAGAACATGAAAAATTAAAAGACAAAACTTTTATCTACGAAGTTTACGATACGAATTGTTTAGTTGAATTAGACGAAGAACCCCCACACGAAATCAACCAAGAAGCTCTAAAGATTGCTCTACAGATTTCAACTCTTCTAAATTGCAAAATATTTCCAGTAACTCAAATTATGAGAAAAACCGTAATCGATGGGTCTAACACCTCTGGTTTTCAAAGAACCGCACTATTAGCACATGACGGCTACATAGAAACATCGGAAGGAAAAGTCGGAATTGAAACTGTTGCAATAGAAGAAGACGCCGCTCGTCCAAAAACACAATCTGGAGTTGACGAAGCAGGTTACGAAAATTCTAAAATTTACAAACTAGACCGTTTGGGAATTCCTCTAGTAGAAATCACAACTAAACCAGATTTGAAAACACCCGAACAAATTAAAGAAGCCGCTATAAAAATTGGAGAAATATTACGTTCGTGTAAAGTAAAGCGTGGATTAGGAACTATTAGACAAGATGTGAATATTTCCACTAAAGATACCCAAAGAGTAGAGATTAAAGGATTCCAGGATCCCAAAATAATGATAAAGACGGTAGAACTCGAGATAAATAGGCAACAAAAGTTAATAGAAATCCACGAAAAACTAAAAAAAAGAAAAGCAAAGATAAACGGAATAATAGACATCACAGAAATTCTAAAAAATACAGAATGTAAATTTGTAAAAGCTGCTATAGACAAGGACTCAATAGCATTCGCCTCCAAGCTAGAAGGATTCGCTGGAATTCTGGGAATAGAAATATCCAAGGGGAAGAGATTCGGAACTGAACTATCTGAACATGCAAAAATGTATGGAGTCGGTGGGATGATCCATTCAGATGAAAATATAAATAAATATAACTTCTCAGAAAAAGAAATAGAAGAAATAAAAAAGATTTTAGGGATAAAAAAAGATGATGCCTTCATAATAATAGTAGACCAAGAAATAAAGGCGAAAAAGGCGATTGAATCTGTAATAAAAAGAGCAAATCTACAAATAGAAGAAAACTCTGCTAAAGAAGTACGAAAATCAAACGATGACGGAACGACTTCCTTCTTAAGGCCAATGCCTGGAGAAGCAAGAATGTATCCCGAAACGGATTTAAAACTATTAAAAATATCAAAAGAAATTTTAGATAACGTAAAAAACACATTACCCAAACTACTATCTGAGAATAGGGGTTATTTAGAAGAATTTGGATTAAATGAAGAACTCGTGAAAAATATTATGAAACAAGAAAAACTAGATGATTTTAAATTCCTTCTAAACACCACTAAAAACGCAAATCTTATTGCGAAATGTCTAACCATATTCCCCAAAGAAATAGCATCCAAAGAAAACGACTCTTTAGAAAAAGTTAACTCAAGACTCAATACCCAAATTATAGAATCTATTTTACAAGCTGTAGAACAAAATAAAATATCGGAAAATGATATCAAAACCGTTTTGCAAAAAATATATCAAGGCGAAAAGCTAGAAAACGCTCTTAAAAAAGAACAAATAGATCTAACTGGAGAGATAAAAGCTCTAATGAAAGAGAAACCCGGACTAAATCCAAATGCATATATGGGACTCATTATGGCCAAATTTAAGGGAAAAGTAAATGGCAAGGAAGTGATGGATATAATAAACGAACTGATGGAACAATAACTAAAGAAAAATACTCCAATAAGTCTCGATAAATTGCTCAGAACAATAATTAATTAAATCTAAATATCTTTTCCCCTCTATCTTCCACAAAGCACTCTCGTCCGCTTCTCTCATTGCATCAAGATATTCCTTTCTCGTTTTCTTTTGGATTATCATTGGAGGAAATTTTTTATTCAACAAAATGTAATTTACAATCATCCTACCCGTTCTACCATTTCCATCTGAAAATGGATGAATTTTCTCAAATTTATGATGAAAAAGTATAGCTAAAACCAACGGATGCACCTTATCTTCATTATCCTTAAACCACCTTAACAATAAATCCATATCTGTTTTTACATATTTCCCAGGAGTTGCATCAAAATTACTATGTACTACCCTTATGTCTGTTGTTCTATAGCCTCTCCTCTCGTCTATGTTTTCAAGAAGTTTGTCGTGTATATGCACAATTAAATCATGACTCAATTCTGCGCTATATCTTGTTTCCAACACTTCAAAAAAAACTTTTTCTGTATTTTGCAAATCATAAACTTCTCTTAATGTTCTGTCTTTTGGGGTTATACCCTCGTTTAACAAATTTCTAGCTTCCTCTAAATTAATAGTATTTCCCTCTATAGAAGCAGTATTATATGCGAAATCAATTACATAATTCTTGAAAATTTCTTTTTTTGTCAATTCTGGCATTTTATTAAAAACTTCTAAATAATGTATTTTGCACGCTCCGACCTCACTAGTTTTATCTCCAAGAAGTACATCTTGCTTTAATTTTAACTTTTTAACTTTTTCTAAAAAATGATTTGATTCCAAAAAACTATTAATAGTTTTATATGATTTTCTTATTTTATCCTTATATTCTGAAAGTTTTTCTAAACTAATTTTTACTTCTTCGATAGAACTTCCCAAGTAAGCTATATCTTTAGTTACTAATTTTTTTCCTTTCTTTTCCGAAGCTCTAAGATAATAATAGTTTTTCCCTTTACTCGTCGGCTTTTTATATATGTAAACCATGTTAGTTTGTCTAATAATTGATAGTTTATAAATCTTACCCTTTATTATTTAATATAGGAAAGTAAAGGGTAGTTGCTATTTCCAGTATACTTTAAGGGAAAAGTAAACGGTAAGGACGTGATGGATATCTTAGATAAGTTAAAATAAAAATCCTTATAAACCAACATTTTCTAAAACAATCATGGAAAGAACATATATTGAAGATGTCTTCAAAAAACAAGCTGGAGAAAAAGTCTGTCTCAAGGGATGGGTTTACGACCTAAGAGACTTAAAGAAAGTAAGATTCATAGTTTTAAAAGACATAACCGGAAGAGTACAGGTAACCGCTGTTTCTGGCGAAACTTCCGAAGAAAACTTCAAATTAATGAACGAAATGTCAAGGGAATCCGCAGTCGAAGTTATAGGCACAATAAAAGACTGTAAACAAGCACCTGGCGGAAAAGAAATCGCTCCTGAAGAAATAAAGGTTTTAGCAAAAGCAGAATCCCCCTTACCTATAGACGTTTCAGACTATTCAAAAACAGAACTTCCAATAAGATTAGACTGGAGATTTTTAGATATGCACAGAGACAAAACTCAAGCAATTTTTAAGATACAAAACGAGATAACAAACGCTTTTAGAGAACATTTTTATAAAAAGGGATTTATAGAAATACAACCCCCATGTATCATCAGTTCAGCAAGTGAAGGAGGAACAGAGCTGTTTGAAGTTAAATATTTTGAAAAAAAGGCATTCCTAGCCCAATCTCCACAACTATACAAACAAATGCTTGCATGTTCTATGGAAAAAACATTCACAGTAACTCCTGTTTGGAGAGCTGAGAAACATAATACAACAAGGCACATCAATGAAATCAGGCAAATGGATATTGAAGTCGCTTTTATGAATCAAATGGATATTATGAAACAACAAGAGGAAGTTGTTAAGGACATAGTTGAAAGAGTTCTTAAAAACTGCAAGAAAGAACTTGAATTAGTTGGAAGAAAAGACTTGCAAGTTCCAAAAGCTGTTTATTTACATTACGAAGACGCTATTAAAAAGGTAGGCGGTAAAATAGGAGAAGATTTTACACCCGAACAAGAAAGAGTATTATGTGAAATGTATCCAGGAGATACGGTATTCACACACTCTTGGCCAGCCTCAATAAAACCGTTCTATATTATGCCAACAAATGAAGATCCAAAATCAAAAGAAAGCCAAGGATTTGACATGCTTTATGGGGGTGTTGAAATCTCAAGCGGCGGACAAAGAGTACATCTTCCAGAATTATTAATTGCAAAATTAAAGGCAAAGGGCTGCGATCCTGACAATTTCAAATCCTACATAGATTCTTTTAGATTCGGAGCCCCGATGCATAGTGGCTGGTCGATCGGATTAGAAAGAATAACTCAAATTATTTGTGGACTAGACAATGTCAAAGAAGCAACTATGTTTCCTAGAGATCGTGATAGACTAACTCCATAAGAAACTATATCTTGAATATACTATATCTATAAAAAGCAACTTATTTACAAATTGTCATGGATGGAGAGGTTGAAAGACCTACGCCGAAAGACGCAGGCACAGCAGAAAAATTAAACATCATTGATCAAATCTGTGCCGATAATAATGCTACGCATTGTTTACCACGTTTGCTTCTATTAAATATTGAAAGACTATTACCATGCCCCTATATTAAAGGTGGATGTCAAGGCCATGGATGGTGCGATAATAGAGAAGCTTTATTTGAAGGAAAATCTGCCAGATATTTAGCCCAAGCGAAAATGATAGAAAGAGAGCAATGGATACTTGGCGTTAATAGTCACCATCCAGAAACATATAGACACGCACTAGAAACCTTTTCTGATATGAAATATGGAAATGGAACTATTTTCGCCATCGCATGGGAAGAGTATGAAATAAGAAATTTGGAAAGATTAGAAGACCTCTGCGTGCATGCAGTTATAGACAATGATCCAATTGTAGAGCCACCACAAACGAAACAACCATAAACTTATAAAATATCTTATCTCTACCGACATATGACATACACATGGCATCCAGTAACCGAAGAAGAAAAAGAAGAAATTAGAAAGAAAGCTAAAAATCTCCTTGATGAATTCTCCTCCAAAATTGCAAAAATAGAAACTTCAGAGCCAAAGCCAGAAGCAAACGAAAATTTGAGGACAGAAAACACCGGATGGCAAACCGAAAAAGAATTTAGAGAACTTATGATGGACAACGCTCCGATGACTGACGATGGATTAATTATTGCAGAAAGGGGCGGGTGGAAATAATGAATCTCGAATTAGAAGAACTAAGAGAAAAAATAAATCTCGTAGATAATGAAATTCTAGAATCGCTAGAAGAAAGAATGGAATTAGCTAAAGAAGTAGCTGAACTAAAAAAGGAAAATAACATGCCCATAAAAGATCTAAAAAGAGAAGAAGAAATAATCAGCCAAAGAAAACTCTGCACTTCATTAGAAGGAGCCTTTACAGAATCTATAATGAAAGTAATTATTAAAGAATCAAAAAAAATTCAAAATAAAATTATAAACGAAGAAGAATGACACTCTCGCAAAAAATCTCCGACATAAAATCCGGAAAACTAACCGCTATGCAGAACGTAAACAACTTTCTTAAAGCTATAGACACCAAAAATAAAGATTTGAATATATTTTTGCACTTGAATTCTGAAGCTATGAAACAAGCTGAGAAAATTGATCTAAAAATAAAAAATAAACAACCAGTCGGTAAACTCGCTGGACTTTGCGTTGCTATCAAATCAAACATTTCCGTTCAGGGATTAGAAACAAACTGCGCTTCAAAAGTCCTCGAGGGATATTTATCCGCTTATGATGCAACTGTTATTAAAAAAATAAAGAACGAAAGCGCAATTATTCTAGGAATGGCAAACATGGACGAATTTGCTTGCGGTGCCTCTGGCGAAACATCCGCTTTCGGTCCAACTAAAAATCCAGTAAACCCAGAATTAATTCCTGGGGGAAGCTCTTCTGGCTCAGCTGCAGCAGTTGCTGCCGATTTATGCGACTTCGCTCTAGGCTCTGACACTGGCGGTTCTATTAGAAATCCTGCTTCACACTGCGGAATAGTCGGACTAAAACCAACCTACGGTGCAGTTTCTCGTTACGGATTACTAGATATGTGTATGAGTTTTGATGTTATCGGACCTTTAACTAAAACATCCGAAGATGCAAAACTTATTTTTGATATAATAAAAGGTCAGGATAACTTTGACTCAACAACTCAAAACTTTAACGAAATAAAAACCAAACCAAAATATACAATTGGCTTAGTTGATGTTGAAAAATACGCAAAACCAGAAGTTAAAAAAATAATCGAAAGAAAAGCAGAGGAACTAGCAAAAAAACACGGCTACAAAATAAAGAAAGTTCATTTACCTCTTGATATCTCACTTGAAACTTATTATTTACTAGTCTATGTTGAGTTCTTTTCTACAACTAGAAAATACGACGGAAGAAGATTCGGAAAGAAAATCGAAGACTTTGCAGGTCATGAAGTTTTGAGAAGAATTTTCGGTGGTTCTGAAATCTCTAAAGCAGAATATCACGGAAAATATTACAGAGAAGCTTTAAGGGCAAGACAATACATCAAAGAACAATTCGAAAAGATATTCCAAGACGTTGACTTAATTATTTTACCAACAGTTCCACGAACCGCTCACAAAATCGGAGAAAATATTTCCGTAGAAGAAATGTACGCCTACGATATTTTCACAGTTCTACAAAACATCGCAGGAATTCCAGGAATTTCCGTTCCAGCTGGACTAATCGATAAAAAACCAATTGGCTTACAGATTCTCTCACCCCACGGACACGAAGATTGGATTTTTGATGTGGCTGGAAAAATATAAAACCCACAAAAAATTCACCCAGAACAATCTACTATTTCTATCATTGATCGAATACAAGAAGCTTAATACCTGAACCTTCTTTCATATTCTTTATGATCTAACCACTCTAAAATAATCGAAAGAACAACTGTTTCATTGTTTTTCACTGTATAAATTAGTCTCCAAGCATTTGGCAAATTATATTTCCAAAGATTATTTATATTACCAAATCGTTTTTCATATTCTTTAGGAATTAATCTTTTTGGAATTTGAATCCCACAAAACGCATTTTCTTGCAAATTCTTAAATGCCTTCATAAGTTGTTCATAAACATCCTTCTCGTGAATTGTTTTTAATTTTTCAAATTCCGCTTTCAGTTTTTCATCTCCAAAAATTATTTGAGAGGAAATATCAACCATTCCAAGCTAAATGAGGTTTTTTTAGATATTTTTCAACGCCTTTTGGATCCCATATCCAACCCAATTTACCCTCTTTATCTACTGCAATTCTCCCAGTATACAAAAGATAATCAATAACTACTGAAAAAGTCTGATACATCATTTTTTTAGGAAGTTTTTCCCAAATCTGCGTTTTGCCAAATTCTCCACTATTGTCATAAATAAATTTCTCTACCATTAAAACCGAATCCAATCTCGGATAATGTAATATTTTTTTTGTATCTAACATTTTATTATATCAACTTATATATTATATATACTTATATACCTTTAAAAATCTTCCGATTTTCCTATTTCTAACCATCCCAACTCCAAATCTTTATAACCCTGAAACGTCACCACACCCACCCCACAAACCCAAACTATTAAAAACTCTCAAAAATGTCAACTACCCGCGGGCTAAAGCCCGGGGCGTGCTAATGATTGACCCAGTGC
>CAYOYC010000016.1:0-16386 GCA_964408125.1 Candidatus Woesearchaeota archaeon
AGCACTGGGTCAATCATTAGCACGCCCCGGGCTTTAGCCCGCGGGTAGTTGACATGAAGAGGTTGTTTAAGTTTAAATATCCAAAATTATTTTTACTGGGGGTTTTTTGTGTTTTATCCTATTTTATTTTTAGTAATAGTACTGTCAATAGTTACGTTTCTTCCTTAGGTGTTTTGGGATATTTTGGTATTTTTATTGCTGGCATTTGCTTTGCTTTTGGCTTTTCTGCTCCTCTTGCGGTGGGTTTCTTTTTAATTGCGAATATAGATAATATTTTTCTTGCTGCGTGTATTGCCGGGGTTGGATCATTAATTTCCGACTTATTGATATTTAAAATTATTAGATTCTCGTTTATGGATGAGTTTGAGAGGTTGAAGAAATCAAGGGCAATTGTAGAAACAAATAGAATATTGTCTTCTCGTTTGTTGTACAGAATTAAAAATTATTTATTATTCGTTTTTGCGGGTATAGTAATTGCTTCACCTTTGCCGGATGAGCTTGGAGTTAGCATGCTTGCGGGTTTGACGAAGATAAAGGTTCGTGTTTTGGCCATTATAAGTTTTTTAATGAATTCTTTTGGAATTTTTATACTGTTATTGGTTGGGAAGTGAATTACAGATATATTTTTAAATAGGGTGTGTTATGATTTCGTATGGTAAGAGCAAGTGACTTTGTTGATCCGGAATACGATAGAAGATTGGCAGAGTTTAAGGCAGAAAAAGCAAGAAGGTTAAGGGAATCAGCCCAATCTGGGCAATTGCCACCACAAAGAGATAGGTAACGTTTTTTAATTTGTTAATTTTATGGCCAAATTAATATTTTCAAAAATAAGCCTATTATAAGTGAGATCAGAAGTGTCCAAAAACAATTAAGTAAAAAAACCACAAATCGTTCCTCTACTATTGTTTCTTTATGGGTTTTTACAATTTTTACAATTATTCTTACAAATCCGATTATTGATGAAATTAAAACTAGAACTGCCAATATAAAGAATATAATTGCAAAAATGGAATTAATGTTTCCGTAGTTCCCGTTTGCAATCAGCGGCTGTATGTTTTTAGAATATAGATATTTACAGGCTCTTAAAGAAAGCGCAAAAAGAATGGTAGAGAATATTATTAGTCTTTGGAGGGCGTTTGTTTTCATGAATAATCTGATTATATCTATTTTAAAAAGATTATTGTGGTGATTTAATCAACCATCGAGATTATTACTTTTATAAGTGAATAAACAATTATTATAAAACCAGAGGCGATAAGCCAAGTGGTTAAGTAGACTCTTCCTATATCTATTTTTATGACGCCTATTATTCCTATCAATAGAATAATTAGTCCGATGAAAGATAGGATTAGTGCTTTATCTATTTCTTTTTTGGCGTTGCTGGAAGCTCTAATATTTTCTAAATTCAGAATTCCAGATTTTATTGCCATAAGATTATGAATATCATTTTTGATATGTTTTAGTAGATCATAATATCTTTTATTAGCCTGATTATCGAGTATGCAATTGTTACTCCTCCAGAAACAGCAACCCATAGTCCAAAATAAATTTCTGGTGGGCTTTTTAAAGAAGAGGACATGAGTGTTCCTGCAATCAACATAAAGAATCCAACCAATGAGATAGCCAATGTTTTACCTATTAATCTATTGGTGTTCAGGGCATTTTTAGCGCCACTCAAATTAACTGCTTTTTGTAGCATATATTGTATTATGAATGAGGGTTTAAATAGTTAATTATTAAAAGGGTGAATGGTTTGGTTTAGTGAGGTGAATATGGAAATAAAGGTTTTAGGGGCTGCAAAAGAGGTTACTGGTTCGTGCTATAGTTTAGTTTCAGGCGAGAATAGCATATTGATTGATTGTGGAATGTTTCAGGGGGGTAAAGATTTAGAGAGATTAAATTATGAGAATTTTGGGTTTAGTCCTAGAAAATATAAGGCTTTATTATTAACACATGCGCATTTGGATCACTGTGGTAGAATACCCCTGCTTGTTAAGAATGGATTTAGGGGTAAGATATATTGTACGGATGCTACGAAAGCTTTAGCTTTTATAATCATGGCTGATTCTGCTAAAATTGCAGAAGAAGATACGAGAAATGAAAATAGGAGGCGAGCAATGGACAATCTTCCGCCTAGAAAGCCAATTTATACTCCTGCTGATGTCAATGATGCAATGAGACTATTTATTACTGTTAAATATGGGGAAAACGTTAGGGTGACTAAAGATGTTAATGTGAAATATTATGATGCAGGACATATCTTAGGATCTTCTTCTGTCCAGATAGGCGTAAATGAAAATGGGAAAATTAAAAATATTGTCTTTTCCGGAGATTTGGGTCAAGAAAATTCTATACTTGTTAAAAATAAATCTTTGATACAGAAGGCAGATTATGTTTTTATGGAATCCACTTATGGAGATAGATTGCACGATCCGATTGAAAAAAGGAAGAGAGAACTAATTAGGGTTATTAACGAAACGTATAAACGTGGTGGGAAGATAATGATACCTTCTTTTGCTGTTGAGAGAACTCAGGAATTGCTCTTTTATATTGGGCAGTTTATGGATGAGGGAATTATTCCTAAAATGCCTGTTTTCTTAGATTCTCCAATGGCAATAAAATCCACAGATGTTTTTAAGAAATTTATGAAATATTTTAATGCGGATGTTCAGGAAAGATTAAAAGAGACGAATGATGTTTTTGGTTTTCCGCAATTAACTTTGACAAGAGGTAGGGCAGAGTCAATGACTATAAATGGCATCAGTGAGCCTTGTATAATTATTGCAGGGAATGGGATGTGTACTGCTGGGAGAATTAAACATCATATTGCAAACAATATTGAAGATGATAAAAATACTTTATTGTTTGTTGGTTTTCAGGTTGATGGGACTTTGGGTTATTGGATAAAGAAAGGCGAAAAGCATATACGTTTGCTTGGAAGAGAGGTCGAAGTTAAGGCGAGGGTAGAATCAATTGATGGGTTTTCCGCGCACGCCGATAAGGTTGAGTTGTTAAAATGGTTGAAGGGTTTTTCTCCAAAACCAAAAAGGGTTTTTATTATACATGGAGATGTAGATCAACAGCTTGCGTTATCTAAAAACTTAGCTAAAGAAAAATATGAAAGTTATATTCCGAGTTTGAATGAGGAATTGGAGTTATAAAAATTATTTTACAAGGTTTTTTATTTTAGTATAATTTTTATTTAAAAAATTTAAAGCTTTTTTTGCATAAGAGCTGTTTAAGATAGTTCCATAATATTTTGTTCCATTTCTATAATATCTAAGTTCATCCATAAATTCCACTTCTGTTTGTGGAAATCCCAAAATCTGGAGATAAGAAACTTCTGCTTCATGAGAATTACCTGCGTTAAATCCGTCTATAAACATCTTTGCTCTAACTAATTCCATAATAATATCGTAGCAATAATCTACTACAAAATTAGCATTCATTTTATCAGAAGGAATTTTACTTATGGTTAAGTCAAGAAAAGCCTTTTTGTCTTCTGCTTCCCTAAGAAGTGATATGGCCCTATTTCTATTTGGGCTTTGTCTTTTTACGATTTCTCCTCTAATAAATTCTTCAAATTTTCTCATTTTATAATTCAGTTGCTCCTTTTAATGTAATTCCATTAAGAATATTGCTCAAAAGGGGGGAATTTATATCTTTAAAAGATTTGTAGTAATTTGTTATGATTTCCCTTTCTAATATTTTGCTAAATATTTTATCAATTTCTCTCCTTTCTCCACTAATAATTGCCAAATCAATATCTGAATTAATAGTGTCTTCCCCATGCGCATAAGAGCCAAAAAGAATTATTGTTGCTCCAGGGAATAGGTCATAAAGATGTTTAACTAAGCCAGATTCATAAATTTGTTTTAAATTATCCACTCTTTTTAGGCCAATTACTTGTTTTTCATTTCTGTTTAATTCAATGGACCATCTAGATGAATCTTTGTCTTGTTTTGCAACTACAAATCCTTTTTTTTGGAGGAGTGGTATGGATTTTAATACTGCGGGTTGTGAAACCTCTAAAATTCTTGCGATACCATTCATATTAAGAGGAGTTCCCACCTTTACAAAAAGAAGTCGCATTATCCTTTGTTGCAATAAGCTTAACTCCAGTTTGTATATATTAACCATAGTTAGAATATATTAATTAGAGTTTATAAATGTTTTGGACAAAATTTTTTAAAATAAGATTACTCTTTCTCTTCTACAGTTTCTTCTTTTTCTATAGGCTCTTCTTCTGAGGATTCTTCTTCTTCGCCTTCTATTATTTCTAAAGACTCTAATACTTCTAATATTTTATCTAACTTTTTATTAAGTTGTTGAAATTGTTCGGATGTAACACCTGGAACTGCGGGTGTACTGAAACTTGGCGCACTTCTAGCATTATCTCTTTGATCGCCGAAACATGCACTGCAATAAACCGGTTTGTCTCCTCTTGGTTTAAAAGGAACTTGACAATCTTTTCCACATTTTGCACAAACTGCATCACAAGGAGCCATATCTCTTCTATCTCTTCCGCCACCGAATCCGCCTCTGCTTCCGCCGAAACTTCTTCCGCCGCCACCGAAACTTCGTCCGCCTCGGCTACCGCCACGACTTCCGCCTTCTCTTTCGAAATCTCTAAAATCTCCCATAAATAATCACAGAAATGTGGCATTATAAAGGTATGCAATTTGGGAAAAAATGAGATTATTTCCGTTCTTTCAATTTCTCATTCAGATGTTTAAAATATTCTGCCTGATGTATATTAGCCATTTTTTCAACTATTAATTCTGGCGTCGAATTCGCTAATCGTCCAATAACCGGATTATGGTCTACGATTAAATTAAACTCTGCGTCTAGTCCTTTAGCTTCGATTCCGTCTATTCTTGCGTGCAGTGGTAAAACCTCCTTGATTTCATAGCCTAAATGTGTTGCAATAATCAAGAAACAATTCTTACTCAAGAAATATTCTGCAGTAGAAGCAATTATCTTTCCTGCAACTCCCGGTTCGGTTACGGCTTCGATTTCATCAGCTAAAATTAAAGTTCTATTTCCCGGTTTGATCTGAGACATTTGAGTTAAAAGATTTTCAAAAGCGCCCTTATTCGCTGCACCTTTATTCTTGGCGAAATAATAAATTTCTTCAAAGATTGGGGATTTAAAATTTCCGTTTATTGGTAGGCCCAATTGAAATATGGAAATTAATTGAATTACGTGTTCTAAAAGAGTTGTCTTTCCCCCGCTATTTGCTCCAGTTAATATCGAGCACATATATTCTTCTGTAAGATTAAAGTTGATTGGCTGTGGGTTATCAAGGAATATGTTTTTTGATAAATCTATCATGAATTCGTTTGATTGTTCTGGATAGAAATCTAGTTGTTTTTGCTGGATGAAGTTAGCTATTCCATCTAGGAAGTCTGTTGTTAATAAAAGATTGGAAATTCTTTGTATTTTATTTGGGATTGATTTTAGAAGAGTGGCTTTAGATTTTATATTCTCTGCTAGATCGGTGTATTCAGTTGCGCTTTGACGTTTAATTAATTCATCAAGTTCTTTTTCATCTACAGAAACAGGAATTTTTAGATTGAAAACATATTCTGGAATTGAGCTTTCCTTGATTGCTTGTGTTACGATTGTCTGAAATTCTTGCGGGAGCTTTCCTTCTGACAAGATTTTCATTAAAGCGCTTCCGGAGATAGATAAGTCCCTTATTTTTTCTTCTATCTTATTATTTGTTTCTTCTATCGTTGAGTATACATCTTCTCTTTTTATTATTTTAGTTGATTTTTCTTCTAAGAATGGAAACAATGGAAGAATTTCTTGAATTATGTTTAACATCTCTTGATTGTTTGTATTTTGTTTTATTATTTCTAGATTTTCTTTCCATGAAGAAAGTTTTTCCAAATATCTTTCTAAATATATGTCGTCTATATTATCTACGCTAATAGATTGTGGAAGACTATCTAGTGCTCTTTGAAAATTGTCGCAATCTATAATTTGTACAATATCGTATTTATCTAAATCTTGAAGGTCATGTTCCGTGGAAAGTAGGCGAGCTGAACAACCCAGATTATTAAGGCGAACAAAAGCTTCTTCGTTTTCAGTTACTGCTATTATTTCATATTTAGGGGACCATGTTTGTTTTGGTTTTTTTAGTGTTTTTAAATAAGAGTTTTCGATTGGCTTGAGCGTACTGAAGAATTCTTGTCTTCTTCTTATTTCTTGGATATCGTTTGTAAAAGGAAGACAATTCCAGAGGTTTGACGCATCAGAGAAATAGAAGTTATCTGATATTTGATTTAAAACTTTTTGGTGTATTGATTTTGCGTCTTTAGTCTTGTAGATTGAGTTTTGGGATATATTTAGTTGAGTTTTTGTTTGGTTAAATGGAGATAGATTTTTCTCTTCAATAAACTTGCAATATACCTCTTTCATTTTTTAAAGAGAATTTGAGGGTTTAAAATTATTTATATTGTCTAATCGATTCTTATTAAGTTGAGTTCACGTAATTAATTCCCCTCTTGGACGAGTGCCCTGCATCCAGTTCCCATTGCTCATAACGCAATCTCCTTCATAAAAACAACTATTAATTCCAAAAGGGTGCTTATTGAGCAAATCTCCCTGTAGACGAATAGTTCTACCTTTTGGTTTTTCTGCCATTCTATAGGTTACTACATTCCCTTCTGAAACCTGAACAGAATAACGATCTACTAGAAAAGAAACTCTCATACGAGGGACTCTAATCATAAGTTCAACTTGGTTGTTGGTTAGACTGCTTTCCATATTTATTTTAATAAGGCTCTGTTCTTAAGGTTTGCGAAAAGCCTTATATAGCCTTTCTTCTTAATTGAATTATGAGAGTAAGATATTCGTTTTCATCAAAAAGAACTGGGCATATTGAAAATATAGATAAACAAAGGAAGAAGTACCCAGATATAGTTGGGGAAATATTGAAAGTTTCTGATGTTGTTATAGAGGTTTTGGATGCGCGTTTTGTAGATGAAACGAGAAATCTTGATATAGAAGAAGATGTTAAAATTATGGGCAAAAAGTTAATTTATGCTCTAAATAAGTGTGATTTGATCGATATTGAAGCTAAGAAGAAAGAGATGAACGAAAAGGGGCTTTATCCTTATGTTTTTATTTCATGCACTAAAAGGAAGGGCGCAAGAGAATTAAGAAATAGAATAAAAATGGAAGCTAAAAGAGTTGTGTTACCAAAAGAGGAAATGAGGAGAGTTCAGATAGGGATTATTGGGTATCCGAATACGGGAAAGTCTTCGTTGATTAATTTCTTAACTGGTGGTTCTGCTGCAAAAGTTGGGGCGGAGGCTGGGTTTACTAGAACAATGCAGAAGATTAGATTGACTGCAGATATATTAATTTTAGATACCCCTGGAGTTATTCCAGCAAAAGAATATTCTGGGCAAGATCAGGAAATGATTAGTAAACATGCAAAAGTTAGTGCGAGAGATGCTACAAAAGTTAAAAGGCCAGATATGGTTATTCAAAAACTAATGAATGAATATGGTCCGATAATTGAAAAGTTTTATGGTGTTGAGGTTAACGGAGATGGGGATTTGCTAATTGAAGAGATTGGAAAAAGAAAGAATCTATTAAAGAGGGGTGGGGTTATTGATGAGGATAGAGCTGCTAGAATTATTTTGACAGATTGGCAAGAAGGAAAGATAAGGGTTTGATATATACTTTTTAGAATACATTTATTTTTAAATACACTTTTAATTTATTCTTTATGATAGCAGAACAAGACAGAGCAAAAATGTCTGAGCTTAGAGCAGAAGGATGTGTAGATAAGGGTTTGATTTTTCATGTTGAAATTTTCGCGCAAGATTTTTATAGAGGTTCAGATGGAGAACTTTTTGCAAAAAAAGATTCTTCTAGAAACCCTGAAAGCTCGTTGATTGGATATGTCGGTCCCGTTGTCGAGATGGACGATGAATCACTTACCATAGCATTCGGATATAATATTAGAAACGGAAGAGCTTTTTTTGGAAGTCCAAGACTGAAAATTTATGGTGGTGCAGTTCATGATTACAATGTTTCTGCTCCGGGCACAACTGCTTGGTGTAAGGGTCACGTCTAGTTTACTTCCACTCTATTTGGAGTTATCGAGTGATTTATAAATAAGATGTTCTTTGATAAAATATGGTTGAAAGTTATATTTCGATTGATTTGAATGATCCTAGAATGAAACATTTGTCTGAAGTTTTTGGGAATGAAAGTTGCAAAAAGATTTTGAATCTGTTGGCGGAAAAGGAACTAACCGAAACAGATATTTCTAAAGAGTTAAAGATGCCATTGAATAGTGTTGATTATAACATAAAGAAACTCGTGAGGGCTGGTTTAATCGAGTCTGGAAGCCATTGGTGGTCTGTAAAAGGTAAAAAGATGCCTTCATATAGAGTTTCAAATAAGAAGATAGTTATTTCTCCAAGAAGAATTAGTTCGAGTTTTATTGTTCCGTTAGTTATGACGGTGGTTGTTGGATTTTTGGGAGTTAGTAAATATCTTGGCTCAGTTGCGGAAAGAAGTTTAACGCGTGGGATTATACAAACTCCGGTAGCGGATGTTGCTGTAAATGAGGTTTCACTAAAAACAATGGGGGCGGTAAACGAAATTGCAGGTGCTGCCTCTATATTTAATGACTCTACTCTACAGGTGGCTAGTAATGCGGGATTTTTTGCCTCCCTTTCGTCTTTTGAGTGGCTTATGATTGGGATTTGGATTGGGAGTGTTTTATTTTTTGTATTAAATTATATTTTTTACAAGAGGGGAAAATGATTTTAACTAAATTAAACGGGAGGTTAAATGGAAAAAATTATAAAAGTTAGTTTAATTATTGCTGCGACTTTAATAGTTTTGGCTTTAATTGGAGTTTATACTGCCTTTCAATTGTCTCCGAACGCACAGTCTAATATAATAACAGCAAACGGAGTGTCAGAGATTACGGTTGTGCCAGATAAGGTAAGCTTGTATTTCAACGTTGAGACAAAGGGCATAGATTCTAAGACTGCTAATGATAAAAATTCTGAAATAGTTGATAATTTGATTACTGCTTTGGTTAAAGAAGGATTTAATAGAGCGGATATACAAACAACTGGTTTCGATATATTTGAAGATTTTGAATGGACTCAAGCTGGGAGAAAATCTTTAGGGTATAAAGCAGTTCATACTATTGTTGTGAAAATGTCAACATCAAATACAGATAAAATTGGAAGTGCGATTGATGCTGGTATTGATGCGAATGCAACTTTGAGTTATATAAACTTTGAATTAAGTCAAGAACTTGAAAATACATATAAGGCTCAAGCAATAAAACTAGCAGCTGAAGATGCGAGAATAAAAGCACAATCTATGGCAGATGGTTTAGATAAGAGTTTAGGTAAATTAGTTTCTGTTAGTGATTCAAGCTTTAATTATTATCCTTGGAGAATGTATGATTATGCTGTGGGTGCAACAAGTGCAGAGAATGCATTAAGTGCAAAGGCAGCTACAACAAGTATACAGCCAAGTGAACAGACGATAAGCGCACAGGTTTCGGTTGTGTATAAAATTGATTAAAATTTTTAATTTTTCTCTTTTATTTTTGAGAGAATTTTTTTAAAGTAAGGTCAACGCCGTTGGTATATTGGCAATTTCAGTTATGCCATCTTTATCTATTAAACCAGCTTCTAATGCGATTTTGCAAGATGTTTCGCCTACGATGTTAAAGCTGGCATCTTCTCTTGCGTAGTCTATTATTATATTTTTAACTTCTTCTTGTGTCTGTTCTTCACCTTGAAAAAACTTTGTTGTTAAATCTATTTGTCTTAGCCCGTCAGAATCTAGGTATTTCTTGCCATATAGTTCTGTGTCGCATATAGCTACAACATATCTGGTTGCTTTATGAATTTTGACTAGCATATGTTTTTATGAGAGGGCTTGTTTTTAAGGGTATGTAAAAAATTATTTATAAGTTTAATCTCTTTTTTATTTTTTTTAATGTTACAAAGCTTTTCCAATTTTTTTCTTTTACATCTTTTTCATATTCGCTAATTGCTTTTTTTGTTTCTTTTGAAAGTCGTGCCATATCTAGATTTATTTTAGTTAGTAGTATTTTTAAACATTGATGTACTTATTTAATTATGGAGAATCAAGCTAAAGTGTGGGATGAAATTGCTCTTAAATGGAATGATTTTAGAGAGGTTCCTAGTCCAAGCATTGTTGAATTTTTGAAAGATAAAGAAGGAAAGATTTTGGATTTGGGGTGTGGGAGTGGTAGAAATTTCTCGGCAATAAATAAAGAAGCAGAATTGTATGCGGTAGATTTTTCACAAGAAATGTTAAAATATGCTAGAGAAAGGGCGGAGAAATTAAAATTAAATTCAAATATAGAGCAATCAAGAGTAGACAAGTTGCCGTTCAAAGATGGTCTTTTTGACTCTGTAATTTGCGTGGCTGTTTTACATTGCATACCAGAGAAAAAAGAAAGGCAAGGAGCAATTAGGGAAATTTATAGAGTTCTAAAGAAGAATGGAATGGCTTTTATTTCTGTTTGGGGCAAAAATTCTCCTAGATTAAAAAATAAATCTAAAGAATGTTTTGTGTCGTGGACCGTTAAGTCTTCGAAAAAGTTTAGAGAGGGGGAGCAGGGGGTTAAGAAAGAGAGGTATACTTATATTTATGATTTGGAAGAATTGAAGAAAGAAGTTTTGGACGCGGGGTTTAAGGTAGAAAATATTTGGGAAGAGAGAAATGTGAATGTGATAGTGAGAAAGTAATTATTTTTTTCTGATTTGTATGAAATTTGTTAGATTTTCTTTTTTGTAACTTATACATTCTTTAGTGATTGCGTTAAGTTTTATTCTTAGTATATCAATTGTTGCTGTTGTGCAGGTTAAATCCCACGTTTCTTCTCTTAAAACACCCATTATTTTAGTTGTTGTAGAGTCATCTTTATTTTCTGATTTTAATTTTTCTACTATTTCCCATAGGTTTTCAACATCAAGTTGTATCTTTTCTAATTCTAGTTTTTTAGATACAACGTTTGTTTCTTGGTTTTGGACCTTGATTTCATCAAATGGATATTCTGAGTAGGCTATTTTCTTTGAAGAGGGTATAAAAAAGTCGAATTGTATTTTATCTCCTTCTTTTTCATTGTTTGAGAGAATGCAGAATAGTGCGTAGAGAAATGCGTCTTCGTTGTTCTTTATGAATTTTTCATAGCCCGGTTTCTGCTTGAGTCTTTCTAGTAGTGGTTGTGAGTTTGCCATGTAAAATCGAATAAAATTGGGTTTTTAAGGATGATTATTTTCTTTCCTTAATCTCATTTTTAATCTCTTTCAAGAAATTTGCTAGTTTTACTCCAAATTCGGGCTTGTTTGCTCCCCTTCTCTTTAATGCAATCGTGTCTTTTTCTTCTTCTTTATCCCCAATCGTTATTATATAGGGTATTTTCATTAGGGCAGCGTTTCTTACTTTATCATTAACAGTTGTGGAAGTGAAATCTGCTTCTGCTCGTACTCCTTCTTCTTTTAATTCATCTAAAACCTTTTGTGCTGTCTTTTCATTTCTGTCTGTGAAACTTAAAACTTTGACCTGGATTGGAGATAGCCATGTTGGGAGATTGCCTTGTGTTTTTTCTAGTAAGTAGGCTATAACTCTTTCCGTCGCACCGCTCGAGGATCTATGGATAATTGTGGGCCTTTGATCCATTCCCTTGTCGTCTTTATATGTTAAGTCAAATCTTTCAGGTAATGCAAAGTCAATTTGAACGGTGATTAATGTGTCTTCCTTCCCATAAACATCTTTATATTGTATATCTAGTTTTGGTCCATAAAATGCTGCTTCGCCTTCGGCTTCAACATAATTTATTTTTAGATGATCTAATATTTTTTTCATTATTATTTGGGTTGATTCCCACGCCTTTGGGTTGTTGGCATATTTGTTTTCTTTATTTTCGGGGTCCCATTTCGAGAATCTATATGTAACGTCTTTAATTCCCAATTTTTCCATAACGTAGTTAATTAAATCTATTACTTTACCAAATTCTTCTTCTACCTGTTCTGCTGTACAAATTATATGTGCATCTGCAAGTGTAAATTGTCTTACCCTCGTTAATCCCCTAAGCTCTCCCGATTGTTCTTTTCTAAATAATGTGGATATTTCTCCATATTTTTTTGGCAAATCCCTATAACTTCTAGATTTTCTTTTAAATAATATAAACTGAAATGGACAGGTCATCGGTCTTAGGGCAAGTGTTTCATCCCCATCTTTTAAAGTAAACATCCCGTCACGATAATGTTGCCAGTGCCCTGATATTTTGTAAAGGTCTGCTTTTGCCATAAACGGTGTTGCGGTATATTCATAACCTCTCTTCAATTCTTCGTCTGTTGTGAATCTTTCTATTTCTCTTTTTATTGTTGCCCCCTTTGGAGTAAATAACGGTAGTCCCTGCCCCACAACTTCGTTTACTATATATAGATCAAGTTCTTTTCCTAGTTCTACATTGCTTTTTAAATCATTATTTCCTCTTGATGCCTGCATGGTTATTTTTCCGGCTCTTTTTACTAATTTTGATCTTTCTTCTTCGCTAACTTCGTCACTATCTATTTCGTCTTTTTTTGTTTTGATTTCTTGAGTTGTTTGTTCTACAACATCAACTTCTAGTTTTATTTCTCTTGAAAGTTCAGATAGCGGATGTCCCTTACATTTTAGTTCAAATTCTTTGTAATATCCGAAAGGCGCTCTGAAAACTTTGATTTTCTTTTGTTTTAAGATTTCTTCTGTCGCCTCTAAAACGTTTAGTGCGAATTGTGGGCTTGAGAGGTTAGAAGACAGGTGAGCGTAAGGATAAAGAACTATTGTCTCTATTTTACCTATTTTGTCTTTAAGATCGATTATATTTAGAACTAAATTATCTATGATTTTCTTTAGATTTCCTTCGTCTGATTTTTCTACTGCTACAAAAATCCCTAAAGGATCTTTTACTTCTACTTCTTTCTTTTGTTCTTCTGAGAGCTCTTGCGAGTCTTTGATTGCCTTTTTCAATGGTTTGAATTTTATGTAGTCGCAATGTAATGAAAGTATTTTCATAATTGCTAGAGTAAACAGTGATTTATAAAGATTTAGAATTAATTAAAGTAAAAGATTTGGCTGATTAGTTGGATGTAGTGCTTTGTATGTTTGTGGCATATTGATTACCCCAAGGAGTAGTGTATCCTGTGACATTGTATTGTCCCTGTATTCTTGGACCTTTTGTGTCATAAGCTTTCTTTTGATCAAAATTTGGGTCTCTATTAATTACAGGAGTCCTATTGTTATCTGAATCATAAAAAGCACATACTACTTCTGGTTTATCTACATAACTGTTTCCACCAAGTCCTACATTTTTTAATGTTAAAGGTGTTCTTGAGCATCCTGCTCCAGCTATAGCTAGGGGTATTGCAAGTCCTAGTGTTTTTAGTAATTTGTTTGTCATTTTGTTTTATATTCTATCACTCTTTTTTTTGGTGTGATTGGAATAAATATCATAGGAATAATTAGTATTTAAATCTTTCGTTTTTGTTGTAACTATGTGGTGACACATAAATAGAAACATTTTTAAAGTTGCTATTTTTATATATATTAATAAAAAATGGCAGAAGACGATTCATTTCATGCAAATTGGGATGTCGGTGGTAGACGTGCTCTTGGAGAAGTGTTGAGAGAGTTGGATCGGGGTAGACGTTCTTCTAGTGGACGTTCTATTAGGGGCGGTTATGATGGGCGTGGCGCTCCAGGTATTGAGGAAGCTCTTCGTGCGATTGAATCTTTAGATTTATCTGGCATTTCTGCCGAGGATTTATGTGCTTATAGAGGTATGGTCTCCAAGGGGTGGCAAGGTTATCGTGTGAGGGTTGGAGAATATGATGACGCAGATCAATTAAGATTAGAGCTCATAAATAGATGGATTATTGATGTAGCGATCGTAAAAGGGGAGGGTCCTCTTGCATCTTTACCTTGGCATTTGCCGCATAGTCTCTCAGATGCTGAGATTGTTTATGGGGCATTAAATAAAAAACTTATTGATTGTTTGGGCTTAAATCCAGTTGCCGAAGAGATAAAAGCGCCATCTTCATAAAGTTTTTTAAGAAAAATCATAATTTTACTTAAAACTTTTATTATTAATCTATATACTATAAAACGAAAGTATTTTTAAACAGGAGAATTCTAGGATTGTTAAGTTAATGAAAGCATCAATCAAGTTGAGTCATTTAATTTTAAAAAAATTAATGGTTTAGCGACGGAAAGATGATTTTTATTAAGAACTGAAAGGAGGTTTAGAAAAAAAGAAAAAATGCCATTAGATTTTGCAAAAGAAGCAATACAAAATGCTGAAAAAAATAGTATTAATTTTGATGAGTTAAAAGCAGGCAAAGCAAACATTAAGGTTTTTGGAGTTGGCGGTTGTGGCTGTAATATGGCTACATGGTTATTCAATAAAGGAATTTCTGGAGCAACTGTTTACGGAACAAATACTGATGCGTTACATTTGTCTATTACAAAAGCTGATGAGAAAATGCTTATCGGTAAAGAATTAACTCGTGGATTGGGTTGCGGTGGTTATCCTGCTAGAGGAAGAGAGGCTGCAAAAGAGGCGATTTCTGACTTAAAGAGGGCTGTTTCGGGTTCGGATATGGTTTTCATTTTAGCCGGAATGGGTGGCGGTACTGGTACCGGCGCTGCTTCTGTTATAGCACAACTTTCAAAAGAGACTGGAGCTGTCGTAATTTCTGTAGTAACAATGCCTTTCGAGGCAGAGAAGGCAAGGATTGACAAGGCTGAATTTGGTTTACAAGAATTAAGAGAAGTGTCTGACACTGTTATTGTTCTTGATAACAATAGACTTGTAGATATTGCTGGACAGTTACCTATGGAACAAGCGTTTGCAGTAGCAAATGAACTTGTATCTACTATGATAAAGGGTATTGTAGAAACAATCACTTTACCATCATTGATTAATCTTGACTATGCGGATGTTTCTGCTATTATGAAAGGCGGAGATGTTGCGGTTATAGGTATTGGTGAAGATAATTCCACATCAAGAGTTGATACTGCATGTCAGCAAGCTTTGACACATCCTCTTCTTGATGTTGATTATAGAGGTGCAACTGGTGCTTTAATACACGTTACTTGTGGACCTGATATGAAGTTGGAAGAATTCGACAATATCGGTAGAATAGTAACTGAACATTTATCACCTGATGCTCAAGTAATCATTGGAGCTAGAATCAATAAAGAGTTCCAGGGAAGAGTGAGAGTCATAACGATTATGACTGGTGTTAAGTCTCCTTATATCTTGGGTAAGTCTCAATATGAGAACAAACAAGCTTCAAGAGGACCATCAGTTAATGATTTGGGCTTAGATGATTACAGTTAATAACTTGTAATTTGAAGATCATTGGGCGCTTTGCGCCCTTTTTATTTTTTTATTTTTTATTTAAAGAAGCATTTTTAAACTATGAAGTATTCTATTTTTTATGGATTTAAAAGAGGCGATTACATCTAGGAAGAGTACCAAGAGGTTTGATGGGAAATCTGCAGATTGGAAAAAAATTATACAGGCAATCGATGTTGCGAGGCATGCCCCTATGGCAGGGAATATGAATGTTACTAATTTTATTATAGTTGAAAATAAAGACAACATATCTAAGATTGCAGGCGCTACGCAACAGAAATTTGTTGGAGATGCAGGCGCTTTAATTGTTGTTGTCTCTGCCCGGGAAAAATTAAGAAAAATGTTTGATGCTAACGATAAAGGGTTTGCTCAGCAGCAATCTGGTGCGTTGATACAGAACTTGTTATTAACATTGACTGAGAAAAAGATAGATAGTTGTTGGGTTGGTTTTTTCGATGATGATATAGTAAAGGATGTTTTGGGTATTCCTAAAAATGAAGATGTAGAAGCAGTAATTGCTGTTGGTGCTGCTGCAAAGATTAGGCAAGAAAAAAAGAAAAAGCCAGAATTAGAGAATATAGTTTATTTTGAAAAGTTTGGGACGAGGAAGAAGTCGAAAGATATTGTTGTTAGGCACGATTGGGCTTAATTTATGAGTTAATCGTTCCGCCACCTAGAACTTTATCTTTTTCGTATAAAACTACTGCTTGTCCATCGGAAACTCCGGTGATTGCACTATCTAAAACTAAATTGAATTTATTATTTTTATAAAATAGTTTTGCTGGTAATAATTCGCCAACTTGCCTTATTCTAGCTAAGACATGTTTCGTGGATTTTTTATATTCCTTTATATTTTCGTCTATTAAATAAAGATCTTTAACAATAATATCTTTCCTGAGTAATATTTTATGTCCTTCTGGAGCCACAATAATTGTATTTGTTTTTAGTATTTTTTT
>CAYOYC010000017.1:0-15663 GCA_964408125.1 Candidatus Woesearchaeota archaeon
ATACAGGAAGAGTTAGCGTATATGGAAGCTGAAGAGGAGCTGAAGAAAGTTACTGGATTTTGGAAAAGGTGGCTTTAAAATTTAGATTACTTCTATCAACTTATTTTTATTGGTCAGCCCCGATTTTATTTTTATATTTTTATAAGACACTCTGTAGTGTTTAGACAGCATTGAAATTACTTCCAGATTTGCTTCATTATTTTCTGGTTCAGATGAAACATAAATTAAAAGATTTCCTCCGCCAAAATCCTCTATTCTGGGGTTTGAAGATTTCGTCTTAACTGTTACTCTAATTATCATCTAAATTTTTATTAAAAAAAGTTTATAAATTTATAGAATATTAGTCGTTTTCTACTCTCGGAGCTAAAACAAAACCTATTCCCATTTTCTGGCCAGCAAAATCCATTCTTAGTGGATAATCGTTTGAAAATTTTAGGGTAACTTTATCTGCAAAAACCTTTGCTTTCATGAATTTCATAAGATATTCTATGGCATATTTTGATTTTGCGGCTCCTTTTACGCTAGTCTCGCTTGAAGAAAATTCAGCTTTTGCGGAATTCACATTGCCACTGCCTTCTATTACTAATTTATTTGGTTCTGCTATAAGAGAACATGAGTCTGCTACAACAGAACAATCTTCTATTACTTGAGAAAGCTCTTGTGAATTTATCTCTATCTCGCAAGAAAAATTTAATACAGGTTCCGCCTTGTCTTCTGACGGAATATCGATTAAAGATAGAATAAAATTTCTTTTTATCTTGTCAAAAATAGATAGTTTAAGCTGATTTGACTCTTGCTCTATTATAATACTTGAAGAAGAAGCCGCTCTCTTTAAAACTCTTTTAAAATCTTCTAGATTTATCCCCCAAACTTCGTTTCCCGCCTCATATTGAGAAAAACTTTCTTTTGGGATTTTGAAAATTACCATTGAAATATTAGCTGGATCAACTGCAACTATAGACATTCCTTCTTCTAATAGCTTTATTCTTACCTCTGTTACTATCTCCGAGATTATTGAAACAGCGTCACTCAACACCTTGGGGTTATCTAAACGAACAATCATGTTTACGAAAAACATTTTGCATTTAAAAGGATTGTTGTGATTGCGTTTGGATTGACCGGTTATATAATTTATCACCATATTATTTATTAATGGTTAAATCATTTAGCCTTATGGAAGAATCTAAAGAGGGTGTTGATTCGCTTGAAAAAAGGAAAGTCCAAATAATTGCACCTGCATATTATGCCAAAAAAGAGATACAGGAGGTAATTTATAAGTTCTGTAAGAATAGAGAAACTGTTCCACGATATTTGGAAGGATTTGGGAAAAGACCTGATGCGCTTGACTATCCTTCTGACGTTACATCTCTTGTGAAAAAGGGAGCAACAAGCTTTCATTGTTCTGAAGAAATTTGGTCAAATCCCTTAAATATTAATACAGATATGACTCCTGGACAATATAATGAGATTAAAACAGGTTGGGATTTTTTGATTGATATTGATTCTAAGTATTTGGATTACGCAAAAATTGCAGCAAGGCTTATTCTTAAATTTCTAGAACATAATGGGATGAAAAATGTCGGAATTAAATTTAGCGTTACTGGAGAAACACCCATATTAATTGAATTGGAGGGGGTGATGCAACTTTTGGAGATAAGGGATGTCATTAAGCACATTAAAAACGGAAAAAAGATGAAAGTATTGTCTCTTAATAAAAATAAAAAAGTTGTCCTCTCTGATATTTATAATTATTTAGAGCATAAGGACAAAATATATAATATTTACCACACTCAAAGTAAGATACCGGTAAAAGCAACAAAATATCATTCTGTTTTTGTATGGGATGAAGGAAAAATAGTAGAAAGAAAAGTGGAGACTCTAAGAAAGGGCGACTTTTTAGTAACATTTAATTCAAAAGAAAATCCTTTTTCTCGCAAGGATCATGTCTTGGCAAATGATTTCTTCCTAGCGGAAAATCAATTTAAGGGGGAAAATATATCCAGAAAAATAAAAGTCGATGGGGGGCTTATGAGACTAATGGGCTATTTTCTCTCAGAGGGTCACGTAACAGATATAATTAATCAAACAGGCTTCTCATTTAATAGAAACGAAACGGAGTATATTGAAGACTGTAAAAACCTTTTAAAAAGAATTACAAATAGAAAAATATCTATAAGACACCCAAATATAAATTCTACACAAATTTTAATTCACTCAAAAGAGTGGGCTAATTTCTTTAGAAATTTTTGTGGAGTTAAAAAAGAAAAACATATACCTGATTTTGCATGGAAAGCTAGTAAAGAATACTTTGTGGAACTTCTTAGGGGCTATATAAGAGGAGATGGATATAAAATTGGAAAATATGGAATTTTTATAAAGTCAGTTTCGAAAAGACTAATAAGAGAATTTGTCTGGCTATGTAAGTTAAATGGAATTTCTTGCTCGTTGTCTTCCGAACAAGGCAAGCCTCATATGATGCCACAGGGAAATTGTTTTAAGGGTAGTTTTGTTTATATTCTAAAAATCCCCAAATCTGAATTATTTGAAGAGTTTTTTAGAGGAAGAAATAAATTCTCTCCTTTCCCAAGAGATAGAACTTTTCCTGTTGATGGACTAAAGAGAGTTTACCACTCAATAAAACCAAAAAAATTTAACCAACATAGAGCAGAACAAATGACGTTAAAAAAGAAATGTGCCAATCTAAACAGAATAAGAAAGGTTTTGAACTGGTTTTATAATTTTGGTTCCGTACCCCCTTCTATTGAATCACAAGAAATACTAAAAGATTATGAAAGCTTATTCGGTTCAGATTGCGCTGTTGTTGAAGTCAAAAAAATACAAGCAGGAAATATAGAAGATGTTTATGACATATCCGTTGAAGATTCTGAAGCTTTTTTCGGAAACGAATACCCCATTTTACTACATAATTCAGGCTCGAAAGGATTCCATATTTTAATTCCATGGAAGGCTTTCCCTGAAGAAATAAATGGCGAAAAGACAAAAAACAATTTTCCGGAATGGCCAAGAGCTATTGCTGGATACGTAGGGGAAAGTATACATGAAAAACTAACTGAGGAAATAATGAAAATGTCTAACTTGCCTGAAAACTATGAAATAATATACAAACCAACGAGTGAGTTTGCTATTGAAAAAAAGGTAACACATTATATTTGCAGAAATTGTAAGGCAAAGATGGATTATATGAAAGAAAAATCTTCGAAAAAGATTCTTAGATGCCATCTGTGTAATTATAATATGGAAAAAATATCTGAAGATATAGTATATGTAGCTGATTCTAATAAGGATACCTCAAAGAAAAATCCAAACTTGTTTCAAAAAAGATTAACCACAAAAAATCTTATAGATAGTGTAGATATAGTGCTTGTTGCACCTCGCCATTTATTTAGAGCTCCATATTCTTTGCATGAAAAAACATCTTTGGTTTCTATGGTATTAACAAAGGATGAACTTGAAAATTTTGAAGTTCAAATGGCTGATCCGTTAAAAATAAAGATTAGAGATTATGAACCCGATTGCGAACCCGAAGAGGCGAGAGAATTATTAATGCAATCTTTAGATTGGGCCAGGAAAAAAGAACCTCCGAAAAAACAATATGACGGAAAAGCACTTGATATGAAGGGATTAAAAATCAATGAGGGAATGTTCCCGCCAGTTATGCAAAAAATCTTAGAAGGAATGAAAACCGACGGTAGAAAAAGAGCACTATCTGTTTTGCTTTCATTTTTTTCTAGTCTGGAATTGCCCGCTGAATATATTGAAGAAAAAATTTATGAATGGAACAACAAAAATTACAAACCTCTTCGTGAAGGTTATGTAAAAAGTCAAATAGATTGGGCGTTAAAAAATAAAAGACTTCCTCCAAACTATGACAAGCCTATTTACAAAGAGCTTGGAGTAGCCTCTGAAACGGATGGTTTGAAAAATCCAATTAATTATACTATTAGAAACGCAATGAGAATGGGTTTTGGAGAAAATAGTCGGGGTAGATACGATAAGCGAAACCTTAATAAATAGAAAAATCATAAAAAAGATATGAATAAGAGTGGTGTAATGTTGATTTTTGCATTTGGACTATTAGTTTTATCTGGTTTTGCTTTTGCTGAAGATTGTACTTCTTTTAATTATTCAGCATGGGGTACGTGTAACTCTGGAACTCAAACAAGAACAATTTTAAGTTCGACCCCAAGTGGTTGCACTGATGGGAATCCGATTACTTCTCAAAATTGTTCCTCAACAATACCATCTGTTAATAATAATATTAATTTATCAAAAATAGACAAAGGGTTTACGTGTCTTGTTGACAAGTTAAAAACTGATTGTTCTGGCGCTACTACCGTTCAAGAAATGGCTTTAGCAATTCTTGCATCTTCTTCTGCTACTCAGAAATGTTATGATAGATTGATGACTTATAAAAAACCTCAAAATTGTTTTGGCACATCAAGTTGTAATATAAGAGACACCGCGTTGGCTATTCTAGCATTAAATCACGTTGGGCAAAGCACTACTGTTTATGAGAGCTGGCTAACGAATCAGACAATAATTGCAACTGATTTGATCTGGTATATAGAACAAGATTCAAATTCTAAGGCTAGTTGTAGAATAAGTTATAATTCTGCAGATTATACTTTTAACGTACTTGATAATAAAAAAATAGATGGATCTTTAGGAAATTGCTTAACACCTGCTCAATCTAATTATTGGCTTCAGGTTTCCCCTGCTTGTTATGATACATCTTTCAGTCTTATATGCGATACTGATTATATTACTGCATTATTATACAAACAGCCTAGCTCTCCAATTATTTATGTTTTATCTGGGACAAAATCTGCTCAGGCCAACCAACCAATAGATATTAGTATCAAATCTCTATGTTTTGGAACATCTGGATGTGACTACGAAGCAAGTGCTTGGGCAACTGTGGCGTTGGAATCAACGGGCAACAATATAGACGCATATATTCCCTACCTGATTGCAAATGAAGATACAAATAAAAGATATTTACCAGAGGCATTTCTGCAAATATTAAAAGACTTTAGCGAATATGGAACTAAGCTTATACAAAAACAGCAATTAAACAATTGGGAAGCTGATAATACTGCATATAATAGATATTATGATACTTCTCTTGCATTAATTGCTTTGTCTAGCAGTAATCAACAGCAGGTTATAAATGCAAGAAATTGGCTTACTAATTCTGCTCCTGACACTGATGGCTGTTGGAATAATGGAAACATAAGAGATACTGCCATTGCTTTATGGGCTTTAGCCGGAAGAAGTACAACTGTATCTGGCGGAACAACTATTGTTACTTGCGCAGAGGCTGGATTTTTCTGCATAACAACTTCTGATTGTCCTGATGCTCAATTATTGGGTAATTATTATTGTAGCTCACTTGGAAAGAAATGTTGCCAAACTGAGAATCTGCAACCCTGTTCTGACCTAGGCGGAACTGTTTGTGATTCTGGAAAAGAGTGCAGTGGTATATCTAAAAGGGCTAGTGACGCACAGCAATGTTGTATGGAGGATTGCCAAACACCTCAAACTGAAAATGAATGTGAGGTTATGGGTGGAACTTGTAGATCTTCTTGTTCTAGCTTACAAACGGGAACAGACTTTTCTTGCGATGATTCAGTATTTGTCTGCTGTAAGACTAGTACAACGCCTAATAAGTCTGGTGGAAATTGGTGGATATGGTTATTGGTGATATTAATAATACTAGTTACTTTAGCAATAATATTTAGAGAGAGATTAAAAGTACTCTTATATAAAATAAAATCTGGATTTAAAGAAGACAAGGGGCGTCCTTCTAATAGTGGTGGTGTTCCGCCTGGATTCGGCCCATCAGATAGACCAGTCTCGCAACAAAGACCCATGATGAGGCCGCCAATGAGACCAATGCAACCACAAAGACCGCAAGCACCAATTAACAGATTACCGATAAGAAGGTAAGATTTATTAACTAAAAATTTATTATTTTATAATGAAAGGGGTTACTTTATTCGTGGTTTTTTTATTCTTAGTCAGTTTCTGCGCTGCTGTTCCTGAAATAAAATTCCAGATAAATAGCTTCCAACCGACACAAACAATAATAGGGACTATAAATAATTTTGATGGTGAGTTGATTAGGGAGGACTTAAAAATTTACGAAGATAGAAGGGAAGTCTTTTTCGAGAGAGATCTGGCAAAAATTAATGGCACTTATTACTTCTATATAATCCCACCGAAGGAAGGTAATTTTAGTTTGAAAATAGAAAATGTTTTATATAATAGTAGTTCTGGCATTGCTTCTATAACATTACAAAAGGATTTTAATGTTAGTAAGAAAATAAATAAAAATAATAAAACGGAAATTTTGACTATTCGACCTGGACTTTATGTTGGAGATAGCCCAATGATTGATTTAATTAATTCTGGGGAAGAGGATATGAATCTTTCTATAGAGACTTTTTTCATAAGTATGTCTTCTGGAAGCGATAGGAGAATAAGCGATGGATTACCAAGCGGATTCTATTTTTTAACAATAAATAGCTATGAAAAATTTGTTATACCTATTTTTAATTATGGATCTACAAATTCTTCTTATGCGGAAAATGGCAGTACTTTAACAAATAACTATAGTGGGTGCCTTAGTGTAGATGAAAATATCTCATTAACACATATCGTCGATAAAAATGAAGAATATTTTATAAATATTGAGAACAATTGCAACTTTAGTTTAGAAAATATAACAATAAGTTCTGAATTTGAGAACATTATGTTCGGTAATGAATTATTAGATTTTATGCCGGATGAAATTAAAAACGTTAGTTTATACTCGGATATTTCTAAATCTGGAGTTTTTGATTTAAATATCGATCTTGCTTATGAAAATGAAAAATTGGGACAAGCAAAAATTACTATATTTAGTTTTAAAAACGAAACAAGCGCTACGGTTTTTAATCAGACATATAACAATCCCACAAAATTGAGTTGCGAAGAAAGGAACGGCACTTTTTGTACGCAAGAACAAAGCTGCTCCTCTGATAATTATGATTACTATCCCGAAAATGCACTCTTGACGTGTTGCTTTTCTGATTGCGTTAGTATAAATTCTTTAATTAATTGGAATAATGTTATTGTTGGTATAGTCGGTGTTTTGATTATACTTGGTATTTTATACCTGCTTTACAGAAGGTCCAATAAGATTAAAAATGCAAACCCAGAAGAAAAATTTAAAGAATTAGATAAAAGATATCAGAAGAGTATTTCTGGAAAAAAGAAGTAACTATTTTTTATTTTTCTTCTTAATTGGTTTCTTAGCCACTTTCTTACTTTCTTTTGGAGAATCATCTTGATTCATTGTAATTTTTATTGGCTGAATTGGGTTTTGTGCTGGGCGTGGTTGTGCTCCTTGCTGCATTTGTGCTATTTTTGCTGTTAGTTGATGTATTTGGAATTGTGCTATTTTTGCCACTTCGTCGTATCTGTGCAATCTGCCAGCTAAATCATTTGCAAACATTGTTGCTTCTTGACAATTTAAATCTAAATTTGTTGGTTCTATGATTTCTACAGAGGATGGCATAAAATCAAATATTAAATCCATTAATTTTGCAAGATTCTCCGTATCTATTTCAACTTCTGCAAAACAAGAATACAAATCCTTTTCTGACTCTATTAATGTTGGTTCTGAAATTTTCGAAGAATTCAAACTTACTCCCTTAATGTTGTTCAGTTTATCTATGTGCAATTTCATAGAGTTTATTAGATATTCTGGCGGCCTTCCAGCTACCTCTATTATCATAATTGATGTTATTTTTTGTTCTCCCATTATCCTTTGATTAGTAAAATAATTATGATAAAAACGAGAAAAATGGCAAACGCCCATATCGCATATTTTCTTATTATCTCGTTTTTTGATTCATAAACTATTTCTTCTTTTATATTGTTATTGTCCAAATTTAAGTTTATAATGTTTTCGCTAGACTCTATTTCTTGTTCTATAACAACTTCTTCTGGGGAATATATCGTATTAGAAGTAATTATGCTACTCACACGCTCCTCTTCTATTGTGTCCATAGCCCCTCCCTCTTCCTCTTCTTTTTCTAAATCTTCCGTGTCTTCTTCATTTACTTGCGATAAATCCTGAGTTTCCGATGATACACACGCGATTCCTTGCTGCTTTATTTTCTCTAGAGTCGCAGCACCTATTCCCTTCACATTCAATAAATCATCAACTGCGGGGTATGGGCGGGTATCTATAATCGCCTGGGCCTTTGCTGGGCCAATCCCTGTTAGTTTATCTAAATCTGCTAGAGATGCAGTATTAATATTTATTTGATCTGTATTGCACTGAGAAAGGGCAAAATGAATAAAAAAAATGAATAATAGGATCACAAATCTGCTTTTGTTCATGCAAAATCAAAGATTATATGATATAAAAGGATTGCGTTTAAAAGATTATAACTGAAATTGCCATCATTGCATTTACTACAAACCATAATGTATATGTGATGATAATTGGCTTTTCTTTGTGGACGATCCCATAAGTAAGCCAGATTAAGTTAAAAAATGCCCAAGATGACCATGATAAGAATGAGATGTTGTCTGCGTTCTGGTTCATATAGACCTCAAGTAATTGTGGCAAGGACATTAGCGGCCCGACTACGGCAATAATTATAAGAATTCTATCCAGGAAACGTATCCAGAACCTTTTACTTGGATATTCCTCTAGTTTTTTTAAGGCCCTCTTTCTTTTACTTATGTGATGAAGCGCTGAATTCATTAATATAAATATAATTCTTGACTTATAAATACTTCTAAAATAGTTTCTCAAACCTTTCTTTAAAATTTATATATTCTATCTTTTTTGTTTCTTCATTCTTCTGCGCGATCCATATATCGTTGAATATTTTATTATTTAGCAGAAAAACACACTTTTCTTTTTCTTCTTTTGATAAAGTTCCGTTTATCTTGGACTCTACTCCTATAATATTATACATTCTCTCTCCGACGAGCTGGAAAGCGATGAAGTCTGGGAAACCAGTACTTGATAATGTTGGCATCATTCTTTTAAAAAATGGATTGAATACCATTCCTTTCTTTGCAGAAACTACTTTTTTTAATTCTAAATCTACATTGTCTGCCCACTTTGCTACTGTCCACCCCATCTCTTCTAAATTTTTTCTTACTTGGAGCTCAAAATCTGCTCCAGACTTTTTAGATTTTTTACCCTCTTTTATTTTTTCTTTGCTTTTAGAAACAGGAAGACCTCTTTCGTCCCAAGAAGTTTCATATTCGGAACTAGATGCTTTTTCTAATTTTTCCAATATCTCCCTCTTTCTTTCTTCTTCCATATTTAATTAGAATATACTTAGATTATAAATTTTTGTAGTCAACAAAATGGGTGGGATCCACCAATACAGTAGCTGCAAAGGCTTTCCCTCTTCATCCCGCATCTTTCAAATGCCCTAAACATTCCTCCAACGGAAAGAAAAAATATTTGTGCGCCAATCTCCTCAGAAATTTCTTTATCTGATCTATTGTTTTTATTATCTTTCGTCCTTACTATAAAATCATCTTCTGGAGGCATATCAACTCCCCACATGCAGCCTCTGGGAATACCGTCGCTTCCTACTATTCCTATTCTTGGTGTATAGTTTACAATGTACACCTTCTTTACTCCTGCATCTTTTAGGAGTCGTATAACGTGTTTTGAATTATTACCTCTGATTGTACTATCGTCTATCAAAACAATTGCTTTATTTTTTATGTGATCTATAGCATTTGGTAAAATATGCAAATTTGATTTTATTGATAGATTCCTGTCTTCTTTTGTTGTCCCCTGGAATGCTCTTTCCCCACGTAATTTGTAGAATAGCGGTCTAAATTTATTTTCCTCTCCAAGAGTTTTAGCATAACTTCTTGCTGCTGCTTCTGGGCATCTTGGTAAAAAACTTACAGTATCTATATCTTTAGGGTGAAATTCTTCTGCTAAGACTTTGCCTAGTTCTTGCCTTATTTTTATAACGCTTAATCCATTAATCAAAGAGTGCGCATCGGAAATATAGTTCCACTCAAAAAAACAGTGTTTTTGCTCTGCCTTAATAATTGGAGATTTTCTATAGCTTCCGTTATCTGTTAAATAATATATTACTCCTGGGTCTAGATCTTCTAATGGTATCGCTCCATTTTGCGAAAGAGCTATATTTTCAGATGCTATGCAATATTTACCGTCTTTAAATCCCAAACAACCTGGTTTTATACCAAACTTATCACGCATTACTATGACCTCATTCCTTTTTTTATCTGCTATTGCTAATGTGTAAGAACCAAGAATATTTTTTATTAAACTTTTTTCTCCATATTTTAAATAATATTTTAATATGGTTTTCGTATCGCACTCTGAGTTTGCGTTTAGTTTGCCTGAGAAATTAACCTGTCCATTATGGATTATGACTGCCTGGCAGTCTCTTATTATAATGTGATCTCCCCTGTCTTCTACCTTCCCGCCTATAACATGTGGATGTGCATCTTCTAATATTTTATCTTCTCTTCCTTTTGTCGCATATCTAACGTGAGCTCCAAATGTGTGATAAAGGGATGCTGGAAAAATCTTGTGTAAATCAATTAAATCTACTCTTGAAACTGAGCCTTGCCATTTTATAACATCTATTCTATTTTTCCCGAAAGCAAAAATACCGCAGGCTTCTCTTCCTCTGTGTTGTAAGGATTTTATGAAAGAGTATGCGTCATGTAGCGTATGAGCAACGCATAATCCGCATTTGCTCTGCACTATCTCTTCCATAAGGATAAAACTTAATTTTGTTTTATAAGCATTTGTGTGGCAGAATTATGCTATATTGAATATATTCTTAAGAATTATAAATCTCTTGCCAATAGGGTTCTTCTATTGTTGCCGAGCGCTCTTCTCTCCGCTTCTTTTATTGTTTCAGAAACTTTTTTTTCTAACTCCTCAATAAATTCTTCCGAAACGGCGAGTTCTGATGCGTCCTTAACGTTTGTTTTTACTGTGAGGTTTTTTGACATCTTTATTATTTGGCCTATTCCTTATCGCTTGTCTTAATAGGTATATAAAATATAGTAAAATAAAGAATATAAGTGTTCCTATTATGGATATCTTACCAAGAAGTGTTATCATCCCTACTCCTTTACCAAAAATAAAACCAAGAGTAAAAAATACACTAACCCAAATTACGCTAGACATTAAAGAAATTAATACAAGATTTGCCCATGGCAACTTCTTTATCCCAATCAAAAGAGGGATTATTGATCTGGTTGCTGGATTAAATTTACCGAATATTAGGGCTTTCTTGGGATGATTATTTAATTTTCCTGCTATAGCATGAATAAAACTACTTTTGATTAAAATAAATTTAGAATATTTATCTACCCATGCTTCTCCTTTACTATATCCTATTCTATATCCCACCATGTCTGCAAAAAAAGATGCGCAAACACATACACCAAAAGAAATAAAGATGTTTATTTCTCCAATTTTTGAAAGCATTCCGGCAATAAAAATAAGTATTGCCCCCCCTGGAACAATCGCTCCGAATAATGGAAAAGATTCTAAGAAAAGTGCAATAAATAATAAAATTTGAAAGAGGATGGAAATAAGTAATTGAACCATTTTAAAATTATTTTTTCTTAGATCCTTTTTTTGGTTCTGGTTTTTTTGATTCTGACTTAGATTTTTGTAAAATTTCAACTGGTTTCATAAATGGAAACATTATGACTTCCCTGATACTAACTTGATTTGCGAACAACATCACAAGCCTCTCTATTCCAACTCCAACTCCGCAAGCGGGTGGCATTCCGTGTTCAAGTGCTGTAACAAAATCCATATCCGTAGGCATAGCCTCCTTATTCCCTTTTTCTCTTTCGTCTTCCTGCCCTTTAAAATTAGCCTCTTGAAGCTTTGGATTGTTTAATTCCGAATATGCTCTCGCTAATTCCATTCCTGCGACAAGCGGCTGAAATATCTCAGCCTTAGTTGGATCTCTCTGGCTTGGCTTTGCAAGTGGGCACATTTCAACAGGATAGTCTGTTAAAAATGTTGGTTCTATTATTTTATCTCTAAATAATTTCATTAGTTCATCTGGAAGATTAATTTTTGTGATTTCATCTATTTTTTCTATTCCGTGTTTTTTGGCTATTTCCCTGGCTTCTTTATCATCCTTGACTTTTGAAATGTCTATGCTCAAATATTCTTTTATTGCATCAAGCAATGGCAATCTTCTCCATTTTGCAAGATTTATTTTTTTGCCTTGATATTCTATTTCTGTTTTACCAAAAAGGGCAAGTGCAATATCTTTCATCATCTCTTCAAACAATCTCATTCCGTCGTTATAATCTGCATAACCCTGGTACCATTCAATTGTCATGTGCTCCGGATTGTGCTGTCTATCCACTCCCTCGTTTCTAAATTTCTTTGTAATCTCATAAACTCTTTCAAATCCGCCAACTAGTGCTTTTTTCAAATATAATTCTGGGGCAATACTTAGAAATAAGTTTGAGTTGTATGCTTCACAATGTGTTTTAAATGGCTTTGCAGCCGCACCGCCATAAACGCTTTGAAGAAGTGGTGTTTCTACTTCTATAAAGTCATTCTTCTTCATAAAATCTCTCAGAACTTCCAAGATTTTAGCTCTGGTTACAAAAACTTTTTTTACTTCTGGATTAACGGTCATATCTAAATATCTTTTTCTTAATCTTTCTTCTTCATCTGTTAGACCATGAACTTTGTCAGGAAGAGGAAGAATAGATTTTGTTAGAATAAAAAGCTCTTTTACTAGAATAGACATTTCTCCGGTTTTTGTCTTCATTGGATTTCCTTTAACGCCGATTATGTCTCCTGTATCTATAAAGGAATTAAATAGCTCCATGCATTTTTCAGGAGTTTTCTCTGATTGAAGAACCACCTGGATTATTCCTTTTGAATCTTGGACTTTTGCGAATGCGAGTTTTCCAAAACTTCTTAAAAACATTATTCTTCCGGCGACAACTTCTGTTTTATTAGAAATTTCTTCGTTTTTTAGAGAAGAATATTGCTTAATTATTTCATCGCTGTGTTCCCTTTCATTTTCCAGATCAAATTTGTGGCTATAGGGATTAATTTTTTGTTTTCTTAACTCCTCTATTTTTTTTAATCTTTCTTTTACTATTTCATCTTCTCTTCCCATAAATTAATGTAGAAATGCTAGTTTTTAAGGGTTTTGTGACTTAAAATTTCATAATTGTAAATTCTTTGAATTCGCCTGACCACTTCTTTTCTTCTGGATTGATTTCCCTTATTTGAGCGTGTGGTGGGCCTTTTTTGAGTATTTTGTACATTTCCTCTATATTATCCTTCTCACCCTCGATAAGGACCTCTACTGTTCCATTTTCTAAATTTCTAACATATCCCCTTAGATCTAGTGCGTCTGCTTGCTGTTTACAAAATTGCCTGAAAAATATTCCCTGTACTGTTCCAGAAACTGTAAACTTTACCGCTTTTTTCATATTATATTTAGTTTTAATTAGTTTATAAGTTTTTATGCTACTTGCCTATCTATTTCATTATGAACTATCGTAACTACTTGGCTTGCAAAAAGTACTTTGGGAGAAACAGAAATCTTGTCTATTCTTTTTAATAAATGCCTTTTATCATCTGGAAACCCATCTTGATCTCCAATAACGAAAACTTCGTTCCCTTTTAATTTTAAAACTCTTATATCCGTTCCCTTTTTATCTAAAAGAAAGATATTTTTTCCTTGTTTGTTTAATTCTTCTACTAAATTTTCAAATGATTTTTTCTCTGCAAAACATCCGGGCAGTGGATTCGTGGTCTTCCCTTTCTCTTTTGGCGCCTTAAATAAGATCTTTTTTATAAGCCCTCCAATATCTTTTTTGGAAATTGATAATTCTGAGTTGTGTTCTATTAGGATATGAATTGGCGGATTTGGCGGACCATCGAAAATTAAATGCAATTTTACATCTTTTCTTGTATCATGAGAGAGAAACAGGGTTGATATTATTACATTTATCACTATATCCATTCTTCCGGCTTCCATCATGTTGTCTTTGATAAAATTTCCGGCAGTTACTGCAGATTTTGAATAATATATGAATTCAGACATAAATAGTTCAGTTAAAACCCCTTTTTATTCTTTAGGAATTGGAAAAGTCTTTTTGACATCTGCGGAATTGGCTTTTCCTTCGTGCCAACGTTAATATATCTGTACGGCAGTTCTAAAAATCTAAACTTACCCATCTCCAACTCTGGAGAATCTACAAAATTAATATCTTCAAACTTTTTCCCCTCTAAGATTAGTTTTGTTGTTAAAACTGCGTTATCTGTTGACATCTGTCTATCCCCTATATGTCTTTTCTCTGCGTTTGGTATAAAGGACGATAATTCTGGTCCTGTCCTCTTCCTTGGTGGATCATCTCCAAGAATTCCGCCAAATATAAAATAATCAAACCTTTTCTCGTCCTCTGGGGTTAATATCTCTTTTGCATCTGGGTCGAGGATACAAAATCTCTTTTCATCTAGGTTGAGCTCGAAGATTCTGTTCTTCTCTACTTTACCGATAGACTCTAAGAACTTATTTTTCCTTTTTACGTTCGTGAACAATAGATTCGTCTTACCGACTATCTTTGATATATTTTCATACTCAAATTTACACCACTTCCAAAGCTGCGGCTCTAAATGCTCAATAACGAAAATCTTACTCATTTTATTTAAAGTAAAATGATATTTTTAAAGATAAGTAAACGGCTCGATTCTGTTACCACTATTACATTACATTAGTTAGAAAGGTTTAAAAAGTCCTAGGAGAACTATATAATTATGACATCCCCACATAGTAATAGGCCAATGCCTAAGGTATTTGCAGATTCTGATGAGAGAGCTAGCCTTTTAGCCATACTTAGGGAAAAATCAGTTGTTTATGAAAGACAAATGCCCAATGTAGAAGCAGGTGCTATTTGTAGTGGTGTATTTTTAGCAAAGAGAGGATATGCGGTATTAGGACAATACTGGCTACGAAAAAAAGAATCAAACGGGGAAATGTACTTATTTAGAGCCCTCCCTCAAATTAAAGAAACTAACGTTACTGCTAGTCCTCTTCATCCTTTTTATGAGTTAGAATAATTACTCTCTATTTAAAACATGGCTCGCTTTTATGATTCTTTGTCTCTAAGAATCTTATTTGCAACTAATTGAAGTTCTTCTGGACTTCTCTTTGGACCCGTTTGAGTAGAAATATATCCTTCATATTTTTCAAAATATATTTTATCTGGTGCCCAAGTTTCTTCGAACTTTTCAGCTAGGCCGTAAATTGGATATAATTTTATGTGCGCATGGTTTACGCCAAGCCCTTCCATCACCATGACAACTCTTTTAACATCCAATCCACGTTCTAGTATTTTTGCTACTCCCCTTGTCGCCAAAAGAAATTTATTATAATCGTCTTCTGGCATGTCAAAGGCATAACTGTCAAAATGTTTTTTTGGTATTACCAACGTCATCCCTTCTGTTTTGAGCATTATGTCTAGAATGGCAATATGTTCTTTATCTTCCCAAATTTTTACACTTGAAATTTCTCCTTTTATTATCTTACAAAATACACAATCTTGTTCTTCCATGTACTAAGAAAGATG
>CAYOYC010000018.1:0-14251 GCA_964408125.1 Candidatus Woesearchaeota archaeon
TCGCCGAAGGCGATTCGACCAAAGGGAGAACCTTTAGGGTGCGGAGGATGTCATTGATTGTTTTTGTTATTTTAAGGATGATTCATTTGTGGAGGCACGATGATAAGAAAAAGAAGAGGCGATAGTTTAATAAATAATATCTTTGTTGTGTTTCTATGAAGGAGTACGTTGTAGATATTTTAGAGAAAGTTTTAGAAGGTAAGCTAAAAAAGGGAGAGATTTCTGAGTTGATTGAAGTTCCACCACAGCAAGAGATGGGGGACTTTGCTTTTCCGTGTTTTTTGTTGGCTAAAATAGAGAAGAAAAATCCATTAATGATTTCCAAGGATTTAGTTGAAAAAATTAGAAAAAACTTATCTAAAGAAATTTCTGGTGTTGAACTCAAATCGGCGTATGTTAATTTTTTTGTTGATAAAAAGTTTTTAGCAGAGAAAGTTTTGAAGGAGGCTACCAAGAAAGGATATGGGTCAAGTAAAGAAGGGAAGGGGAAAAAGATTGCAATTGATTTGTCTTCTCCAAATATTGCTAAGCCATTCGGGATAGGGCATTTACGTTCTACGATTATAGGTGGGTCTATTTCTAATATAGCTAATTTCTTGGGATACAAAACTGTAAAAATAAACTATTTGGGGGATTGGGGAACGCAGTTCGGTAAACTTATAGTTGGATATACAAAATGGGGAGATGATAAGAGGCTAAAGGTGGAGCCAATAAAGCATTTACTCGAATTATATGTGAAGGCTAATGCAGAAGAATATGAGCAAGAAGCAAGAGATGAGTTTAGGAAGCTAGAAGAAGGAGATAAAAAGAACTTAGAATTATGGAAAAGATTTAGGGATTTGAGTTTGAAGGATTTCGATGAGATATACAAATTTTTAGGAGTAAGGTTCGATGTGATTTCTGGAGAATCTTTGTATAATGATAAAATGGATTCTGTCGTTAAGAAATTAGAAAAGAAGGGATTGTTAAAAGAAAGTGAGGGTGCACAAATAGTTGATTTGGAAAATGAGGGTCTTGGCGTTGTTCTTATAAAAAAGAATGATGGTACAAGTTTGTATGCAACTCGTGATTTGACTGCAGCTATAGATCGTTATGAAAAATACAAGTTTGACAAGATGGCTTATGAGGTTGGGCAGGAGCAAAAGCTTCATTTTAAGCAGGTGTTTAGAGTTTTGAAATTATTAGGATATGATTTTTCGGATAAATGTGTTCATGTTGCTCATGGGTTGTATCTTGGAGAGGACGGTAAGAAGTTTGCTACAAGAAAAGGGAAGACGGTGATGATGAAGGAAGTTATACACGAGACATATGAGATAGCTAAAAAGAAATTACTTGAACATGGAGAGAGTCTTTCAGAATTGGATTTGGATCACAGGGCAAGAGCAATTGCATTGGCAGCTATAATTTATGGAGATCTGAAGAATTTTAGAGAAAATGATATGGTATTTGATTTAGATAAATTTTTAGAATTTGAAGGCAATACCGGTCCGTATCTTCTTTATTCGTATGCACGTGCATCAAGTATTTTGCGGAAAGTCAAGAGTAAAAAAATGAAGGTTGAGATATTTGATTTATCTAAGCAAGAGACTGCGTTGTTGACTAAATTACAAAACTTCCCAGATGTTGTAAGTCAAGCATATAATCAATTAGCACCTAATCTGATTGCAAACTATGCGTTTGAGCTTTCGCAGATATTTAATGAATTCTATCATGAACATGCGGTTCTCGGAAGCAAAGAAGAGGCTTTTAGATTGGAATTAATTAAGGCGTTTAGAAATGTTTTAAAGAGTGCCTTGAATTTATTAGGGATAACGGAATTAGAGGAGATGTAAATGAGTTCTTACAAAGTACAGAAATCATCTGATGGAACTATTAAAATAAACTTTAATGAAGGCTATGTCGCTGTAATTATCCCGACTAAGGATGAAAAATATGCTGTTTGTGTCTCGTGTCAGATTGGATGTGCGGTTGGCTGCAAATTCTGTTATAGTGGGAAAATGGGGTTTAAAAGAAATTTAACTAGTGAAGAAATAATTAATCAGGTTGGGGTTGCGAAAGAAATTATAGGATATGACCCAACTAGTGTTATATTTATGGGAATGGGTGAGCCTTTGTTGAATTTGGAAAATGTTTTAGTCGCGGGAGATAAAATACAAAATATTTTTAGAGTTTCATATAATAGAATTACAATTTCTACTAGTTGTGTTAAGGGATTGGATAAATTAGAAAAAGTTAAATTTAATTTGGCGTTGTCGGTTCATTCTGTATTCGATAAAATAAGGAAGAAGATTATGCCGTTATCTTTGCCTGTTTCGAAAGTTGTAAAGTCCGCAAATAACTATATTTCGCATGGAAACAATAAAAAGTATGTCATGATAGAGTATGCGCTGATTTCTGGAGTAAATGATTCTGATAAGGATTTAGAGAAGTTGATATCTTTAAAGTGGCCGAAAAGGAGTTTGTTTAATTTAATTCAGTTTAATGATATTGGAGAGATGAAAGCTAGTTCGATGGAGAGATTGGAATATTTTAAAGCTAAGATAATGGAGAGGGGTTGGAAATGTTTTATTAGGATGTCAAGAGGAAGAGATATAGGTGCTAGTTGTGGAATGCTGGGCTGTTAGTTTCCCAATGGTAATATAAAATTATTTTCTTTTTTTAGATTTAATCTTGTCTTTGGAAATTATCAAGTAGATTATCGGTAAGATACCCATAGTGTTTAAGATTAAGATTAAGACAAACCAGATTGGTTGTTGCTTTTTGCCGGCCCTGTATAATGCGAGCCCTTTCCAGATAAGTTCCCAAAGAATAACGATAACTAGCATAGTAGGATGTGCTAGTAGATAAAGTGATAGATTTACGAATTCCATTTAAATTTTCTTGAAATTGTTCCAAGCTATTTCAAAAAGTTGTTCTAATGCCTGTGCGAAGAATTCTGTATTGATCCATACGCCTAGATCGTAGTTTGGATGTACATTTTCATCATTTAGAAGCATAAATAAGATTTGTTCACTATCTATTACACAGAACCTAGCCTTTAGATTCCCAGCATCCCTAACTTCAGCTACTTTAGATAATTCTTTAGCTACCTTAATATTGGAGGGTGTTATAGGAGCAGCAATTCTGATTTTAACTCCTCTTTTTTTTGCTTTTTCTAAACTTGGCATAAGAACTTCTATCTTTCTATTTAAGCCATCTGCAGTTGAAACTAGAGTAATCGTGTCTTCTGCTTCCCTTACAAGCATGTCTAAGTGATTGTATAGGTTCTGTCTGCCTCTTAGTGCGCCAGACATATCTGTTGGTTCTATAAACTTTACTCCATCACTGAATAAGCTGTTTAATTCTTCAAGAACTTCATCTCCCTTTAGTCTTTCTAATCTCACAGATTTTTCCTTTGCTTCGACGACAAGATTCTTTTTTGCTCTTTCAACCACTTCTTCTGGCTTAAGCGCTACAAACTTAATAGGTTTTCCTAGCTTCATAACAATAAAGCCCTTTTTCTCTAAACTTTCAAGAATATCATAGGTTCTAGAACGTGGTACGTCGCTAATTGAGGATAGCTCTCCAGCGGTAGATTGTCTTCTAGACAACAAGGCTGTCCAGACTTTTACCTCGTAAAGGTTTAAATCGAATATTTTTCTTAGTCTGCTTAGGAATTCCTCTTTAACAATCATAATATTTTTAGTTAGATATAGTATTTAAATCTTTCTCAAGAATGTTCTTCTTCCCAGGGGTGAAAAATTCTGTTTATATTCGACGATAATTATAGTTTATTAAAACTGAGGTTATAGTTTTTTTCTCTTATTTTACCCTCTTCGGAGTAGCTAAATCTTGATTTTGTTTCTTTGAAGTGAATCTTTTTTGCGCCAATTCTCCTGTGCTCTTCTTTTATTAATTTTTCAATTATGTTTCTTTGTTCGTGATCGAATATAATTTCAATTTCAATTTCATTTTCTTTTATTAGATTAGCTTTTTTCCTTGCAGCTTGTATATTTCTTATTAATTCGTTTGCGAAACCCTCAGCTTCAAGTTCTGGAGTGATGATAGCATTTAGTTCTATTTTTTTATCTTCTGATTTAATTAGTGTGATTTTCTTTATGTTTAATTCTTCTAAAATAATATTCTCGTGCTCTTTTGTCGGTTTATATCCATATAATTTTATTTCTGATAATGGTTGTTTTAACGGAATTTTTTGTACGTCTCTTTCCCTGAGAGCGATGGAAATCATTTCCCTTGTTTCTTTCATCTCTTGGGATAATTTTTCATCTATTTCTTTATCGTCGTATTTTGGCCAGTTTTGTAAATGAACTGAATCTTTGTTCCCAACATCTTTATATATCATTTCCGCCATAAAGGGCATTATTGGCGCAATAACTTTAGCTAGATTCTCAAGAACATATTTAAGAGTTGTTTTTGCGTCTTTGTCTCCGTCATTAAATCTATCTCTGTTTCTTCTAACGTACCAAGTCGAAAGATCTTCTATAAAAACTTTTATTTGGTTGCATGCGTCTATGGTATTATATTTTTTAAGAGAGTTTTCTATTTCTTTTATTAATTCATTTGTTCTGGATATTATCCATTTGTCTAAGATATTTTCAGAACCAATAGTTTTCTTTTCTTTTATGCTTGGGTATAGTGCATAAAAGTTATTTACGTTACTTAATAACATTAATACTTTTTTATAAATTTCTTCTACGCCTTTTTCTGAAAAATTGAAATTATCTGCGTTCATTACTGTGCTAGACATTAAATAAAATCTTAATGCGTCAGTTCCATATTTATTTATTAATATCATTGGATCTGTAAAATTATTCTTACTTTTACTCATCTTACTGCCGTCTTCTGCTAAAATTGTTCCGGTTGTTACAACGTTTTCGAAAGGTATATCGTCGAATAATATGGCGGATAGAACATTCATGTAGTAAAACCACGCCCTTACTTGCCCAATATATTCTGCAACGAATTGTGCAGGGAAATTCTTATCGAAAAAGCTTTTGTTTTCAAATGGATAATGGAATTGCGCAAAAGTCATCGAGCCAGATTCAAACCAGCAATCTAAGACTTCAGGAATTCTTTTAAATTGCTTTCCATTTTTTTCTAGAATTATTTCATCTAAGAAATCTTTATGTAAATCTATCTTTCCTTTCGGTAAGTTTTTTGCATACTTCTTCAATTCTTCTTCGCTGCCAATAACTAATAATTCTTCGTCTTCAGATTTCCATATTGGTATTGCAGTAGCCCAATATCTGTTTCTTGATATATTCCAATCTGGCGCAGTTTCAATTGTATATTTGACTCTGCCTTCTTTTAAGAATTCAGGATACCAATTTAATTTTTTATTTAACTCTAATAATCTAGGTTTGATTTTTTGAATATCAACAAACCATGCAGGTATTGCTCGGTAAATTAATTTTGTGTCGCATCTATAGCAGAATGGATATTCGTGATCAACTTTTCGAACAGATATTATCTTGCCCTGTTTTTTTAAAAATATAATTACGTCGGTGTTTACATCATGCACATATCTGCCGGCAAAATCCCTAACCTCATCTGTAAACTTTCCCTTTTCATCAACGGGTTGTACGATGGGTATTTTATTTTTCCTACAAAGATTATAATCATCTTCACCAAATGCAGGAGCCATGTGGACTATTCCCGTTCCGTCTTCTTCTGTAACAAAATCTCCAAGAAGAATCTTGAAGGAATTTAAATTATCTTTAAAATATGGGAACAGCGGTTCATATTCTTTCTCTTTTAGCTCTTTCCCGACAACTTCTTTTACTATTTCATATTCAGACTCTGCTTTATAGAATTTAGAAACTAAATCTTTTGCTAAAACATAAATGTTTCCATCTTTAACGTCTTTCAGATAGACATAATTCAATTTTGGATTAACCGCGAGCGCGAGATTTGATGGCAGGGTCCATGGTGTAGTGGTCCAAGCCAAAACACTAGCGTCTTCATTTTTCAATTTAAATTTTACAACTATAGTTTCATCCTTAACAACTTTATAAGAATTATCCATTGCAACTTCTGCCTTTGCCAGCGGAGTAGAGCACCTAGGACAATACATCAATATTTTTTCTCCCTCGTAAATATAGCCTTTTTCGTATAATTGTTTAAACGCCCACCAAACGCTTTCGATATAGTCATTATCCATGGTTTTGTAGTCATTCTCCATATCAACCCATCTTCCGATTCTATTGATAATTTCCTTCCATGCGTCTGCATATCCCATAACTCTTCCACGACAATAATCGTTGAATTTCTTAACGCCCATTTTTTCAATTTCATCTTTGGAGTTTATTCCAAGCCCTTTTTCCGCGATATTCTCAATTGGCAGTCCGTGGCAATCCCAGCCCCAAACTCTCCTGACATAATTGCCTTGCATCGTCCAAAATCTCCCAAAAATATCTTTTGTTATGCTCCCAAGTAGATGCCCATAATGTGGCATGCCCGTAGCAAATGGTGGGCCATCGTAGAAAATATATGGTTTTCCTTTCTTAGTTTTATTTAACGATTTTTCAAAGGTTTTATCTTTTTTCCAAAATTCTGAGATTTCTAATTCTTTCTCGTTTATTGTCTTGGGGATTTCTACCATATAATTACAGTGTTTAAGAGGTTTTTAAATTTGTGGAGTTTGTTTATTATTATTGTTTAATAAAGTCTAATCTAAGTCTTTTATTTGGTTTCCACTCTATTAATTGTCCGGTGATCCTCTCTATTTTATCTGCTTTTCTTAATTGTTTTATCTGTTTATTTGTTAATATCTTTTGGTGCTTAATTTCTGCTAAATATTCTGGTATTTCAAATAGATCTTTATTGGAAGTCATCCAATTTATTTTATTAAATCTGTTTAAGTTGACTGGGCTACTAAACGCTCGTAGTGTTTTATTACCATTGCCTTTATCGTCCGTATATTCGTGAAAATAACTCATTACTAATTCCCTTATGTTTTTATATACGGGCTCTCGGTATCTTAGAACTGAGTGGTTTGTTTTTGAGATTGCGCCCCATTTATTATCTTTTTTAAAAACAGCAATTATATGGTCCCAGTCATTTTCCTTACCCTCCATGTCTAGAATTAATGGTTTTTGATTGTGAAATTTTAAAATGGCTGCGGCAAGCATTGCGCCTTCAATACAGTGGCATTTGTTTTTTTCTAGAACCTTTCTCGGAGACATGCATGTGTCAATTTTATCTTCTTCAAAATTGATAGGAATCTTATTTAGAAAATCTTGAATTTTTACTGGAGAGTTTAATCTCCTAAAAAGCTTTATTTCTTTTTTTGTTAGTTTTTCTTGCATTTTATATGTTTTTTAGGAATTCTTCTTCGTGGAAGTGTAGCTTTGAGGGGATTATAAAGCAGTAAGGGGATTTTATTTTATTAGGGAGGTTTTCTATTTTGTCATAGATTATTTCTGATTCAATTCCCAAATACGAACAAACAACTATCTTTTCTGTTTTCATCTTTTGATTTTTGAAAGATTCTGTTAATTGGTGTTTCGCTCTTTCCATTGGGAGCCCGATATCAACTAATAGTAAAGTGTGCGCGTCTATGGAAAGATTTTGCTTTATTAGTTCTGTAAAAGAGTCTGGTTTCCAGTTGTCTTTCCACGTTGGCATTGATGCTGTTTTTCCAAACTTGTATAGTTGTAAACCAGTTTCTGCTATTGCAGTTAAAACCGAAGCATTATGAATTATTTTGAAAGGAATATCTTGTTTTTTACAAGATAGAATTAGTTCTGAATGTGTTGTTGCAGATAGAGCGTCTCCGTAGACTAGAAGAGCAACATCTTCCTTATCGCAGTAGTCAATAAACTTTTTTGATTCTACTTCTTCTCTCTTTAGTTCAATTATTTTTTTATTAACTTTTCTTTCTAGTTGTTTTTTGGGGTATGGAAAGTCTACTGTATAGTTTTCTAGGTAAACCTTTTTACATTTTCTCACTAATTTGATTGCTTCCATTGTTATAGATTCAGAGTTTAGACCGGTTCCGATTAGGTAGAATGTCATTTTTTACTAAACCAAAATTTAGTAGAGTATGACCACGAAAGCCCGAGGATTAAAATAAATAAAAGAGATTGATATATAATTTGATCTACAAATATAAATAGAATTGCACCCAAGGCCACTGGTGGTAAAATATATTTGAAATATATTTGATAGATATCTTTTTCCCATTTTGTAAGATAGGAGCCTAGAATTCCCATTAGGATAGCGATTAGTGCCATTATGGTTGCATTGAGTATTTGTAGCATAATATTTATAATAGATGTGTGTTTTTAAGGGTTATGAGTAATATGAAATTTATAGATGTGCATTGTCACCTAGAAGATGAGAGATTCGCTATAGATTTAGACGAAGTTATCAAGCGAGCAGAAGAAGTCGGGGTTAGGTCAATTTTAGTTTCTGGAACAAATCCGGAGGCGAATAGAAAAGTCTTCGAATTAACTAAAAAATATCCTATATTAAAAGCGAGTTTTGGCATTTATCCAATTGATGCAGTCGTTTCTAATTTTCCAAATTTGACGGACGATTATCCGAGAAAAATCGAAACATTTGACTATAAAAAAGAGCTGGAGTGGATAAGAAAAAATAAAGAGTCTTGTATTTCAATTGGAGAGGTTGGTTTGGATTTGAAAGTTGTTGAAGCACATAAAGATTTCGAGGGAATAAAACGGGCTCAAATTGAAGTTTTCGAAGCTGCGATTAAACTGGCTAAAGAGATTAATAAGCCCTTGATTTTACACACTAGGGGCGGAGAGCTTGAAGTAATTGAAATCTTGGAGAAATATAAAAACGAGTTGCCGCCAGTTGTTCTTCATTGTTTTGGTGGGAAGAAAAGCTTAATTAAAAGAGCTGTGGAAAATGGATATTATTTTTCTATTCCTGCGGTGATAAAGAGATTGCAGCACTTTCAGACACTCGTTGAGATGGTCGATTTAAAACAATTATTGACAGAAACAGATTCTCCATATTTAGCGCCAGTTGCTGGCGGGAGATCTGAGCCTAGGGATGTTGTAGGTACAGTGGATGAAATTGCAAGAATTAAGGGTGTGACTAGAGAAGGGGTAGCGAGACAGATATGGGAAAATGCGGAAAGAGTTTTTAGTTTTTCAGAGCAGTAGGGATGTCGTGCTCATGGTCATGAAATAAATCAAATAGAGATATAAGTCTAAGGAGTGTTTCTACAATAAATATAAATAGAATATAATAAAATATGGGCGTAATTAATGAAGGTATTTGCCCAATTCTAGTGAATATAGAGTCTAGATTTAAGAATCCTGGAGTTAGTATAGCAATACAAAGTAGTGTAAGTGGGAACATTTTTGCCAAGTCTTTAGATAAATCTTCTTTGTAATAAGCACAAATTCTCGTAGCAGCGATAACGGATGCGGATATAACTAAAACCGTTTGAATCGGATAATCTCTAGCTAGAATGAGTAGTAGTGTGGAAAATATAAAAAAATAAATGGCAATCAGTATAGGGTAGATTATAATGAATTCTAAAACATAAAGCAGTATGTCGCCGATTTTGTTTATAACTTCATGCTCCGTATTGTTATATTGAGATAGATTTAATGTTAGAATGTCTTTTTTTGAAAGTACCATATAGAACACCCAAATAATTATCCCGTATGCAGCAATCCCAATTGTTAATAAAATTAACAAGGGAAAGATTTTAAAGTTTTGAGGCATAAAAGATACAATCATTTCGTAAAAAAATCTCAACTCTTCTTCCATTTTATACCTGTTTAAATATAGATTTGTTTATTTATAAATTATTGCCATAATAGATTGTGTTTACATAATAAGTAAGAATTATAAATGCTATTTATCTTGTTTAACTATGGAAAAAAAAGATGATTTCAGGGTTACACCGTGGGATGTAGCTGGCGAGGTAGATTATGGGAGGCTGGTTAAGGAGTTCGGGACAAGCTTATTGAATGAGAAAATAGTAAAGAGATTACAGAATAGTCATCCTTTGTTAAGAAGAGGAATATATTTTTCTCATAGAGATTTTGATAAATGGTTGTCTGCTATTGATTCTAAAAAGAAGGTTTCTGTTATAACAGGCAGGGGTCCGAGTGAGAAGATGCATTTAGGTCATCTGGTTCCATTTTTGGTTGCTAAATCTTTACAGGATGAATTCGGTTGTGATGTATTTATTCCCATTTCAGATGATGAAAAATTTTACGTAAAGCAGGGGCTAACGTTTGAGGGGGCGTTGGAGTTTTCTAGGGATAATATATTTGATTTGATTGCGTTGGGATTTAAGCCTGGGAAAACTTTCATATTCGAGGATTTTGTTTATACAGATATTTATAAATTTGCAGCTCAATGCGCAAAGAGAATAACTTATTCTGAGGCAAAAGCTGTTTTCGGATTAAAACCGGAGAATAATATAGGCTGGAGTTTTTATCCGGCTATGCAGGCTGCTCATATTTTATTCCCGCAATTTAATAAAGGGAGGCATATTTCCGTTGTGCCGGTTGGGATAGACCAGGATCCATTTATTAGATTAACCAGGGATATGGCAGAATATTTCAATTTTGAAAAACCAGCAGCATTACACGCAAAGTTTATACCCGGATTGTCTGGAAGTTCTAAAATGTCTTCCTCTGATTCTGTTAATGATGTAATATATTTGACAGATTCTTCAGAAGATGTTAAGAAAAAAATTAATAAGTATGCTTTTTCTGGTGGGCAGGTAACGGCTGAAGAGCATAGAAGGCTTGGTGGGAATCCGGATGTTGATGTTTCGTTTCAATATTTGAAAATGTTTTTTGAAACGGACGATAAGAAACTTGCGCAGATTGAAAAAGATTATAGGGGTGGAAAGTTATTATCTGGAGAAATGAAAGCAATTTTAATTGAGAAGGTTAATATATTTTTAAAAGATCATCAAAAGAAGAGAGAGTTGGCTAAAAAAGATATTGATAAATTTTTAGTTAAATAGTTTTCTAGATTACAAACTTGCTTGTTTTATTAGTGTGGATTCTGTCGATCTTGTGTGTTCGTGCGAAGAGGCTTCTGTAAGTTCACGGTTCGTAAGCATATGATACATAAGTAGCAGACTTCCAGCTATTACAATATAAAGAGGTGCGTCTGTCCAAAAAGTATTTCCTTCTTGGCGATGTCTTCTTCCGTCCGTTGATTGTGTAGTTGAGGTATACATGGAATTTCTAATAAATTATTATTTTTAAATGTAGCATATAGAATTTAGCACTGATTGGTGACGAAATTATATTAGGTCTTCTTCTGGTATGTCTTGGAAAGAAGGTCTCTTTTTTTCTGGTTTTTCAACGAGAGTTGTTTGAGCTTTTTTGGAGTTTCTGAATTCTTCTGCTTTTTTTATTGCTTCTGCGCTTGGTTCTAGTCCATCTAGAGAAATAGAGTTTATCATATCTTTAAATTCTTGGAATTGCTCTGCAGTTATTCTTGTTCCTGCCTTTGTAAATCCTTTATATCCTGTTTTTTGGTCATTTGTAAACTCTCTTATTGTAACGCCTATTTTCCCGCCAAAATCATCTATTCTTACTATAATATCAGTGTAGTCATTCTTTTTTATTTTTCCAACATCTTTTTCCATATCATTCTTTTTGTTTGTGTGTTTATAAATATTTATGTAATTAATATTCTGTGAAATTTATTTCAGCTCGAGACATTTTTTTATAAAATTCTTGTTCTGGCATAAACTTTCTCGATTCTAAAAATATTTTACCCATTCCTTCCCATATTAAAAACCAACTTGGAACTTCAAATATACTTAGAATGGTTTCAATAATGTTACTTGTAGAATAGATAAATCCAGAAACGACTACAATGTTTATAACAATTCCTAAAAAAACCCACAAGAGTCCTTCTCTTTTTGTCTTTATTAGTTTGTTCTCTTTTTCGTTAGCATGATGATTAAAGTGATCCCTTAATCTCTTTTTTATCTTCCATTCTTCTTTTATATTTCTTATTTTTTTAGGTATGAGAATTCTTAATTCAAGTTGTTCTTCGTTTTTATCCCTTGCTGCTCGTTTACATTCCTGTAGGAAATCATCTGAAAGTGCTCTTTCTAAATATGCACGCGGGTCAAAGCTAGAGAAGATATCGTTATAGTCGTTTATGATTAGGCTTATATTTCCCTCTTTGATTACTTCTTCTTCAGAATCGACTAGTTCACCCATTCTCTTTTCCTCATAGAGATTAAATGGATTGTGTATTTATAAACGTTGTTTTGCAAAAAACATAACTTTTTAATGGACAAATTCAGTTTAATTTCATTAAGCCCGTTTCGCATAGTGGTATTGCATTGGACTGGAAATCCAAGCCCGCAAGGGCCCGCAGGTTCGATTCCTGCAGCGGGCGTTAATTTTTTACCTGTGCCGTTATTTCATTATTATCGTAAAAATATTCAGGAGTAGTCGTTGTTACTTTGAATATTATGTTTGTTATTTGTCGTATTGGTAGAGCCATATTTTTGATTGAAAGCGATTGAGATACTCCAGAGTCAATACTTCCAATAGAAAAGTTTCCGATTTTACCCTTGGCATCATATATTTCTACATTAGAACTTTTTGCGTTCAGCAATCCCCTATTAGAAATAATTATTTCGAAATTTAAGTATCTACTAGAGGTTGAAGCACTAAGATTTTTTATTGTTAAATCTGATTTTGGGTCTAGAGAGTAAAGTTCTTTCAGTTTGTCTATTATATCTTTTGTTATTCTTTGATCACAATCTACGTATGGATAAAGAATGGTTGATTTGTTTGCTATGTGGTCAAAACCAAAAACGTGCATAAGCTCATGAAGTTCTACTATTGGATATTTGCATTCGTCTTTTGATCTTGAATCATATAGATATATTTTCCCGTCTATAATTAATGGATATAGATCAAGTTCTATTACCTTGTTTGGTCCGCCTTCGCCTGCGACAAATGAATTGTTTCGTTGTTCTCCTTTTTCTTGAGAACAATATATTGCTATCATGGGTGCTAATTGTGTTTCATAAAAACTAATAACTTGCGTCTCTTTTGAGATTATTTGGAATGCTTCTAGAACTTTATTTTTTCTTTCGAGGTCACAATCTTGAAAGGAATATGAAATACTGTCTGTTGCAAAACGCATATTTGGCATAAACATTACTAGTTCTTTACTGGTGTTTTCTGGTATTTTGTTTTCCGGTTGAGTTATGAAGAATTCTTTTGTTCCTTGTGGGAATTTTGTATATATTTCGTATGCAAAAAAGCTTAATGATGCGAGTAATAGAAGTATAATTAGTATATTGACTATTTTTGACATAGTTGTTTTACTTTATTATAGTTTAAATGGGTTTGGGTTTTCGATAGATTTTTATATCGTTGTTTTCTCTTAATTATGCAAACCAGACAGCGTGTTAGTCCCACGCATTCCGCAAACGGACTTTATGGCGGGTCGCGAGGGGGCGAGTGATATTGAGACAATAATGTCATGTATTCGACGTTGACGTTTTGTCCTTTTCGATCTCTCTATTGCGAATCGGGTGAGACCTTGATCGGAGCAACCCTAAGTTATAGTTTAGATGCTTAGAGGGTAGCAGAACTGAGGAAAGTATATGATCTCTTTTTGTTGATGTTGAGCCAACCCCTGGGTTTGCACTTTACGAAACTTTAAATATTATGTTTGTTTAATTTTTGAATGATAAAGAGAGGAGTTTCGGAGATTGTTTCGTATGTGCTTTTAATTTCTATAACCTTTGCGATTGCAGCGATTGTTTATTCTTGGTTGATGTTTTACGTTACTCCATCTGAAGAATTAAAATGTGATGATGGCGTGGCATTAACTATAAGGTCTATTACTTATAATTGCACAAATAAAAGTTTGAGTATTAGTTTACAGAATAGAGGGCTGTTTGATATTGATGGGTATAGGGTAAGAGTGAATAATAGAACTGGCGCAGATGTGGGGGTTTATACAATAAACGCGACAGGTGTCCCAGTTGGTACAGATGTGACGATTACAGATTACTATGTTAATTCAAGTATTAAAGATGGGGCTAGCGGTTTGATTAATGGCAATTTGACCTTTGTGGAGATTCAGGCGTATAATATTATTGAATCACGTACTATTTCTTGTGATAACATTGCAAAACATGTTATAACTTGTTCTTAATTTTATAGAATTCTTTTTATTTTGTCAAAGAAGAGATTGCTTTTAGTTTTTTACAGTATCTCCGAATAGGTTTTAGCACTATAAAATTACACCGAAAAGCTTAAAT
>CAYOYC010000019.1:0-13458 GCA_964408125.1 Candidatus Woesearchaeota archaeon
GTCACGCTTGCGCGCATTGCAGAAGATTCATAGCTGCTGCACTCCGTAGAGCTGGAAATAGTGTCTCAGATTTCCTCTCAGGGCGACTCCGCTAAGAGCCCTTACTGATCATTGCCTTGGTGGGCCTTTACCCCGCCAACTAGCTAATCAGCCGCAGTCTCATCCTTAAGCGCGAATTTGAAAGTATCTTCTTTCCAGAGAGAAACTTCTATCATGTATTACTCTCAGTTTCCCGAGGATATCCATGACTTAAGGTTAGATTAACTACGTGTTGCTGAGCAGTACGCCGACTTATCGTCAGACTTGCATGCCTTATCTCGAACCAAATAGCCGCAACCTCCAGCAGGATAAACTGGAATTAAACTTATATTTATTTAATTTAATAACAAACCTAAGCTTTAACGTAAGAAAGTTTAATCACGTTAAATAAACAAGATCTATCCAACAAAAAATATTATTTTTTGTCTAGTCATTAATTTTTCACTCATGAAAATATTAGACTATAAAACTACTAGAAATTGACGTATATATAAAATCACTAGAATTGGCCAACATCACACCCTATTCTTGATAAGGCGCTCATTCTAGCTCCAATAAAAATAATTGAAGCTTTGGATTTAATGTCCAAAGTTATCATTTTAGTATAATTATGGGTGAAAAGGTGGTTTATAAACGTTTTGCTTTTTAGGTCATGTTTTCCCGTCGTTAAAATTGAAATTTGGCCGCACAATACTTTCCTTTCTGTAAAATCTTTTTTGGGGAGATATTTTTTGACTTCAAAACTTGTTTTATTAGAGAATTTTTGCCACCTAGAATAAAATTTTTACAATTTTTAGATAACAATTCTAATTTTTCTGAGACTTCTTTAAAGTCTTCTTCTTGGGTGGACCAAACAACTAGGTCTGTTTTATCCTCTATGAAATCACTATTTTCTGTTTTTAAATTGTTAAAATCGTTTTGGGATAGATTTTCTGCTGAAACCTTTAGTTGTAAAAGATCTCTAGAAATTAGTTTAATTTCTTTTGGTTTACAGATTTCTGATACGGCAACTGAGATCATTCCTTGATTTGGGTTTATTATGGATATTTTATTTAAATTTTTATTATCTAACAAGTCTATAATCAATTCTGTGATAAAATGCGGCGTGTCAAATTCCCGTAGAGCGTCTGTCGTTTTAAAATTTAGGCCCTTATTATCTAAATTAATTTCTAGACTGTCTGTGTAATATGAAAAATCTTCTGGCACTATTTTTTTATTAAATTTTAAATGGTAAATAAAATAACCGTTTGCCTTATCTTTGAATTGCACCATTATGCTTTCATCTTTTAAGATTTCTTGCATTTCTTCATTCAATTCTTTAACGATAACCAAAGATAATACTCCGTTTTTTTCTAAAAACTCAGAAGATTTTTCTATAAAATATTTTAATCCGTTTTTTTCTAGCTTTGCTGGAAAGTTGCATATAATTAGATTAAATTTCTCTTTTATATTCTCAAAATCCAGCGAGGGCATTGCATCTATTTTTACATTGTTTAATTGTGCATTATGTTTTGTAAATTCTACTGCCAAAGAATCCCTATCTGCGCATAAAATTTCAGAATTTTGATGTGATCTTTTCAAAAAAATTCCAATAATTCCGTAGCCGCAACCCAAATCTAATACTTTTTTATAGTTTAATTCAGAATTTTTCCTTAGAGAGTTTAATAACACTCTTGTCCCGTCGTCAATCTTTGCGAAACTAAACAACAACCTAGAACTATCTAATATTAATTTTTGTTTCTCAAAATTAAAGCTTATACGTTTATGAATTTGTGAATTTAGCATACTAAAATTAGTATTAATTGGTTTATAAAATAGTAAGGCTTTTAAGCAAGAAAGAATGTAAAGAAATACCATAACATGGCCGAATCCAATAAGAATAAAAAAGAAGATGAGGAGGACCCTGATGATATCCAAAACATGTTTGAAGAGGAAGTTAGAAAGCCTTATTACCGTATTGACTATTTAGATAACTTTACGCTTACCCAAAATCGACTAAATGTTTCGATTATTATTCCTTCTCTTAATCGTTGTCCATACAACCCCCAGGGACTAAACGCTGAACTAAATCCCTTGGCGTGGGCCTTAACGTCTTGCTTAGTGCAGAGACCTTCCATAGCTGAAATCGTTGTTGTTGACGATTGTTCTTTAGATTATACTGCAAAAGTAGTTGAATCTTTTAAGAAAAAAGCTGAAGAACAAAAAGTAAAATTAATTTATGTAAGAAATAATAAGACGAAAGGCTATTCTGCGTCTGTTAATGCGGGAGTTAATTTGGCTAATTCTAAATACCTATTTTTTGTTGATGATGATTCAATTGTGGCACCATATGCTACGTTTGGCGCGATTCTTACATATGAATGGCTTAGACAAAAGAGTGTTAATATCGGAGCATTAAATTTGGCGCCTTATTCTCGGGCTTCAATTCCCAGAAGAACTATGTCAGAAACATTAATTGGAAATTTAGATTTTGCAAGGGGAATTTTTTCTTCAAACAAGGATGCTTTTCCTTCTGAATATTTAAAAGAAAATTCGGATAAATTCATTCATCCAGACTATCATATTCTTAGACCTATTCAGATAAGAAACTCTGGAGGGTACTTTCTTTGCACAAAGGATGTATTTACTCGAGTAGGGGGATTCCCCCTAACTATCTCTGAAAGATATATGGATACTGAATTTGGTTGCGCTTTATTAGAGAATGGGTATTCTGTTTATCTTTCGCCAGATCCGAAGTTCCATTGTGTTCATGGTTCTTATGGATTAAAAACTGGGCGAGTATTTACAGGCCCAGATTGGTTTAGATTAAGAGGAGGTGAAATTTCTCTCAAGAAAGCAATGGAGGTATGTGATCACCCGCAGGAAAATACTGGATGCAGAATTGATATTCATAGGGTTCTTTATAATTCTATTTTGTCATTTTTTTGTATGGCATATAAGAGAAATAATCGTGGTGCTATCAATTGGATAAAGAGGGTTTACAAAGAATTCGTGGAAAATGGAGATACCACTATTTTGAATGTTGATGCAAAAATTTCTCTTACAGAAAAAGAAAGAAAAGAAATGTGGAACAGCGCTCTTAAAAAGGGAATTGATTTTGTGGAAAAAACAGAAAAACAGAAACTTAAAAGCGTTAGAGAGCTGAAAGAAAAGCTAAAGACTGAGGTAGTTGACAAAAATATACTTAATCTAATCTCCGAGGGATATTTAGAATGAGAATTCTTATTTGTTCTACTTTATTTCCTGGCATGGCTGGTATCCCAAAATATGCTGCTGGCATTTCTAAGGAATTTTTGAAGCTCGGCCATAGTGTGGCTATTTTGTGCGAAAGAGAAGAAAACAAAAAACAATTTGAAAAAATAGGGAAGATAGATGTTTTTAGACATAATATAACAGAAGATATTAAGAGAAATCTTGAACTCATTGAGGAAAGAGCAAGAAATATTAAAGGTGATTTTGATTTAATTATCGTTTTATGGTATAAATATTTTAGACCAATTAAGAATGTTTTTCCCAGCGCAAAAAAAGTTTATATTGTACCATCTGTAAGAAAAATTGATATCACTGTTTTGAATAAGCATCATCCTTTTTTAAAAAGGCATTATTATCATTTTATAAATAGATTTTCAATCAATCTTGAGAAAGAAGCTGTTTTCAAATCTGATAAGGTTATCGCGCTTGGCAATCAAATGAATGGACAGCTAAAAAAAAGTTATGGATTTTATGATGCGCAAATAGTAAACCCTGGAGTCGATAGAACAATTTTCAAATTTAAAAAAAGAAAAAAAGAAAATATCTTCTTAATCGTTGCCAATCTAGATCCGCGTAAAGGGATTGACCGCGCCATCAATGTTGCGAATTTTCTAAAAAATGGAAAAATAAAGGTTTTGGGTGGTGGAAAGAGAATGGATTTGTACCAAAACAAGATAAATAATCTGAATGTAAATGATAGGATAATTTTAAATGGTCCGACCAAAGATGTTTGGAATGAAATGATAAAATCAAAGGCATTACTTATGACTTCTTATAGCGAGGGATTCCCTTTAATATTTCCGGAAGCGCTTTCTTCTGGATTGCCAATAATCGCTTTTCAACCAGATGGGAAAAATGTCATGAATGCTTCTGATGAAGTTGTGGTTTCTGGTAAAAATGGGTTTTTAGTAAAAACAGAAAAAGAAATGGCTAGAAAAATAGACTTATTAGCTAAAGACAGCTCTCTCCAGAGGAGGATGAGTGAAAATTCTTTGATTTCTTCGCAAAAATTCTCTTGGAAAAACGTAGCTGAAAAGATAATAAAAATGAGTTTTTAAGATTCTATTTTTGGGCCAAAATGACAAAACTATTTACAAAAGGATTTCCAGTCTTGATTATTCTCTCTGGCTTTTGATAGGTTGGAATGGCTGCATAGAACTCTATATTTCTAAAGCCTGCTTCATTTAATAATTTATTATAACCTCTTTTTGTATAAATATGCTCTCGAAAATCTTTATTCCGTTTTATTCTAGAAATAATATTTGCAAAAAATCTCGGCATTAGGTCTATAAATTTGATGGGAGCATGACTTTTTTTACCTTTCATCCAGTCTAGTGCCACCCTGTTTTCTATAGAGATAACAAGAAATCCATTTTTCTTAATAAGGGTCTTTAAATTTTTTAAAACGTTTTTGTGGGTCAATAAAACTTTGCCTTGTGTGCCCACAGCCGTCCACTCCAAAACCCCATTTAAGACAACGAAGGCATATTCTTTTTTCTTAAGCGGAATCGGCTCGCTTATGGGTGGGATTTGGCACAATTTGAGCTTTACACCTTCTTGCTTTGTACGATATTCAACAAATTTTAATGTTGATAGGCTAGTATCTACTCCGGTCACGTCAAATTTTCTTGCAAGTGCAGTGGTTAAAGCTCCTTGTCCCGAGCCCACATCGAGCACTTTTGTTTTTTTATTCATCCATGGAAACTTTTCTAATAAAAACTCCGATAGTTTTCCCCTCTTCTTCTCATTTATAACATAATCCCTCAAATATTCAGAATTATATCTTGCGATCACCGCCTTTTTCCAATCTTTTTTCGCAATCTTTAATATTGAATCATCTATTTCGTCCCACGTGTTATTATCTTTTTCTTTTCGTAAAATTGTTATCATTAAATTTATAAAGAAGCTTCTTTTAAAAGAGTTTGTATGGATTGTTTATTCTGCGAGTTTATTTCTGGAAAGAGAAAGTGCCATGATAATGTGTCTTTATATGGTAAGCGAAAAGCAGCAAGATTAAATTCAGTTTACGAAATTATAAATGTAATAGAAGATAAATATGCGTTTGCATTTCTTACCCCCCCGAATAATTTAAAAGAGCATGAATTAATTGTGATTCCCAAGAAGCATTGTGAATCTTTTGAAGACCTATCTAAGCCTCTTTTGACTGAATTAATCCTGGAAATTCAGAAAATTGTGCGAATTATAAGGCTGCATTATGGGGACTGCAAAATCCTCCTTAATAACGGTCTTGCTGCGGAGCAATATATCCCCCACGTTCATTTTCATTTAATAGTCAAAGATAAAAATCAAAACAATTTATGGAGGGGATTAAGACCTACTGAACATATGAAATTATCATTGGAAATTCAAAAGAAGCTAAAGAATAGGAATAGACTTGAATCTAAATCAAACGACTCTCCTTTGTGAAAATGATCGAGTGCTAGGGTGCCTTCAGAAATTAATTCTTATAATTGGAAGTTCCTGACATGTGGTTTTCATTAAGAAATATAATCAAGCCAGCGGGGCATTTGATATTAATGAATAGGCTTTTAAACCTTAAAAGAATTAATTATTTATGGATTTATTTGAGAGCGCAAGCTCGAACATGGTTGTTCTGGAAATCTTCTTAGCTATTGTCATAATGCTTGCAGGAATTGTGATTGGCAAGGCAATATCTTATTTTATTACTAGAATTAGTGGCAAGCTTAATTTGCAAAAGAGAATTCGGCCTAGTTTTCTTGGTTTAATTATTACTTTGGTCAGGTGGAGTATTTATATTGTATTTCTTAGCTGGGCCATTTCGCAGCTACCACTTCCGGCCCTCACCAATATAATAACGAATGTGCTATTAATTATCCCGTCGATTATTGCTGCACTAACCATTCTTGTATTGGGATTCGTTGTTGCAATTTACTTACGGGAAGTTGTTGAAGAAGCTGAGATAACTGGGTGGAAGTTCTTGTCTATGTATCTATTTTATTTTGTTATATTTATATCTGGTTTTTATTCACTTAGAGTCGCGCTATTCGGGGCGGGTCCAGAAATCATAAATTATCTTGCTGTAATATTCTCAACTATTTTTGCTGTTTCTGTAGGTATATTGATTGTTTTAAAAAACATTAAGAACTAAATTCTAATATTAACAATTCCTCAAAAAAGAGTTTCTTCTTAACTAGTATTTTCGGCTTAAATTTGTTTATTCTTTCTAGGGGGGTTAATGATGAAACTAATAAGAGGATCCTTCCCTTATTTGTTAAATACTCTTTTGCCTGCTTAATGAACTTTAACGATATCTCGTCGCCATTTTTTCCACCAGTAGTAATTAGTTTTGAAGATTTGGGCTCATCTTCTACATCTGGAAGATACGGCGCGTTGAATGTTATCAAATCAAATTTTCTCTTCTTGGGAATTTTCGAAAATAAATTTGACCGAATAGCCTTAAATCCTATGAGACGAGTAGCAGATACTGCAGATGGATTTATGTCCGCGCATAATACATTTTTTTTGTCAAAAGATTTAGAAATTGTTTTTGCCATAATCCCCGAGCCGCAGCCCATATCTAGGAAGGTAGTGGGTTTATTCTTTCTAACATAATTTTTCAAAAAGCTTGCAAAAAAGAAGGAGTCGTCTGATGGCTCATAAATTTCCATTTTAAACAAAGAAAAACAATCCCACTCCTGTAACGATACACAAGAAAATAAGAATAAATATTAATATTATTAATTTATTACTTGCCTTTGCAACAACTTCGGGAGTTTGATAGTTGGTTAGGCTTTGCGGATTATATTTTTCCTGTACTGGTTGCTTAACATTTTGTTGGGTCTTTGGTTGTAAATTTGGTTGTGGGTTTTGCTTATTCACTATCACTTGCGGCTGGGCTGTTGGCTGATTAGAATATGCACCCAACTCTGATTCCACTTCTTGCAGATTGTACCCTGCGTTTAAAAGACTAGTCTTCACTTCGGCTACGGACCAGCCACGCTCTATACTATTTCTTATTACTCCTGAAATTTCGCTCATATCTTATTAAATATTGAATGCTTATTAAAGATTTTGTATAACTTATATTTCTAGAATATCCCCATTTTTCATAAGATGACACTGTTTGCCCTCTTTATACCCCATTTCGGAGGCAAGTTCCTGCATCGGCATTGTCTTGTCAAATGCTCCGTGTGATGGTATAATATGCTGTGGGGTTAATAATCTTAACACCTCCCTAAGGTCTTCTCTTCCTCCATGACCTGAAACATGTACGTCTCTAAATATTCTTGCTTTTCTTTTTCTCAATTTTGTTTCCATCTCCCCAAAGTTTTTCACATTCACTTCTGTTGGTATTACGCTTGATGAGAAAATAACGTTGTCTTCCTCATTAATTTTAAAGGGAAACTGATTTCTAGACATTCTTTCTAAGACACTACCCGGTTCGCCCTGATGCCCTGTGCATACGATTAAATAATTTTGTCTTCTTCTTTCCACACTGCTTAATACTTTTTCTACCTGTCTTCTATACTTTGCCATATGAACATCTCTAATAAATGGAGCAATTCCTGTTTTTTGTGCAGCAAAAGAATATTTATTTAAACTTCTCCCTAGAAATAAAACTTCACGATTTAATCTTTTCCCAAACTCTACTATACTTTTTAATCTAGCTATATGGGAAGAAAATGTTGTAATAATCATCCCTGCTTTTCTATTGTCTATTGTAAACATAACTTCCTCCAGAAGACTTCTCGCAATTTTTTCCGATGGAGTTTTTCTGTCTGATCCTGCATAAAGAGAGTCTATTATTAAAGCTAATACTCCCTGTTTTGCAACTTGCTTTAATTTCTCATAGTTTGGCCTTGTACCTACGATTGGATTATCGTCTAGTTTAAAATCGTTTGCGTATACTATTGCTCCCTTGTCAGTATGTAGTACTATAAAACTGGTTTGTGGGATAGAATGCGTCATGTTAACAAATTCTACTAAATATTTTTTTGTTTTTCCCTGGACATAGAAAGACGTATTTGGATGGATGGATTTTATCTTGTTTCTTATGTGAACGTCGTTGTCTAACAATAACGAATCTAAAACGGCTGCTGTGAATGGAGTGCAATAGATTGGTGCATTATACCTATCTGAAATAAATGGCACTGCACCGACATGATCTAAATGTGCGTGACCTATAAATTGTGCACAGACTTTATATCTTATTTTTTCTATCAATCTATCGTCTGGAATTGCTTCTATATCTCTTAGCCTTGCTTCTGAATAGGAGTATTCATCTCTTTCTTTCTCTTGCATTTGAACTATGGCTGGTAAAAAAAATCCTTCGTCAAAAATAAAGACATCTTCATCAACTTCTACTGCCGTCATATTTTTTCCAACCTCAGAATAGCCACCTATTGCGTATATTTTCACCATTTTTCTTATATATTGAGAATAAATAGTTTTTAAAACTTCACAATGTACATATATTCATGAAAAAACTGAAACTTTTACCTTCCGCTCGTGATAATCGTAGATATTTCTTAATGAATTCTACAGATAAGGAAAAAATAGAAAAAGCTATATTGGACTATATTGGAGTTCTTGGACTTGCTAGGTCTGCTTTTATATTCGCAGATAACCCCGAAAGAAAAATTATCGGAAGTTGTTTAAGAGAAAGCTTGGAAGATGTTCGTGCTTCTCTTGCATGGAAGAGGATAAAAATTCAAAAAGTTTCTGGGACAATCGCTGGATTAAGTAGATAATTTTGGCTACAAAAACTTTAAAAAGTACCAACCGAAAGACATATTAACTAATCTTAACTTATTGAAAAATGGAAGACGTACAACATCAAGTAATGGGATATGATCGAGCTGCGCAAACATTTTCGCCAGATGGACACATATTACAAGTAGAATATGCAGAAAAAACTGTAAGGCTTGGAAGTGCCTCAATCGGGATGATTTGTAAAGATGGCGTTGTTTTAGTTTCTGACAGAAGACAAAAAGACAAATTGGTTGTTGAAGGCTCTGCAAACAAGATTTACGAAATTGATGATCATATGATGGTTGTTGCCGCTGGAATTGTTTCTGATGCTCGAGTTTTAATAGATAAAGCAAGAGTCTCTGCTCAACAGCATAGAGTTACTTATGATTCTGAATCCACAACTGAAGCGATTGTTAAAGAAATTTCAGATATTAAACAACAGTTCACGCAGTATGGCGGAGCGAGACCGTTTGGTGTAGCCTTGCTGATAGCTGGGTTTAATGGCTCTGCAAAATTATTTGCAACAGATGTTTCTGGAAATTATTTAGAATATAGAGCTTTTGCGATTGGAGAAAATGATGAAAAAATTAGAGATAAGTTAAGACAAGAATATAGGCATGATTTAACTTATGAAGAAGGCATCAAACTTGCTTTTAAAATTTTTAAAGAAACTCAAGAAGAGAATTTTGATAAAAATAGATTTGATATTGGTATAATTACGAAAGATAAAAAAATTATAAAGAAAAAGGGAAGCGACTATTAATAAAATGACACAAACTCAAGCAAGATTAACTAAAAAGGGAAAGAAATATGAAATTCTCGTTGATTTAGAAGAGGCTTTGAAAATCAGGGACGGAAAAAGTAACAATATAAATGCGGCCGTTTTGACGGGCTCTGTTTTTCATAATTTGAAATCTGGAGAACAGGCTTCTAGTGTTGAGCTAGAAACAGATTTTGATACAACTAATTTTGAAGAGGTTTGCACTAGAATAATTACTCATGGAGAAGTTGTCTTGCCAGCAGAATATATTAAAAAAATGCAGGAAGGTAAATATAAGCAGGTTGTTGATTTCCTATCTAAGAATGCTGTTGCTCCGAATGGATTACCGTATACACCGGATAGAATAATGACTGCATTAAAAGAAGCAAATATTAATGTAAAAAATGAAGCTATAGATAAACAAATACAAGGAATACTTGAACAAATGCAGAAAATTCTACCTATAAAAATAGAAGTTAAAAAAATTAGGATTACAATACCTGCTCAATTTACAGGTAAGGCTTACGGTGTCGTTTCTAATTTTAAACAGGAAGAAGAGTGGCTTTCTAACGGTGATTTAAGAATTATTGTAGATGTTCCGGCTGGATTAATCATGGATTTCTTTGACAAACTTAACGGCGTTACGCATGGCGCTGCGCTTACTGAAGAAGTCAAAAGGTAATTTTGACTCCATAAAGCCTGCGGCTAAAGAAATCAAAAAATAATACTCTTTGATTAAATAAGTAAACATTTATAATTCTAGTTTGTGTTCTATGGGGATGGTGAGTAGAAAAAGGGGTCAACAGGAACTTGTGGGTTTTGTATTGATTGTTATTTTGGTTGTGGTTGCTTTAATGATTTTTCTTGTTATTTCTTTAAAAAAACCCATTGTTAGTGTTGAAAGTAAGTCTACCGAAAGTATGTTATCTGTCGTTATGGCTTTTACTACTGATTGTGTCGTATCTGCACCCTATAGGGAAACCATGAGAGAATTGGTTGAGAGCTGTTATAGGGGTGAGAAATGTGCCAATATGGATAAAATGGCATGCGCTTATTTAAATGAGAGTATGACCTCCATAATGAACGATTTGCAGCAGACCGATTTAACAATTTCTTCTTTCAGGATTTTTGGATATTGGGAAAATGAACAGGAAACTGAAAAATCTGATATATTTCTGGTTGGTAAAAAATGTATTGGCGGGGCGTTAAGGGGAGACACTAGTCCTATTTATGTAAATTCTGGGCAGATTAATGTTGTTTTAGAATTGTGTAGTGAACAATGAAGTTAGATATTTATTTGTAAATTTAGAGTATCTATTCTTAGAACTGGCTTTAGAGATTCTCTATCTCCATTTTTTTCTAATAAAAATTCGATAAATCCAAATCTTTCTAAAAATTTTAGGTCTCTATAAACTGATTTGAAATCGCGTTTTAATATTTTTGATAAATCATAGATTGATTTTGGATTTTTTTTCTTTAATGCGTGTAATATTCTTGTCTTTTGATTACTGAAAAGTTTTCTTAAGGTTTCTATGTCTTCTGGATTGTAATCCGTCTTTTTAGTCTTCTTTGCTAAAAATCTTGAAACGATTCCATCCTCTTCCACACCTATATCTATATACATCGTATTAGATCTTTTTTTTGGCATAGTATTTTCAAGCGTTGGGTTTTTAAAAACCTATGGCAAAGGCTTATAAACGGCCAAAAACTCTTTTTTATATATTAGAAAGCTTTTTCTAAATTATAATATGGAAAGTATAAATATTGAAAAATTTAAGAAACTCGGGATTGAAGGAGAACTACTTAGAGCAATAGAAAAAGAAAATTTTGAAAATCCGAGTGAAATCCAAGAGAAAAGTATTCCACTTATTCTATCTGGTAGCGACGTTATAGGCGAATCTGCAACTGGATCTGGTAAAACTTTAGCCTTTGGATCTGGAATAATCCAAAATTGTTCTAAACTTGGGAACCTGCAGGCACTTGTTCTGGTTCCTACAAGAGAATTGGCCGAGCAAGTTTCAAGAAGCTTGGCTAAGTTTTCTGAAATTAAGGGGCTTGAAATTAATTCTGTTTATGGCGGAGTTGATATTGGGCCACAGATTAGGAGAATGAGGTATGCAGATGTTGTTGTTGGGACACCTGGAAGAATTTTAGATCATATAGAAAGGAGAACACTTTATCTTAATGAAATAAAAATTTTGGTATTGGATGAGGCGGATAGGATGCTTGATATGGGTTTTATTAGAGATATCGAAAAAATAATTCGTCATTGTAATAAAGAAAGACAGACTTTATTGTTTTCTGCTACGGTTAGTTCTAGTATAGTTGAAATTTCAAAGAAATATATGAGAAATGCCACGGTGGTTTCTGCTGCTAACAAAGTTGACCCTACAAAATTGGCTCAGTCTTTTTATGATGTTAGAGATAGCGAGAAATTCTCCCTACTCACTCATTTACTAAAGCAAGAATCAGCTGGATTGGTTATGGTTTTTTGCAACACAAAACATATGGCTGATTTTGTAGCACATAATTTAGTTAAACAGGGAATAGATGCTACTGCTATACACGGTGGTTTGTCTCAAAACAAAAGAAGTAGAATTATGGAAGACTTTAAAGCTGGAAAATGCTATGTTCTTGTTTGTACTGATGTTGCTGCTAGGGGTTTGGATATCCAGGGCGTTTCTCATGTTTATAATTTCGATGTACCTGCAGAATCTGATAATTACGTACATAGAATAGGAAGAACCGCAAGAGCTGGTAAGGACGGCAAGGCTATTACAATTTTAGGTAGTAGGGATTACGATAACTTTTCTAAAATTAATCGTAGAATTGCGGATGTTAAAAGAGAAGAGAATCCTGAATTTAAGGCATTGTTGATAGAGAGACCGCAAAGACGTGAGTTTGGAGGAAGATCTGGAGGGAGAGGTGGGAGAAGTTATGGCGGGAGAAGTTCATCTGGGTTTGGACGCCAAAGATCCGAAAGAGAGAGTCCTAGAAGAGAAAGTAGCTATCATTCGACTAAAACATCTGGAGAAGACGATGGATCTTCGGGTGGTGTGGGTAATTTTAGGCCAAGAAGAAATTTTAGTTCTGGTGGAAGAAGAAGTTTTGGCGGAAATAGAAATTTTAGAAGATAAATACTTTTTTCACGTATACAAATACCTGTATGTATGGCTTGCGTTGCCATATATTACGGATTATTTTTCATAAAAATTTAATTTCAAAAAAAATGATTTTTTTGTGAAAAATACGGAAGCTTTATAAATAAAAAGGCTAAAATCGGCAGTTATTCGGTTTTATAAGGGTAAGCTTTAAAAAGGTCTTAATACTCATATATTCGTACATTATTATAATGTACATGACTAGGTATCACGCAAGTGATATCAAAGTGATTACAACTCGTAATTCCCTAGTTATGAGATCCGGCCAGACTATTAGAAGTAAATCCCTTACGGGAGCCTCGACAGAGGCGGCTAACTAATGGCGCTGAAAGGAGGTTTAAAAATTATGAAATTAAATATTAAAAAAGTTGCTACAGTATTAGGAAGCGCTTTAATGATAGGTTCAACAGTAGCTTTGGCTGCTGCTGCAAGTTTCACACCATCCACTTTTTCAAGTGATGGAATTGCTTTAGTTGTTGGCGCAAATGCCGCAAATAGCGATTTGAAAGCTGC
>CAYOYC010000020.1:0-13210 GCA_964408125.1 Candidatus Woesearchaeota archaeon
AATTCTCATGTTTCTAATTTTAGTTCAGCGGCTTATACCTATCCGGTTTGCTATGGTGATTTGAGTTGTTCGGTACAGTCTAGTGTCTGTGCACAACCCTACGTATCTATTGTTAGATTATATAATTATACTAATTCTCATGTTTCTAATTTAAGTGATTCTAACTATCCTTATTATTTATGTTGTAAAAAAGCTGACACAATAAAAACGGATTTAGGATGGTTAGATTTGAATGGACAAACAATAAATTTATCACAAAAAAACGATAGTGTAGTTTTATTTTTCGGGAATGAGAATATTGATAAAGATGTTAATTATAGCATATATAAGAAGAATGCTGGTATTTGGACATGGCTTTGGTTTGTAGACGAATATGATTTGCAGCAAAAAAATTCCACAAATAGAGGATATGTTGTTTGGAAAGCGACTTCGGATGGAGAATATTATTTTAATATATCAACAAATGGTGGTTTGTCTTGGATAAAGTCAGATAATATTAGTATTTCTAACAGTATAAATTCCAGTAGTCCTAATACAGAGATCTTAGATTTGGGTGGAAATAATTTTAGTGTTAATTATAATATAAGTTTTAATCAAAATAGTGGAGATAGTGATGATTTACTTAGACTGAATTGGAATTTTGGAGATGGATCAAGTTATAGTTTAGAGAATTATTCTCGTTTTGAAAAGAATTATATTAATTCTAATATAGGAAATATTAATTATTCGTATACAAATCCGGGTAGATATAGAGTAAGTTTAACCGTGACCGAGAAAACACCAAGAGCAGCCACATCTTCTAATAGTGATTATTTTGATATTTTTATTTTTAAGGATGGCATAAGTGTGATCCCGATTATATCAAATCCAGTAAATGGATTTTCATATGATACAGACTGGATAAGATTTAACGCATCACAAACTTTTGTCGTAAATTGCTCTTCTACTATGGCTGTTTATAATTTTTCTACAGTAGATGATTTGCTTAAATGTAGATATATACACGAACCTGGAAAAAATGTGACCGATAGTTCTTATGATTTGATTTTTAAGTGGGATTTTGATGATGGGGTTAAACTTTCAAAATCTTTAGATGGAAATTATTCAAATGTAGTTGTATTCTCATATAAGTATCCTGAGGCTAAAAGGTATGTTGCCAAATTAAATGTTACGTATGTCCAATTATAAAATGAAGAAAATAATATTTTTTAGTGTTTTGTTATGTATTGTTTTTTCAATTCTTGGTAATCTGGGTTTAGCAGACGAGGAGGGATCCTCTTCGGTCAATTTCTTTACTTCGCAATCAGGGAGCGAGTGTGTTAAGGATAGTTTTCGTGCCTATTGGTTAAATAAATCTAATCTTGCGATAACGTGGGTTTATAATTCTACATTTAGTGGTGATCCGTATTTGAACGGAAGTCTTTGTTGTCCAATTGGATTTGTCCCCTATACAAACGATGATAAGGAGTCTTCTTGTATAAGAGGTACGGGAGTGGATTGTACTAGTAAGCTAACTAAAGAGGAATGTAATGGTGCTGATCCGAGTTTATCTTATTCTTTTTTAGAGAAGGATGATCTTGGTATTTGTACTGACAATAGATATGAAGCATATATTGTTGAAGGGCTTAGTTGCGCTAATGCTTCTAGTTGTAGTTGTTTTTGGAATCAGAGTCTTGACAATGGAGATGGATTATGTACAAATAGAAAGAATGTGAGTTCGTGTTGTGGGGATTCGACTTGCACGGAAGATAATGTATGTTGTAAGGGATCTAGTTCTAGCTATTGTGGGTGGTATGAAGAACCAGATACGAGAGAGGATAATTGCGGAGAGGATAATGGGAAAATAATTATACATTATGGTGCAGATGGCAATGCTGTAGATTGTATTTCTCAAGCATTAGAATATCCGTGTTCTGTGTCTGTAAAATTACCGTTCTTTGATAAATTTAGTTTTATATTTGCGGCGTTGGCGATTGTGGGAGTTTATTTCTTTACTAGGAGAAAGTAATTAATCACAATAAGCTTTATTAAGTGTCAAGATTATTTGTTTTCGGTGATAAAATGCCACATCAATGCGTGCACTGTAGTAAAATAATTGAAGTAGGGAGTAAGGAGATTCTAGATGGTTGTTCTAAGTGTGGTAGTAGATTTTTCTTTTACATTAGGGATGAAATGGTTAAAAAAATGCAAGAAGAAAAAACAGTTCCTTTGCAAGAGTTTACGCAGGTTGAAAAGGATAAAGTAGAGTCTGACGTTAGACAAATTTTGAAAGTTGAGGATGAGGAGTTGCCGGTCATTTTAGACATAGAATCCGTTAGGGTTGTTTCCCCTGGTAAATTTGAAATAGATTTGGTTTCTTTGTTAAATAGAAAGCCTCTTGTTTTTAAGCTGCAGGAAGGTAAATATATGATAGACGTAGAGTCTAGTTTAAAGCAAGGTAAAGAGAATAGTTCTTCTGATAAGTAGTGCGACAGATTTTATTGAGAATGTTTATAAATAACTAAACGTTTTGTTTTTAATGATATATAGGAGAAAGAAAGAGTAATGCAATCGAGAAAGGCTATTCTGTTTATTGTTACTTTTTTTGTTTCATTTTGTAGTATTGTTTATGAATTAATTTACTCTCAGTTATTGACGATTATTTTTGGAGGAGCTGTTTTGAGATATTCCCTTACTATTGGTTTATTTCTATTTTGTTTAGGTGTTGGCTCATTTTTGTATAATTATTTTGAGAAATATGATAAGAAAAAACTTTTTGTTTATGTGGAGATTATTCTTTCGATTGTAGGTTTTTTCGGTGTATGGTTCATCATTGTAATTAATAGTTACTTTAGTGCTCTTCCTCATTGGATGCTTATTACACTCTCTAACTTACCTATTGTGGCTGTGGGAATCTTGAGCGGATTAGAATTGCCGTTGCTTTCTTTTTTCACAGGAGAAAAAGCCTCTGCGTATTCACAAATATTAGGTGTTGACTATTTGGGTAGTTTAGCAGGAACAGTTCTTTACTCTTTAGTCTTTTATCCCTTTCAAGGACCGATTTTTTCTGCTTTTATTGTTGCATTCTTCAATTTAATAATTGCTTTATTATTATTTATCTTTTTATATAAAAAAAGAGACACTTTGCTTATTCTGCTCCTTGTGGTGTTGTTTATTTCTTTTACATCTATTCTTTTTAATATAAATACTTTTTCTGATTATTTAATGAAAATCTATTTGAGTCAAACCATTACAGAATCTTACTCGAGATGGGGTTTAACACAATTAGTAGTTAACATTAGTGAAATTATTTTTACTCCTTATCAGATGATATATCTTTATTCTACGGTCTTAAATCCCCATACTCCTTATGAATTAAATAATACTTGTCTGAATATAGATGAGCATGTTCAGTTGTGCGATAGTTGGGTTAATGAATATCATTCGGGGCTTGTTGATTTGCCTCTTTCGTTTTTTGAAAATGTTTCTTCAGATACAAGGGTTCTTCTGGTGGGAGGAGGGGATGGTATTGCTACTAACTTTCTTAGAAAATACGGGGTGAGCATAGATTTGGTTGATATAGATGGGAAATTTGTAGAATATGGAAAAAGAAGCGAATTTGTTTCAAAATATCAAAACAATTCTTTTGATTATCCTTTACTTAATTTAACAATTGGGGATGGTTTTTCTTTTGTGAAAAATACGAATAACAAGTATGATTTAGTTCTACTTGATTTGCCTGGTTTAAAGGAGGATAAACTTCTTCCGCTTTATTCTAGAGAGTTCTTTATTTCATTAAATAATTCATTGAAAGAGAAAGGGGTTATAGTTATGTGGGTGTATTCTTTTGATAATTATCCAGATTATGCGAAGATTATGATTAATACCCTAGCTGTTTCGGGGTTTAATTATTTTATTCCTTATAATTCTTATTATTTACCGGGTGGGCAAAGCAAGATTGTTGAGGAGTATATTATGGTTTCTAGGGAAGATAGTAGAGAAATAAATCTTGACAAAAATGATTATGTTAAAAGTCTCTCTATTTTTTATAGTAATCTTTCGTGGCAAAAGATAGAATTTTCTGACGATATTCCAGTCAATAGTGTATTTAAACCGAGTTACGCAATGTTAATAAAAGATGAATAAGGGTAAACATAAAAAGATTTTGAATATTATAGCGGTAATAGTTTTAGTTTTAGTTTTTATTAATGTACTTTTGAATGCTTTTTATTGGGGAGATGGCTGGACTGAAATATTTTGGTATTGTAATCTTGCGTCCTTCCTTTTGGCTGTGGGAATTCTATGGAAGAGAGTTACTCTAATTAGCGTTGTTCTTGTTTCTTCTATTCCTGCTCAGTTTTTTTGGATTTTGGATTTTGTTCTTAAGGTAATTGGATTTGCGGGGTTTGGCAGAACTACTGAATTATTTGTTTGGCCGCTACCCACCATAGTTCTTTCTGTTGTTTTGCACTTGCTACTAATTCCACTTGCTGTGTATGCTACTTTAATACATGGGTTTAAGCGAAGAATTCTTGGATGGATCCTTGTTTTTATGGTTATTTTAATGGCCTTTCCTTTTTTTCTATCGAGCTATGAAGATAATATTAACTGTGTATTTTATTCTTGTGATTTAAGTTTTACACACTACTTATCTTCCAATCCATCTCTGGTTCTTTGGGATTCTTTGCCTTATTTGGGTCTGATGACATTGAAATGGACTTGTTGTGCCTTTATATTTTATGGTGGTTTCCTATTCTTGTTTCAAAGGATATTTAAAAGAGTCAAACTTGTGTAATTTATGGTATTTAAGGCAGAAGAAAGCGGTCATGAAGTAACGGCGATTTTTAACGGAGTTAGTTTAGATAGTCTAAACAATTATTCATTTCTTAAAGAAATATCTTTGAAATTATTAAAAGAATCCGGATTTAATATACTAGAATCTTCTGAGCATGTGTTTCAGCCCCAAGGGTATACTTTTATGGTTCTTTTGTCGGAGTCGCACTTCGCACTCCATACGTATCCAGAGTACAATAGTATTTATTTTCATTTGTATACCTGTCGTAAAAGAGATACCGAAAAAATATTTTCTACGTTAAAAGAAATTTTTAATCCAAAAGAGGTTGTTTTAAGGAAGGAAGTGGTCCGAGTTAAATTTTAGTTTAATTTTTTAAAATTAAATCCTATTCCCATACTTTCTGATGTTAAGGTATTATTTGTAAATATGTTTTCAATTAAAACATTTTCTTTTGCGCATGCGTATCCTTTCGATGTATAAATCTCTTTTCTAACTTTTTTAAATTCTTTTATAGATTTCTCCATATCTATTTTTGGACCGATGATTTCTATTAATTCTTTTTTTTGGATGGCCAAATATCCAGCTGCTTCTTTACCGTCGGTGTATACAAATTCTGAGTATTTGACATTTTGTTCTTTTCTTTCTAGTTCTTTTATTATAAATTTGAAGAATTTTTTCATTTTGGTTCCCGCAACATCTCCTTCTTGCGAGCCAGTTTGAATTTCTAATTTATAAATTTCAAGTTTTTCTTCGTTTGCTATTTTCTTGAACTCTTCTAAGTTAAATTCTTTTTTTTGAAAAAAATCTTTAGATTGAGACTTTAGGAATTCTTTTGCATTTTGTAAAAATAAATCAAAGGTTTCTTTTGTTAATCCGGCACATATATTTCTATATTTGTATGTTGGATCTATTAGAATGACTGGAGACATTAATTTACTTTGATTTAATTCTCTTAATATCTCATTTTTATCCTTGAAGTGCTTTTCTGGATCAACTATATTCTCTTTTTGTATTTTATTTAAGAAATTAATAAAGCTCCCATAGTGGCAAACCAGAACCTCTAGAGAATATCCGGAGAAGCCGCCTATATAACTTTCTGCTCCATAGCAATTTTGGGCATAGCAGAATGCCTTTGCTAGTCTAATTTCATCCGCAAGCGATGGTTTTTTACTAATTATATTTTTTATGTATTTTACGTGAATTAGCGAAAAATCTGTTACGTTTTCAGCTAATTCTGGTTTTTTGAATCGCATTACGGGAATTAATTCTAATATTAAATTTTCTCTCGTTATCTTGGCATAATCTCTAGAGCCGTGAATCATTTCGGGGTTAAGTTTTGTTTTTTTAAGCAAATTCTCGAAATTATTTATTTTTTCCTTTTCTAGAATAACAAAGATATCTACATCTTGATTTTTCTTTTTCAAAAGAGTTCCTTTCGCTAAACTTCCACCAATTTCTGCCTTAAGGTTATGTTTTTTGAGGGTTTTTAAGATTTCTTTTGCATCTTTTTCTATTAATTTTAATTCTTCTTTTGATGGAGAAATTTCCTGCAATACTTCTTTCAAAACAGATATTGTTTGCATGATATATTTAATATTTGTGGATTTATAAGGTCTTTTGTTGCTAAAATTAACGGAGTAGAACAACATTTATAAACAAAAATATCGTTAGATTTGCGATGGGATTGTGGTGTAAAAAAAAGAGACATGACGCGAGTTCTATGTATAGAGGTGCATTAAACGATAGAGGACAAGTTACTATTTTTATTATTTTTGCTATAATTATTGTTGTGGCAATAATTTTAATGTTTACTTTCCCCAATAGATTTCAAATTTCAGCATGGTCAAAAACAGATCCTGTTCAATTTATCGGCAAATGTGCTCAGGAAAATATTCAGCCGATGATTGAAAGTATAATATCTACTGGGGGGGTTTATTATTCTGGCTCTAATAATGGTTCTTTTTTAGATACAAATTCGTCTCGTTTTGCTATTTTATGTACTACGAATATATCTAGAATGTCTTGTATAAATACTCATCCCTTGATTGCCGAGGAGGTTAAGTATAATATAAAAAAGGTGCTAACTCCTAAGATAGATTTGTGTTTTAAAAAACTAAAAGACAATTATCCAAATGCAGAAATATCTGAAGAAAATTTAGAGTTTGATGTTGATTTGGTTAAAGACTCTGTTTCGATAAAAATCAGAAAGCCGTTATATATATCTACAAATAAAGAGTCTGTTTCATTTGATATTTTTGATTTTAATATAAACTCAATGATTTATGATTTTCTGGAATTATCTAACATAATTGTCAATGCAGAATCTTCTTGTGACTGTACTAATAGGGCAATTTTTTCCGGAGTTTCTAGTGGTGCTATTATGTATATGCCCCCTAACGGGACATCTAATCCTTTTTTAGTTAGTAAACCCAATGCGAATTGCGACGTTGATCTTTTACAACTGGATAAAAGTTATCCAGATTATGTTTTTACAAGGAATACTATAGATAACGGTGTCAAGATTTATACAATTACTTCTTTGAGAATACCACAGCAGAGTTTTAGTTTTGTTATAAAAAATTGTATTTCTGGCTGTGGTGGTCCGGATAGTCTTTGTTATCATCATTATCACGAGGGCGGAGTAGTTCATTATAGTTCTACTATTAAAGGGTGCCATAACCAAATTCACCATTATCATGATACGGAGGAATACATAATTGATTAAAATGGATAAAAAAATATATTTATTTGTTTTTGTAATGATTTTTGTGTTAAGTTTTGTAAGTTCCTTGGGGTGCTGTGTAAATTCTGGGGAAGATGTATGTTCAACTAACAGCGAAAAAGAGATGTGTGAACAGCTTGGAGGGACTTTCTATAATAATGATGTAACTTGTGGCTCGGTTAGGGCCTGCGATAACGGTTGTTGTTTATTGGGTTTAGATTCTGCTAGGATGATTCGTGGTAAATGCTATTCTGAAACGCAGGATATGGGTTTGGCAGCGGTTAATTTTTTACAAACGATAGAAGATTGTAGTAAGTATGTTGTTTCTCAAGAGTGGGGAGCTTGTATTGCGGCTATCGGGTATTCGAGTAAAACTTGTAAATTTATAACAAGAATGCAGTGTGCCGGTGAATTTTTTGGAGACGCCTTATGTTCTGAGATAGAAAATTCAAATTGTAATAAAACAGATAATAGGGTTTGCGTTGGGAACAAAATTTATTATGTGGATAGTTGTGGCAATAGAGATTCCCTTGTAGAAGAATGTGATTACAATTCTGGAGAGGTGTGCCAGCAAAAAATTATTGACGGTCAAAACTCTGTTGAATGTGTTGACGCAAGTTGCCAAGACAATTTTGACTATACTCCATTTGTAGTACAACAACTCTATGAGAGTGTGCCTATTTTTAGTCCAATTAAAAGAAGTCAGGGGTCTGTGTGGTGTGTTACTAATGGGATGGTTCCATTTTCTAATGAAGAATTAGAAAGAGGATTGAATAATTTAGGTAGTACAATTTCAGGCGTTGCTGGTTTAAGATTTTTTAGTCGTTATTGTGTGAATGGGGAGATAATTACGGAGCCTTGCGAGGATGGCAAAGAGGCTTATTGTAGTGGTGAAAGTAATTGGGAAGATGAAGAATCAATTGTTGGCACGGGAGGGCGGTGTGTTAGTAATGAATGGAGAGAATGTGTTAATGCTGAAAATGAAGGAGATTGCGATACAAATCAGTGTTTTTGGTTTGCTGCAGATGAAATAATCAAGAATGCAGATCCTTTAGTGATTCGAGATTTAGAAGTAAGCAAGTGTTTACCCAAGGTTTCTGCTGGAGATATGGGTGGTGGCGTTTCTTCTGATAGTGTTTGTTCATTGGGGGATTTTGAGGCACAATTTAATGCAGGAGTTTCCGAAATCATTACTCCTGATGGTAAATTTGTTCTTTTAAATCCTGAAGTTGTTGCATTTTTAGATTATAGATGTAGCAAAATTGCTGACTGCACCGGAAAAGCAAGTTGGGTGGGACAATATGGAAGAAACTCTTCTGGCGAAATAGAATATTTGACTGCTAGTGAAATCTATAGTGAAATTGAAAGGAGAAAAATAAGTTTTGCATCGGGAAAATCTTCTGGTGCAGATATTCAACAAGCTCTGGCTATTTATTTAAATGGTACGCCGGGGTTGGAAGGTTATGATTTGGATAATTACCCTATAGATAAGTTTCCTGTTATTTTTGGTAAAAATAAGGATGATAGTTTGGAATACAAATGTGTTACTCGAAAAAAACCTTTATCTGGAAATTGTGACGAATGTAACGAAGAAGGAATTATGTGTAGTAAATATATTTGTGAATCTATTGGTCAAAATTGTGAATATTTTGGTCTGAATGCAGGTTCTGGAAGTTGCGAAAACAAGGGGGATATTTCTCCACCACAAATAACCGTAAAATGCCCAGATTCAAGCACGATAGGCATACAACAATCAGTCAATATTAGTGTGGAGACTTCTGAAACTTCTTATTGTAGATTTTCGTTAGCAGATGCTACAGCAAGTTATGATATAATGCCATATGATATGGGGAAGAGTTGGGGCGTGGAACATAAAACAGTGCTGTCTGTCCCGGGATCAAATAATCTTTTGTTGGGCGATGCAACTCAATATCCTCTTTTGTTGAGGGCGGGAGAATATGATCTATTTGTTAGATGTATTGATCCTAAAGGTAATGGCGATACTGAACCTGCGAAGCTTTGTAGTTTTAGTGTCCCAATGACACCGGATAGAAATCCACCAGTTATTTTGAAGTTTTCTCCAGCAACAAATTATCCAGTTCTGTTTAATTCTGCCAAACAAAATGTTTCTTTGTTGGTTAATGAACCAGTTGAATGCAAATGGAGCTCTAAAGACCAAGATTATGATCTAATGGGTAATAGCTTTGATTGCGGAAATAAATTAATAATGAATGGTGATGTAAGTGGATATGGTTGTATAGCTGAGATGAATAATGTAACTTTAAGCCTTGGAAAATCAACCAAGTTTTATATTAGATGTAAAGATCAGCCTCAGCTGATTAGTCGTTCTGACGTTGAAGAAATAATGAGAGGAGATGGTTATACTCAATCGGAAATAAATGACATTTTGAATGGTGAATATACAAATGATCAAATATCCGACTTTATGGAAGTCGATGGGTATTCAGAGATCGCTATTAGAGATTTCTTAAATATGTTGGCAAACATAGAAACATCCACTTATTCAAGGAATAAAAATATACAAAGTACTGTTTATTCATTAAAACCCTCTGAGAAGTTGGAAATAACTGAGATAAGTCCAAAAACTAAAGTGACTCTTGGTCCGAATTTTGATAGTTGGGATTTAAGTGTTAGAACTAGCGGCGGAGGGTATTCTGGAATTACTGAATGCAAATGGAAATTAGACTATAGGAATTATTCCGGTTCTTATAGTGCGTTTAGTACTACACAAAGTACATTTAAGACACAACGTATAAATCAGAAGACAGAGGGAGATTATGTTCTCTCGGTGGTGTGTGCGGACGATTCTGACAATATTGCAAATTATAGTGGGTCTTTACAGATTAGATATGATAAGGTAGACCCAGTTATTAATAGAGTTTACAACAATAAAGGATCTTTTAAGATTGTTACAAATGAGCCAGCAATATGTAAATTTACTAATTCTTTAACTATGGGTTTTGGGTGTAGTTTCTTATTTTCTAATATTAATTTGACATTGATGACTGGTATTACAAATTTAGAGCATACTGCCGACTATAAAAAAGGTGTGGGTTATTTTGTGAAATGTCAGGATTTTTATGGTAATGAGAATAGTTTTTGTGGGATGATTGCTAAAGTGATTTAGATTGGCATTGGTAGAGATGTTCTGATATATCTTTTCGTGAAGTTTGCTATAATTTGTGTTGTGTATGCGGGTCTTCCTTCTTCATCTGCTTCCATGTTGACTGGTAGAGGAAAGGCGCCACCAGGCATGAACATTAGGGGTCTACGCTCTGTTACATTATATTTACTTCCGATACATAATGGTATTTTGGTTTTTTGAACGGCCATTAACCACCATTTGAAACCCATACTATCACAGTAATCTATTATTTCTCCAAGTTCTTCCCTAGCTACTCTTCCGAGTATTTCTGGACTTAATGGAATTGGTATGCACAAACTTGACTGGACTCTTGTAGAAATATCTCTAAATGGTTTAATGTATGGATTTGGAGCGTATGTTGTTTCTGTTTTGCATAGTCTTATTAGATGTATATAAGATGGGCATTCTAATTCTTCACCATTAACTGTTCTAATAGATGTAAATGTAAATGGATTAAGTTGGGTTTCTCCTGCGGCAACATTTTTTATTGGAAACTGCATTCTTCTTGTGTCCCAGTATTCTACTGTTTTAAGGACGTTTTCCATTGATCCGACAAACCTTTTTCTTTCGGCTTCTTCTGTCATGATTATATGATTCGGAATTTCTGGTAATCTAGTTTGTCCCTTGATCTTTTGTCTGTTTTCTGTAAATAATGGCACTAGACTTGGCGGATCTAAGCTGTAGGGCTGGTTTAAACATGCCACTAGAGGGTCTATTTCTTCTTTTGTAAGATGCCTTACTTCCCTGGCGGAGGAAAGATGAAAAAATATGCTTTTTCTTGCCATAATAAATTAATAAAAAGTACTCTTTTAAGTATTATTGTTCTGAAATTATATTCCCCAAGTAACGTTTGTTCTTCTCTTTATGGCGGCAATTTCTTGAATTATAGATTTTTCTTCGGAGTTTAATATGTCTTTATATTCCTTAAATTTTCTAAATTGGAATTCGGAGAGGTTTGAGTACAGGAATTCTCCTATTGTGAGTTCTCTTTCGAAATTAACTCCAGCCATTGATATTGCGACTTCTTTTCCCTTTTCTGCTGTTTGTACAGATGTTTTGTCTGCTTGGATACTCTTTATTCTGCCTATCTTTTTATCCTGATTGTTTATCATTTCTAAGTCTTGTCTTAAAATTCCGCCCTCTATCTTTACACCGAAAATAGCAGGATTTGTATTTCTAAAAACAAAGTCTAAAACTGAAAGCTTGGCTATACTTGGTAGTTCGCTAAGTTTCTTTCTCTCTATTTCTATTTGCTTTTTTTGTCTCCATTTTTCGAAATCTTCTATTAGTTTGTATACTACAGCATTGGAGATTATTTTTACTTTTTTCATTTCGTCTGGAGTTATTTCTTCGGCTAATTCTGAATTAAATCCCAGAATAACTCTATCTTCTTCTTTTAAAGATCCTGCAATGTATAGGTCTTTTTTAGAGATGTTTCCAATTCCTGCTTTAACTACACAAATTTGCTTCTGTCTTAATAGAACCAATAAGGCTTCTAGACTGCCTAGCGATTCTGCCTTTACTACTATTCCTTGTTCGTCTGTTTTTATTTCTTCTAATAAATCGTTTCTAAATTCTTTTTTTATTTCCTCTATATTTGTTTCGTCCCCGTCTTTTAGAACCCTGAACGGCATTCCGGGTAGCATTTCTTCCTTGCTCATTAATTGCAACTTAACTCCTGTTGCAGCGATTACATTCTCTTTGGCCTTAAATCCTTTATTCAACGGTAAGGCCTCTTGTATTGCTCTGATTTTACTTATAATAATACTATCAAATGTTGGGATGACAATTTCATCTTTTATAGATAGCTCTCCATCATATAAAATTGCCTCCATAAAATTTATGCCCTTTTCTTTTTTTACTTCTAGGATAACTCCCTTGCCTTCCTTTTTGATTGCTATTTTTTCTTTCAAGAATTTTTGGCTTAGAGCGCAAAGCATTGCTAAAATTTCAGATATTCCTTCTCCCGATCTTGCGGAGCATGGAACGATTGCTACGTTTTTTGTGAAATCGCTGATTTTATTGTATAGTTCTGCGTTTATCCCATAGTGGTTTAATGTTCCCATAATGGTCATGATTTTCTCGTCGAAGTTTTGCTTTACTATAATACCCTGAGAGTTTTCGCTATCTAGAAAAAGTTTAGATTCTGCTGAGTGCCAGCCAGAAACATTGTCCACCTTGTTTAGGGCGATAATAAATGGGGTTTTGTTTAGTTTTAAAATTTGAAGAACTTCAGATGTTTGTGGTTTAATTCCTTCGTTGATATCTATTACTAAAACGGCTAAATCTGCTAAAGATCCGCCTCTCTTTCTTAGATTTGTGAAAGCGGCATGTCCCGGAGTGTCTATAAATAGAAATCCTGGAATTTCTAACGGAATTTTAAATTTATCTAAAACTATTCCAGCTCTTTCTATTATTGTTTCTTTTGGCATAGTGGTGAAAGAAATCTTTTGAGTAATTCCGCCGGCCTCGCCTTCTTGGACGCTCGTTCCTCTAAGTCTGTCAAGTAAACTAGTTTTTCCATGGTCTACATGGCCACATACTGTTA
>CAYOYC010000021.1:0-10277 GCA_964408125.1 Candidatus Woesearchaeota archaeon
AGCACTGGGTCAATCATTAGCACGCCCCGGGCTTTAGCCCGCGGGTAGTTGACAAATGGGTTTTTTCTAGAAAAGACATGGCAAACGGCGTACCTTTAGAAGTGAAAGATATTACTTATTTAGATTTTGCTAGAGGCGAACCTCTTTTGGCTCTATATAAAGAATCAATTGCAAAACTTGGTGATAAGGCAAGACAAACTTTAGATAGATTTTCTTTAGGAAACGGAAACTATATGCTTGGCTCAAGTTCTTTCATGGCCGTTCAGTTGGGCGGTTTGGTAAGAATTGCAACACCAGCAGAGCTAGAAAGAGCGGTTGGAAGTCATTCAGATTTTTTTAGAAATAAATATGAAGATGTCGCTCTTGTTTTAAGAAGTGAAGGAGATTCTTACGCTAAAAATGATTTCGTAGCTAGAAACCTAGCAGAACAGGTTGAGGCAAGGCTTGGAGAGATGCCTACACCAGAAAAACCAGCAAGAGTTTCACTTAAGGGAATGACTTTGAAAGAAGATAGTAATTCTGCTTATGGTTTAGTTTTTAATATTGGAGATGCAGAAGTTATTTCTGCTTCAGAATTTTCAAATGCAAATCATGGAAAAAGATTTTTGAAAACAGATGATAAGGGGCTTCCTATATTTGATGAGCAAGGAAATAGAACTTTCTACGCAAGAGATAACGGTTTGTCTAGGCTTTATCTTGACTGGAACTTGGGTTTGAGGTCTGACAGCGGGAATCTTGGCAGCTCTGGTTCGGGCGGTAGGGTGCCGGTCGTCGTTACCAGCGAAGCTGGTTCGCAAAGAAATTTAGGATATGGACCCACTATGATAAATCAAGCGTTAGCTAATGTTTTAGAAAGAAAAGGACTTGCAGTTAAGGGTCTTGAAGCAGATTTGGCTATTGAATTAAAAAGATTAAATGGAGAATAATAAATGGAAATAAAATCAGAATTTAAAGGCACTTCTCTAGTTCCTAAAGATATAGTTTTTCCACAAATAGCGCCCTTAAGTGGAGATTTTGGGAAAGAAGTACTTGCAGAATATGAGGGAAGAATGCAAAGAGATTATGGAAACGCTTCTGCTTTAAATGTTTTAAATTATTCGAATGGTGTTGTAAACGGTTCAAATCAGTTTGCTGTTGTTTTGGTTAATCAAATTGTAAGAGAAAATGGAATGAGAACAGCAACTCCAGCCGATTTAGAAAGAGCATTACAGGTAGGTGTTAACTTACAAGGAACTTATGAAGACACAGCTTTGGTATTAAGAAGTAGAGCTGATCCAAATTCTTATTTAGCGGGAAACTTGGCAGAGCAAATAAATTCAAGAGGCAAAATAAAAGGAACTGTTGTCGTGCCACTTTACGGATTAGATTTAGTAAAAGACGCTAATTCTCCTCATGGATTGGCGTTTAAGCTTAGAGAAGATGCTCAAATAATTCAAGCTGGAAAGTCTTTAAGCAGAGAAGGTAATTTTACCTCAGAAGATATTGATTTAGAAACAGGTTTACCTAAAAAAATAGGAGAAAACGGCAATAGACATTCATATGTTGCAAATTCCGGTTTGTCTGGGCTTTATCTTGGCGGGGACTTGGATTTGGGGTCTGGCAACGTGGATCTTGGCGACTCTAATTCGGGCGGTAGGGTGTTCGTCGTAAGTGGCGGAGCCACTTCGTCGCAAATTTTGAATAAGTATTTGGAAAATCTTCAGGCAGAAAAAGACGCACAAATTGCTCAAATTGAAACTAGATTTGCTCAGGCCCAAAGAGTTCTAAACGAAAAATAAAAAGGTTTTAAAAGAGTTCTTATCTGATTGTTTTGCTTGACGTAAATGTCAAGTCACAGCTCATTAATAGTTTTTATTTATTAATTTAAATAAAACATAAAATTCAAAGGCGACATTAAGTAAAATGAATTTTAGTTTGTTTACGAACAAATTAGACTTGATGAAATATGAAGCTTTGGTGATTTACTTTTAATTAATACAGAAAATCTGTCATAAAAAAATAAGTGGAGCTAACACTGGCCGGTTTGTCTAGGCTTTATCTTAACAGGAACTTGAATTTGAGGTCTAACAACGAGAATCTTGGCAACTCTAATTCGGACGGTAGAATGACTTGGTATTTCAGGCATAAAACGAGAAGAGGTGAATTTTAATCATGAAAACACACAAACACCTCTTTGAAAAATTATGTAGTTGGCAGAATGTTATTCTTGCGTGGAGAAAAGCAAGAAGGCATAAGACTAAAATAGATTATGTTTTGGAGTTTGAAGGCGATGTAAGAAGCAATTTGCTTTCTATTAAGCAAGAATTAGAAAGTTTAATTTATATTCCTAAACCATTAAGGAGATTTATAGTTCAAGACCCGAAAACGAGAGTAATTCATTCTTCTGCTTTTCGTGATAGAGTTGTTTATCATGCTATTGTAAATATTATTGAACCTATTTTTGAGAAAATATTTATCTATGATTCATGTGCTAGTAGAATAGGAAAGGGAAATTTGTTTGCGTTGAGAAGATTTGATGAATTTAAAGGAAAAGTTTCAAGGAATGGCAAAACTAAAGGGTGGTTTAATAATAATCAGATAAGGGGTTATTGTTTGAAGGCGGATATAAAGCATTATTTTCAAGAAGTAGATCATGATAATTTGATTAAAATTATTAAAAAGAAAATAGTAGATGAAAAAGTTATTTCGCTTATAACTAAAATCCTAGAGAATTTTGATTCTGAAGTTGTTGGAAAAGGTATGCCTTTAGGTAATTTAACTTCTCAATTTTTCGCAAACGTTTATCTAAATGAGTTAGATTATTTTGTTAAACATAAATTAAAAGCGAAATACTATATTAGATATGTTGATGATTTTGTTATTTTACATGAAGGCAAAGAGCAATTAACAAAATGGAAGATAGAAATTGAGAACTTTTTGAGAGGTGTATTAAAATTAGAACTGCACCCTCAGAAATCTAAAATTATTCCTTTGTCTAGGGGCGTTGATTTTGTAGGTTTTAGGAATTTTTATCATTATAGGTTATTAAGAAAAAGAAATCTTAAAAAAGTTTCGTGTAAAATTGAGCAATATATAAAAAAAGAAATAACTTATGAAAAACTTACAAAAAGCTTTCAGGGCTGGAATGCTTATGCTAAGTGGTCGAATGGTTATAGGTTGAGGAAAAATGTGTCAATTGAGATAGGCAAATTAAAATAACTAGTTATTTTTATCTTCTATTTTATCGTCGTCAAATCTTGAAAATAGTGCCATAAGATTTATAAAGGTACCATGTTTTTTAATGTTAATGATTAATCAAAAGGGTGGAATCTATGGCTGAGGATAGTAATTATCTAAGCGGGATTGGAGATGTAAGAGCTAATTTTGACGTAATCGAGTTGTCTAAAAGAATTAAAAGGCAAGGTGATGTTCTGATATTATCACAAGAACTTAAAATTAAGTCGAGAATTTTAAAGGGGGCGGTATACGAGGGTAGAGTATTGTCTTTGTTCCCTAATCTTGGTAAAAGTAAGACGGGGATTTTAGCATCTTTAAGAACGAATAGAGATTTAATAAAATTTTCAGAAAAATATAATCTAAATGAGAATTCAGCACGAAAGTTAATAAAATTAGTAAGACAATGGAATCAGGATTTGCAAAAGAATCCATCAATGTTGGTTAGTCAAGAGGAACACGATTTGATTATTGGCAGTTTAATGGGGGATTCGAGTATAAGACAAAGAGAAAAGAATTCGTGTTTAAGATTTACTCATTCTATGAAGCAAAAAAAGTATGCAGAATTTAAGAGGCAAATTTTAGATAATTTCAATATTTCAGAATTTAGAGAAGTTAAAAGAAATATAGGAATTCACGTAATTCATGCCATGGATTTTGCCACGAAGACTCATGGGGTTTTTAATTACTATAGGAATTTATTTTACAAAGATGGAAAAAAAGTTGTTAGTCAAGAAATATTAGGGCAGTTTAATGCAAGAAGTTTAGCATATTGGGTATGCGACGATGGAAGTTATGATAATACGCAGGGGTATATTATTTTGTGTACAAATGCTTTTACGTTGGAAGAGCATAAATTAATGAAAGAGTTTTTCAATAAAAAATTTAGTTTAGATCCAACTATCGGATTTAGGGATGGGAAGTATTATTATCTGAGATTTAAGCAAGGGGATTCGCAAAAGTTAATAAACATTATTAAACCGTTTATTCCTGAATGTATGAAATATAAAATAGGAGAATTGAAAAATGCCTGAAACTAAAACAAAGAATTACGATGCTGAAAACATAAAAGTATTAGAAGGATTGGAGGGGGTAAGGAAACGCCCGAGTATGTATATAGGGAATACAAGTAAAGAAGGCTTGCATCATTTAGTCTATGAAATTGTTGACAATTCAGTTGATGAATGTATGGCAGGAGTATGTACTGTTATTAATGTTACAGTTAACAAAGATGGAAGTATGACTATTGAAGACAATGGGAGAGGTATCCCAGTTGATATGCATCCAGTTTATAAGAAATCTGCCATGGAGATTATAGTTACCAAACTTCATGCGGGTGGTAAATTTGATAAGGGTTCTTATGCTGTTTCTGGGGGACTTCATGGAGTAGGTATTTCTGTTGTAGCTGCCTTGTCAAGAAAGATGAGGGTCGAAGTGAAGAGAGAAGGTAAAATTTGGATGCAGGAATATAAAATTGGAGTTTCGCAAGATAAAGTGGATGTGATTGGAAAGTATGAAGGGAAGGAAACGGGGACGAAAGTTACTTTTTATCCGGACGATACAATTTTTTCTACTATAAATTTTGATTTTAATACATTGGCTACTAGATTTAGAGAAATTGCTTTTTTAAATGCAGGATTAAGAATTATTTTTAGTGATGAAAGAAATAATAAGAAAGAGGATTTCGTTTATGCCGGAGGATTGGTAGAGTTTGTTAAGTGGTTGAATAGAACAAAAGAAACAATACATTCTAAACCAGTTTATTTTAAAAAACAGGATTCTGATTTAGAGATTGAAGTTGCTATTCAGTATAACAATTCTTATAACGATAATATTCAAAGTTTTGTAAATACAATTAATACAATTGAGGGTGGAACTCATGTTGCAGGTTTTAAGACTGCTTTAACTAGGGTTATTAATGATTATTCCGGGAAAAAGGGAATTATAAAAAAAGATGAAAAGCTTGAGGGGGATGATGTTCGTGAAGGTTTGACTACTGTTATTTCTGCTAAAGTTAAAGAGCCACAGTTCGAAGGACAGACAAAAACAAAGTTAGGAAATTCTGAAATTAAAGGTATTGTTGATTCTATGACCACTACTGCATTGGCAGAATTTTTTGAAGAGAATCCAGCTATCGCAAATACTATTGCGAAGAAAGCAACCGAGGCATTAAGGGCAAGAGAAGCTGCTAAAAAAGCTAAAGAATTAGTTAGAAGAAAAAATGCTTTAGGTTCTGGGGGACTTCCTGGAAAACTAGCTGATTGTTCGTCAAAGAAATCAGAAGAAACTGAATTATATATTGTAGAGGGTCAGTCTGCTGGCGGTACTGCTAAAGGTGCTCGAGATAGAGAATGTCAGGCAATTCTTCCATTGAGGGGTAAAATTTTGAATGTAGAAAAAGCAAATCATGCGAAGGCACTTTCTTCTGAAGAGATTGGAAATTTAATTACTGCCATAGGGACAGGTGTTGGGGACCAGTTTGATATCGATAAATTAAGATACGGAAAAATTATTATTATGACTGATGCGGATGTAGATGGTGCGCATATTAAAACTCTTTTATTGACTTTGTTTTTTAGATACGTTCCTGCGTTAATTGATTCTGGACATGTTTTTGTTGCTGTTGCGCCCTTGTATAAAATTAGGAAGGGACAGAAAGACACATATGTTTATTCAGATGAAGAGTTGAAAAAAACTTTGAAAGATATTCCGGGAGAGCCAGAGGTAAATAGATTTAAAGGTCTTGGAGAGATGAATGATGAGCAATTGTGGGATACGACCATGAATCCTAAGACAAGAATTTTAAAGCAAGTTTCTGTTGAAGATGCTGTGGAAGCCGATGAAACTTTTTCAATTTTAATGGGCGATGCAGTTGCTCCCAGAAGACAATTTATTGAAGAAAATGCGAAAAACGCGGAGTTGGATTTATAAAATGGGATGTGATTGTGGATGTACAGGAGAGAATATTGCTGCTAGTTTGGGTGGGAAAAAAGAAAAGGTTGTAAAAATATATTTTTGTCCTAAATGTAAATCAGAACAAGTAGGGTTTGTTTTTAGATTGGGAAATGCATTCGGGGTTATACAAAAAATGGAGTGTAGAAAATGTAAGTTTTCATCTTCTATATTTCCGCAATGGGTTGTTGGACAGAAAAAACTTAATGAAATGAATTTAAAAGCAAAGAAGCGAGGTAAAAAATAATGGTAAACGAGAAAGAAACTAATAATAATGGAATGAGTAAGGAAGATCTTAATCAGCATAGAGAAGACATGAAGAAGAATATTGAAGCTAAGCAATTGATCAATGCAGAAGTTTCGCAGGAAATGAGAAAAGCGTTTATTGATTATGCGATGTCGGTCATTGTTGATAGAGCACTGCCTGCTGCAGAAGATGGATTGAAACCCGTTCATAGAAGAATTTTATGGGCGATGTACGATTTGGGATTACAACATAATAAACCAACAAAGAAATCGGCGAGAATTGTGGGTGACGTTATTGGTAAGTACCATCCACACGGTGATACTGCTGCTTACGAATCTATGGTTAGAATGGCGCAGGATTTCTCTTTAAGATATCCGTTAGTAAAAGGACAGGGTAATTTCGGTAGCATGGACGGAGATCCTGCAGCTGCAATGAGATATACAGAAGCGAAGATGGATAAGATTACTGAAGAGCTTTTAATGGATATAGAAAAAAATACAGTGGCAATGTTGCCTAATTTTGATAATACTTTAACTGAACCGAAATATATGCCTGCAAAATTACCTAATCTTTTATTGAATGGTGCTTCGGGTATTGCAGTAGGTATGGCTACGAATATGCCGCCACACAATATAAACGACGTTTGCGATACTGCCTTAGCTTATATTGAAAATCCAGAAATTACTTTGCTAGAATTAGCTAAAATAATTAGAGCTCCAGATTTCCCTACTGGCGGTTATGTTTCTGGTCAATTAACACAAATTTACACAGAGGGCAAGGGTCGATTGATTATGAAGGGAAGAACGAAAATTGAGGATGGGAACAAGCCGAATATTATAATCACAGAAGTTCCATATCAAGTAAATAAGGCAACTATGGTTGAAAGAATTGCTGATTTAGTTAAGGAGAAAAAACTTCCAGATGTTTCCGATATTAGAGACGAATCCGCTAAGGGGAAAGTAAGAGTAGTTATTGAATTAAAGAGGGGTTCTGAACCTAAGTTTACATTAAACAGACTTTTGAGAGATACTCCATTACAAACAACATTTGATGTTAATATGTTAGCATTAGTTAAAGATCAACCTAGGCAATTGAATATTAAGCAGATTATTGAAGTTTATGTAAGCCATAGACAGGGAGTTATTAGAAAAAGAACAGAATTTGATTTAGATAGAGCAGAAAAAAGATTACATTTAGTTGAGGGTTTATTAATTGCTCAGAAAAATATTGATGCGGTTGTTAAATTAATTAGAGCAGCTAGCGGAAAAACAGAAGCGGCACAACAGTTGAAGGCAAAATTTGAATTTACAGATAAGCAAGTTGAAGCTATTTTAGAAATGAAATTACACCAGATTACTACTCTAGAACATGATAAATTAACCAAAGAAGATTCGGAACTAAAGATATCTATCGATCATTGGAATAAGGTTTTATCGGATGAGAAAGAAATTTTCAAGATTGTTAAGAAGGATTTAAATGACATTAAGAAAGATTTTGGTGACGAGAGAAGAACAACAATTGTTAATAATTTAAATGAGGATTTTGAAGAAAAAGATTTGGTTGATAAGAAAGATGTGGTAGTTACGATTACGGATAAGGGATACGTAAAAAGAATGGATTTAAAACAATACAAGGAACAGAATAGAGGCGGCAAGGGGGTTATCGGAACAGAGTTGGCTACTGGAGATTTTGTTAAAGAATTACTAACTTGTTCGACACATGATTATATGTTGTTGTTTACAAATAAAGGGAAGGTTCATTGGCTGAAGGCGTTTGAAGTTCCTGAGATTGCTAAATATGGTAAGGGTAAAGCATTGGTTAATATGCTTGAATTAAAAGATGAATTTGTGACTTCAGTTATTTCCGTAAAAGAATTTAAGGATTTCCTGATGATGTTTACCAAAGAAGGAACTGTGAAAAAGATTTCACTCGAAGAGTTTTCTAATCCAAGAAAGGGTGGAATTAAGGCGATTGACTTAGAAGGGAAGACAGATACCTTAGTTGCTGTTAAACCAATTAAAGAGCATCAGGAAGTTTTACTTGTAACTAAGGATGGACAGGCTTGTAGATTTAGTTCTGATGATGTTAGACCAACTGGAAGAAATGCCTATGGTGTGATTGGAATTACTCTGAATGCTAAAGACACCGTTGTTTCAGCTGAGGTTTTGCCGATTGAAAATAAAGACAAATATTCTATTTTAACAATTTCAAAGAATGGGTATGGTAAAAGAAGCGAGATTGGAGAATATAGGTTGACATCAAGAGGTGGAAAGGGAGTTATTAATTTGGCAGTTTCGGATAAGACAGGAGATATTATTACATCTCAATCAGTTGTGGATGACGATACAATAATTGTTACAACGGCAAAGGGAATTGTTATTAGAACACCAATAACAGATATTAGAATCATGGGAAGAGCAACACAGGGTGTTAGGATAATAAAACTTGCAGATGGAGATTCTGTAACGGATTTGGCTAGGGTTCCTGATGTGGAAGAAGTCGTTGCCGGAGTCAGCTCTGATGAGCAGAAAGAGAAGAAGTGATTTGATATATATATATTCTAAGATACAATTACTTAAAAAGAGAAAAGTATTGTAGGGGTTATGCAACAAAAGAAAACAGTAGTTTCTTCTAGGGAAGTTGTTCCAGTTAGGTTTCCGTTGTTTTCAGAGAAAGGATTGGAAAGATTCTTAGCAATGTCAGAAGAAAGAATGCCAGAATATGGGATTTCAGAATCAAAAATAAATCAGCCATATTGTGCATTGAATGTTGGGTGGGTTACAACGGAAGATACTGGGCCGGATATGAGTGGGGTTGTAGATGACATTCTTGGGAGTACGATGAATATTGTGGTTAACAGAGAACATGATGACAAGTATGGTAAAAGTCATTATTATCTATATAAGAGAAATGGGAGAACTTTCGTTTTAATGGGAGATAATTGTTATGGTCCAGAATATGGCAGACTTTTGTTGAATTGGCAAGAGGAATTACCCAAAGATGATCCTTCGGCTTATTATAATTGGTTGCTATAGATTAGTTTATCCTCTTATTAACAATTCCTAGGCACATTTTTTGGTCTTGTTTCGAGAGTGTTTTAAGGGCTTCTCTATATTCGAGCCATTGGAATCCAGAGTGTTCATGCTGATCTATTTTCACTTCTCCTGGATATACTTCTGCAGAGTATAGAGAATAAGTTTGTCCAATTATTCCTTTTCTGTCTGGGAGTTGTCGAGGGTAGTTGTATTTTCCTTTTATATTATGGTTTTGAATTGATTTTAGTTTAAGTCCGGTTTCTTCTTTTAACTCTCTTTTTACGGTTTCTAGTTCGTATTCTCCCTTATCAATTCCCCCTTTAGGAAATTCCCAGCCTTTCCAGTGTTTATGTCTTTTCAGAATTAAGTAAGAAAGTTCTTTATTTTCTTTTTTATATACAACTACAAAAACTGCTTTACGATAGTTGAGAACTTTAGTGGTTGGCATTTTAAAATTATTCTTTTAATTTTTTGATGTCCTCATCTTTCCATCCCTTTTGTTTGAACAATTCCCTTACTTTAATTTCTTCTAATCCCTGGCTTCTGTAATAAAAATAAGCTTTTCTTGCCTTTGTAAATGTTTCATCTGGCGTGTCTGGTTTTTCTAGTCCTATAAAAATCAAAGATATTATTACGTCTATTATATATGCAATTATAATATATGCTAAAAAACTTAAAATTAGAGGAATCCAATTTATGGGCATGGATTCTGGATTCATTAAATCTAGACTAAAGAAGACTACTGGCCAGCCTATATTAAATTTAACGCTAGCACTTGGATTTATGCTCATAAAAGAGCCTAGGGGGAAGCTTAGGAAAGAAATTATTAA
>CAYOYC010000022.1:0-10019 GCA_964408125.1 Candidatus Woesearchaeota archaeon
ATTCACTCCGAGCTAAAGCAGGGAAGTTTTCTTTCAGCGGGCGAGTTCATAAAAAATAAACAGATTACGAGTTTATATATTTTACACACCCTTAAAAATGCTCCAACTTAAAAAATTCCTTCTTTTCATTAATCTTCTTAAGCATATTAAAGAATAAAATAATGGACAAAGATGCTACGATGGCCACAGCCCATTCTATCCATCCCAATGGCGCCGTCTCAAACACTTTATTTAGCGGAGTATAAACTATAGCAAGAGTCGCCAACACCGACCCAATCGAAGCATAGAACAAATACTTATTCACTCTCAAGGCCGTCCAATTAACAACCCTTCTAAATGAAATAAAATTATACGCATTAGCAATTTCAATAAAAATCAAAGTCGCTAAGGCCGTAGTCCTAGCATAAATAAAATTATGACCTAAAACATTAAACACCACATAGAATACGGCCAACATCATCAATGCCATATATGCACCTGAAATTGCAAGCCAAGCTACCAAAGAACGATTTAATATCTCCCGTTTTTTCCTCGGCCTCTCCTTCATAACATCATTAGACTGCGGAGTTATCGCAAGAGTTATCGCGGGCAAATCATCCGTAACCAAATTCATAAACAAAATATGTATCGCCAACAACAACGGAATCTGCCAACCCAAATAAGGCGATAACAAAACGCCAATAAACAAAATAGATAGCTCCGTAACTTTACACGAAAGCAAATAGCTAATAAATTTTCTAATATTTTTAAAAATAGTTCTCCCTTCTTTTATCGCAATTACTATCGTCGCAAAATTATCATCTTTTAAGGTCAAATCCGCAACCGATCTAGAAACATCTGTTCCATTTTTCCCCATCGCAACACCGATATGAGCTTCTTTTAAAGCCGGAGCATCATTTACTCCGTCACCAGTCATCGTAACAATTTCTCCATTCATTTTCAAAGCCTTAATAATTTTCATCTTATGTTCCGGCTTAACTCTCGCAAAAATAGAAATATCCGCAACAATTTTAGACAATTCCTGCTCAGAAATTTTATCCAGCTCATAACCCTCCATAACTTTTCCATTCAGCCCAATTTTTTTAGCAATAGCAACAGCCGTTTCTCGATTATCCCCAGTAATCATCTTAACGCTAATCCCAGAATTCAAACAAACTCTAATCGCCTCAGATACCTCCTCCCTAGGAGGATCCTCAATCCCAGCAAATCCAATAAAAACCAAATCGTCCTCAAAATGATCCTTTGAAAAATCTTTGACGGATTTATATGCAAACGCAAGCGTCCTAAAAGACTCCTTCATTAATTTACTATTAACATCCAATATTCTTTTTTTCTCCATAGCCGTCATCCTAAAAACACCGTCCTGTCTTCTAACATATTTACATCTCTCCAATAAAATTTCTGGCGCACCTTTCGAATAAACAAAATTTCCATCCTTAGTTTTACACAAAACACTCATTATCTTTCTCTCAGAATTAAAGGGAATTTCCTCAACTCTTTTAAATGTCATATCTTCTGGATAAATCTCTGCCTTCGACGCCATAACAAGTAGAGAAGCTTCAGTCGGACTTCCTATCGTATGATAAATTTTATCTTCACCAGTTCTTTCGATCCGCGCATCATTACACAAAACCGCACACTTAACCAACTCATTAAGAACAATTTCTTTTTTAAAATCAATTTTTTTACCACCAATCCAAAAGTCCCCATTCCCCTCATAACCGACCCCTGAAACATCAACTATATTATTATCCTGAAATATTTTTTTAACAGTCATCTCCCCCTTAGTTATCGTACCTGTTTTATCCGAACAAATAACCGTCGTCTCGCCAAGAGTTTCAATAATAGACATTCTATTCACAATCGCATTTTGTTTAGCCATTCTATATGCACCAGCTGACAAAGCAGTAATCAAAACAACCGGCAGCCCCTCCGGAAACGCCGCAACACACAACGCAATCATCAGGACCAAAGTATCAACTAATAAATCCTCAGAAAATGGCTTCCCAAAAAAAATCACCGCACCAGTTATAATAGAAAAGAAAAGCGCAAGAAAAATAACATATCTAGAAATCTTATTAATCTTATTTTGTAACGGCAATTCTTTTTCAGCAGAAGAAATCATCCCCGCAATTTTTCCAAACTTCGTATTCATTCCAGTATGCAGAACCCTCGCCAAACATCTTCCATTAACAACAAAACATCCCATAAAAATCATATTTTCATCTGAATATTTCCTATCATCCTTCGATATAACCTTTACAACCTCTTTTGCCTCTCCAGTTAAAACAGATTCATTAACAAACAAATCTTTTTGATCTAACAACAAACAATCAGCCGGGATACGCTCTCCATTTCTTAAAACAACCACATCCCCCGGAACAATCTCCCTCGTCAAAACTTCCCTTTCTTTCCCATCCCTAATAACTATTGAAATAGGAACCATCATCCCTTTCAACGAAGCAATAACCTTCTCCGCACGATATTCCTGAATAAACCCAATTCCAACAACAAGAACAATTACCACCAAAATTACATACGCAGTTACAGATTTACCGACAAAAAAAGAGAGAGCCATCGCAACAATCAGCAAATAAATAATTACATTACGCTTTACTTGTCTCAAAAATATTTTTAAAGGAGAACTCAAGGAAGTTTCCCTAATTTCATTAAATCCATACTCCTCAATCTTCTTTTTAGCTTCTTTCTCGCTAAGCCCCTTTCTTTGCATAATCGAATAAGAATATTTGGTTTAATAAATCTAATGAAAAACTATTAAAAACTAAACAAACCGCCTAATTTAAATAATTGATATCCTTAATTAAAATATGAAAAACCTTTGGATAATTTCCCTAATTGTCGGATTAGTCGTATTATTATTCTTCCCAGAACCAGAAACAAATTTTATTTATTATTTATTAACCGGAGCATTCTTCGGTGTTCTAACAATTGTTTTGTTTAAAGGGAATAAACGTAAATCATAAAATTTATTTCAATCATCATACGTTCTAGGTTTTTATACATGCAGTTTGGCTATTGCACTTCGAATAAATTTTCCCGCCTCGCAAACTTTATCATAATCCAGTTCCGTTGAAATTTCTTTACATCCGACTCTCTCCATAAATGGATAATCTGGATTATCTACTTGTTTTGTTATAAAATAATTTGCATATTCTGTAGAAGCATTTGGCGGAACATCATCTCCACATGGAATTGTGTGCCTCTCTCTTCCAACAACCGGTCTAACCACATCCATTATAGAAGTATCAAAAACACGCACACCATCCGCAAGCACTGTCACAATATCTGCTTCCCAAGTTATATAATTATTTTCATGAAAATGCAGAGCAATTTTTTCTAACGGAAGATGAGATCTAATAGCAGACCACTTTTTAATAAACTCTCCTGGAACCGCATGCCCCCTTGAATCACCAAGCGCAACCTCATGACATCCCAAATCAAGAAGCATTTTAGTCCATCCAATTACACTCCCGAGTGGAGCATCTATTGAATTTTCATATCCAAAAGCCGCAGAAACATATCCCCTAAAATATTTTACACCCCCTTGTTTCGCCCTCTCAATATGCCTTTTTATGTTATCGAAAACCTGATTTCCAGACAATCGATAAAGACTAAAATTTCTTTTCTCACTTGCAGAAATTGAAAAAGAAAGTTCATCAGGCATACCTGGGTCTTCCGTTAGCTGCCCAGAATCTAAAAGTTTTTTTATTTTATCTTGTGGATAATTTTGACCATATGGCCCCACATAAACAGAATATCTAGCATGCTTCCCTTGAGAACCGCCCCTTAATCTTGATAATAATTCAAACGTATCTCCCATATATGGATATTTCTCATAATTTACACTCGCTCCAATTTCGACTCTCTCTACTCCGGCACCTTCAAGCATCCTTATTGTATGATAAACATCTTGAGTTAGTGGACTTACCCTATGAGAAAATCTCCAATCTCTTGGCCCAACTTCGTTAAGAACGACTTTCATATAAAAAAGGGATAAATTTACGTAATAAGCATAATCAGTATAGTTAACAGATTATATATCTTGGAATATACAGAATATCTTTTTAGGATAGGACCTTAGACGCCCCAACCGATAGTAGTGCGGGCGTTTTAATTAGTTATTTTTTCTTAAACAATTTTTGTATTAAAGGACGCACATCATACCCTAATCCGAATCCAACAAACAGCATTCCGATAAATTTATTGCTAGTTAAAAGAGCAATTCCAACTACAACCAATCCTGCCCCTAATGTGTCTTGCCAATATTTCATTTTTCAAAAAATCCTCTTCCAATTAAAAATCCACAAAATATTCCAATTAAAAATAAAAGCCCTTCTGGAACTTTGTCTTTTGATAATAATACTGCAATTATTGCAATGGCAGGTGCAATCCCAAACATAGCCCTTTTTGGAATAATAAAATGTTCCTTTTTTGGTTTTGTTTTTACTTTTTTCCCCATTTGTCTTTATTTTGTTTTCTTATAATTTTAAGAGGAATTTAATATTTTTAAATTTAACTAAATTCTGCTGCAACGCCCTAGGGGCGCCCCAACCGCCGTGACAGGAGATGTGACCATTTTGATGGGTGGACAGAATTAGAGATAATTATACTCAATTGTAAAGCTTTTTTGTCTTCTATAATCTTCCACGCCTAAACCACTCTAAAGCAATATAAAAATGTTGCCTGTCCTCACAGCCCTCCGCTCATCTGGCAGTGCCAATATCTCTATATATGTCAGTGCCAATCTGCGATTTTCTCTAGAATTTGCCGACGACCGCCCACTTTTTAATACAGAAATCTTGGTGGCAATTTTGGCTATTTGTGAGAATTCTCGAATATTTTATTTATTTTAAACTTAATACTTCTTTCTTTATTAAATCAATCATCTCAGAAACATTTATTTCTTGATCTTTTTTTAATACTGTAGAAATCTCTTTTTTGTCTAAATTATCTGCCTTTGAGCTTAAATTTTCAATAAAACTAAAAAATTCTTTTTCTTCAAATGGTTTTGATTCGTTTATTTTAAGTAACGCTAACTTTAGTATCTCTTTATCAAATTTTAACTTTTTTTCTTTTAAAATAAAATATATATCAAAAACATCACGAATGGCAATATTCTTTCTTGTAATCAATGCTCTAAATTTTTCTGCAAAGTTTTCAACAATATCAATTGCTTCTATCTTTATATCTTCTTCTAAAATAGGTTTTCCTAGTGAGTCTATAAATTCATGATGAATTGGCCTCATCTTAGTTTCATTAATTAATTTCTTTCTAAATGAAATTTCTATTTTTATCTTCTGGGATAGTTCGCTTATAACAGACTTATAGCTAGCGATAATTTCCAATCCAACTATGTTTGGTTTTTCTTTAGAAGTTAGCATTTTCCACCCAACACCCAACTCCTTACTTGTCTCAATTCCTAGATTTTCTAGTATTTCAAATATTATTCTCCTTAATTCATCGAGTTTCTTCTTTACTTCGCCCTTAGATAATCCTTTCACATCTTGATTATAAACAAAGTCTAAATCCTCACTTAATCTATAGAAACCCAAGTAACATTTGTTTAGACATGTCCCGCCCTTAAAGACCAGATTGTGTATTTTCTTCTCAGACAATTTATGTAATATTTTTGTAAGATGGTAATCTTTTTCTATTAAATCTGGACGAAAATTAGTTCTTCTTCCTATTTCAATAATATTTTCTTTTAAATCAATCTGATTTTCCATCGTTTATCCAATAGTTTAGTCCCTGTCTTTTTTAAACTTGTATAGTATTTTAATGTTCCTTTTTTAAGAAGAAAACTATATAATTTCTGGCTATTCGTAAGAAGCCCTACTAATTTCATAACTTTTATACTATCATATCGAATTGCGTAATCAACTAATTTGTTTTTATTATACCCTTCTTCTTTTACTCTATCTAAAACCTCATTCAATCCTCCGAGATATTGCGGATATTCCAGTACATCTAATATTGTTCTTTCTTTATCGGAGTAGGGGTATTTTTGGTTATCAATCCCGAATAGTTTGTCTTCCTTTATTTTAAAAAATTTAATTCTAAATTGTAAGATCTCTTTATCTCCAGAATATTTAGTATTAAAAACAAATATCTTAATGGGAATTTGTTCAGTAAACCCATGTAAGTTAAAAGCATTATATAATCCTATATAATAATTTTCTTTTAAGAGATAGTCTATTGTTTCAAATTCAGATAAAAGAGGCCCCATATTAATAGAAGATAATGGAACGACTGCATAAACTCCTTTTTTTAGAGGGATTATTCTTTTCTTTTTTTGAAGTTTTTCTATCAAATCCTGAATATCTTTTACCGCTACGTATTCTTTTATTATTGCTACAATATCTTTTCTTTCTATAATCTTTATTTTTTTATATTCCAGAATAGACATAACCCTTTCTTGTGCAGGGCTTAATCCTTCTGCTAGAATCTTCATTGTTCCCATTTTGCATTTAACTATATATAATAGTTATATCTAAAACAATAAAAACAGATATATAAATGTTTCGGCATTCAATTATCCGGGTAATGGACCATCTTGGCACTTTCGTGGGAGTCCGTTATGTAAGTAATGCCCGCTTTAGTTTAGTTTCCATCAATTTGTCGTTGCTGCTTAGGATTTATAAACGTTGTGGACAAATATTGTCATAGGGGGGTGACTGGAAAAAAGAGGTGATTTAAGTCTAGATTATTTTATAGATAGCGGTTATACATGGGAAGTTTACCAGAAACTGATAGGAATTGGATTTGAATTGAGCTAAATGAAAAATATTTCCAGATGGCTAGAGATAGAACAATCACTCAATTAAATTTAAACAGGAGGTGTAAAATGGCAAAAAATAACACAAAGGCTGGAAAACAAAAGCTAGACCTAGACTTAGAAGATATTGATTCTGAAGAAGATCAAGAAGATCTGGAAGAATAAGGTTAGTGGATTCTGGGAAAAAAGAGGTGATTAATTATTCACCAGTAGGAATATATCCCTTTGTTAATTTGCTTCTAAAATCTTCAAACCATTTTTGTGTTGTTTCTTTATTAGCAATTTTTTCCGCACTTCTTCCAGATGAAAAAGATATGCCTTCTCCTTTATTATCTGGATCAAACATTGCTCCATAAACTTCACATTCTGCACCTGGTGCGTATACATCAAAACAATTTCCAGCAGGACTAACATCTAATCTAAATCTTCTACCACTTGCTTTCTCAATATGTTTTACAAAATCTCTACAAAGAGCACCACATAAAGATAAGTCTGAAGGGGTTACTCTAAATTCCACGTCAAACATATCATGTCCAAAATCTCTTCCTTCTAATGGTGAAACTTGATAATCTATTTGAGAACGCATTCCCTTTGCAAAATCTTTTGCTTCTTGTTCTGTTGCACGATAAACATGTCCTGTTAATCCATCTGAAACAATATGAACATACTGTCCTACATCTGCTAACGCAACATCTAAATTAACTCTTTCTATTAAGGTCATTCCCATTTCTCTGCCTACCATCATTCGTGAATCTCTATCTAAATCTGCTAATTTTTTATTTCCCTTAAAATGATCATATTTTCCTTCTCCAGCCAAACAAATTATTCCTTTTTCATTGGCAATAGTCAATGCATGCATTCCAGGAACACTGTGACTTGTAATAACCATCGCCCTTTTATTCGGAGTTAGATTGTCATAATTTAGATGAGCATTTTCAGGGCCTCCAAACATTCTGCTTGTTTCTCTCAACTGATCTACAACTGATTTATCTAGTCTTGGAGCAAAATAAGCATAATGTGAAGGTTCATCCCAATACTCAGTAACTTCAGATGGAGTAACCCATGGGCCAATATACTCACCAACGGTCATACAATGTTTTGCTGTAAATATTGGTTCTTTTTCTGGGAATTTTATTTCTTTGTCTTGAACATTTGTCAAGGGTCTTATTTGAAGCATGTAAGTTTTTCCATCGTGTCCAATAACAAATTCAGATTCAAATTCTTTCCCATATCTGCTTCTTAATTTTGTTGATAATTCAGCAACATTTTGAAATTCTTGAATTTGATTTTCCCAAAGACCTTCACTTATGAATATAGCTTGAAAATCATTTTTAGGGGTAAAGTATGCTCTTCTAATTAAAGCGTCTGGATTCCCACCAACTACTGCTCCTCGAGTATCAGACCAAGTAACTGGAATAATCCCTGCTCTTTGAGGAAGTCTAGACATCGCAACTCCGTTCATTCCTTCTACTGCTTTTTGAACAACAACTGCCATTCTTTCTTCACCAATTCCAATTTGTTTTCTGTATTGAACTGCCCTGTCATTATTTACTGAAGCATGAACTTTCAAAACTTCTTCTTGCAGTCTTTGAGGCGTTAAGTCTTGAGGTCCAACAAAAAAAGAATCATAAATTCCAGCTCCAGAAAATTTATCAGAATCTTCCGATAAAACAGCAGAACTTCTAACAGCAACTTCTTCGCCTTGAAATTTATCAGCTAACTCAGTACAACGGTCTTCTAATTTTTTTAAATTTCCAGAATTATGAAAAGAAGTATCAATAATTTCAAATCTTGGAACCTCAAAACCTAAATCAGTATTTTGAGCAAGCCAAACTAATCCGTTTCCTTTGCCACCAAACTCTGGGTTTCGTTCCATTGTAGTTTTTTAGAATTCTAAGGTTATTCTTTACCAACACCCTTTATTTATTGATATTTATCATCTTTTTAAAACTTTCTTTTGAGGATTATTCAACATCTCTTAACAATAATTTCATATTGCTTAACATGTTCTAAAACTTCTTTCATCTGCCTTTCTAGTGTAGCTACTCTTTCTTGCAAAACATCGTTTTCATTCTCAGATATAACTAGTTTCTTTTCTATCTCTGTCTTAGTTAAATCGCATAATAAATCATCTTCAGAAATTGTGTCTCGCATGCCAAGTAAATCCGAATAATAATAAATCTTATCAGACTTCTTCCATCCAAATCTATATTTTAATGCAGACTCAGATTTATATTTTGGAAGCCAATAACAGCAGGAGCAGTGTCTGAAATCATACATTGTTAGCTCTGAATATTTTTGTCCTGCCAGACTTTTGCCTTCCCCGAAAAGCTTCTTGCCATATTTTTGAAGATATTTGTTTACTGTATTGGGTATAATTGGGAATAAAATATCATCGTCCTTTAATTTGTTTACTTCAATATATTCCTTAAGAATCTTAGAACAGAGCATTAACTTGATTCTTCTTCCGAAAGTCTTGCTCACTTCATCTCTAATTGCTAGTTCTTTGTAATTGTTGTGGAAATCTGATATTCTAGTATTGACTAATTCGGTTGGCGATCTAATTCCAGTATCAAAAAGGAACATAATAAGAGCCTTATATTTTAGATTAACTGCCCCATATAGCTTGAAAATTTGTTCTTCAGTTAAATATACCCACATAGGTTTATCTTTACTAGAATCTAGGTCTACGGTAATATCTATTATATCTTTTCCGCATTTTCTGTTAACTTTTTGATACCAGTGCCAGAATGATTTAAACATCTTAACAAAGTTGGCAGAGTCTTTGTATATTTTGCCATCTATTCTTCTAATTGATCCATTTCTCATTCCGCCAAAAAGTGAATGTAAATCTCTTTCATTAACTTGGGTTATATCCGCAACACCATAAAGTTCTTCAAACTTTTTAGCCATAAAAATCATCCTTTGTCTTAAATTATTTAAACGTGGATAACCTCTTGCACCCTTTACACTTTTAGCAGAAACATTGAGTCCAAATTCCATATCAAAAACGAAGTCTAAAATGATTTTAGAGTTCTTTTCAGAGACTCCTGAGATTCCGTTTCTAGAAATAATTTCTTTCCATGCTAGATATTTCTCTTTATGATTATAAGGATCTACTTTCATCATTTCTCGAGGAGAAAGTTAAATATAAAGCGATTGTATAAATCGTGTATATTCCAACACCCTTAAAACGTGAACAGAATTCCGGACGCCCCAACCG
>CAYOYC010000023.1:0-9994 GCA_964408125.1 Candidatus Woesearchaeota archaeon
TGCCGAAATTCATCTACAGACTAAACTCTGTAGATTTCTTTCGGAAAACTTTAATGAAAAGGTATTTAAGTAGTTTATGTTTTTTATTTGCATGAGGTTTACAAAAAAAATTTTAAAAAATGGTTTAGTGATTTTGCATGAAAAAAGAGACGTCCCCGTCACAACTGTTGTCCTAACTAGTAAATTTGGTGCTGCTTACGAATCCGAGAAAGAAAAGGGAATAAGTCATATTATAGAACATATGTGTTTTAAGGGAACAAAAAAAAGGAGGGCAGAGCAGATATCATCTGAAATAGAAAAACTTGGGGGTGTTCTGAACGCATTTACTCATGAAGAGGTAACAATGTTTCACGCGAAATTGCCATCGAAGAATATTGGGGTTGCCATGGATGTTCTATTTGATATATATTTTAATTCTGTTTTTCTAGGTATGGAAATAGAGCGAGAAAAGAAGGTTATTTGTGAGGAAATTAAAATGAGAAGGGATAATCCTAGAGCATATGTTTGTGATAGGCTTAAGCAAAATCTTTTTGGAAAACCATTTGGTATGAATATATCGGGGGATGAGGCGAGTGTTATGAACGCAACCAGGGATGATTTAATAAATAAACACAGAAAGTTTTATTGTCCTGCAAATTCTATATTGTGTGTTGTTGGCAATAATGATATAAGAGAGATTTTGGAATTTGTTAATGAGTTTGATTTTCCACAAAACGGCAAAATGGAGAAATTAAAAGAAGTTAAGAGGTTAAATTTGTTTTCAGATGAGAAAAGAGATGGTATCGAGCAGGCAAATGTGGGTATCGGTTTTCATTTTCCCATTGGCACTTCCAAAGAGAGGTACGCTGCTGAAATTTTTAATGGTATATTGGGGGAAGGAATGTCCTCTAGGTTGTTTTTGGAGGTTCGGGAAAAAAAAGGACTTGTTTATTCCATAAAGTCAGAGTTGGATTTAGGAAATAGATATGGATATCTTATTATTTATGCCGGAACTAGTAAAAATAAGGTAAAGGAAGTTATAGACATATGTATAAATGAGTTTAAGAAAATGAAGATTATTTCTAGTAAAGATTTGGATGATGCAAAAAATAAATTAATCGGAGACAGATTAATTAATTCTGAGGGGTGTGAAGAAAGCGCAATAAATTTAATTATGGAGGAAATACTTGGAGGGGCTAGGAATTATTATGACTTTGAAAAGAAATTTCGTGCGGTCTCGTTGAAAGATATTAAAAATCTTGCTCGAAATTATAAATATTCATATGCTATATTGTCACCATAAACCTAGCTTGTAATTTATGTAAGAAATATAAAAAATAAATACATGTGCGTTGCAGCATGGATTTAGATTGCTTGATCCATACCAGTCTCAAGGGGGTGTTGATAATTTGGTAAAACAAATTGACTCAGAATAATTTTAAGAAACTGCCAGTGCGTTAAAGCAACTCCCTTTGTCCGGCGTCCATGTCATCTTTTATGTCTTGAATTGCTTTATGCATTCTTTTTTCCTTTGCTTGTGATGCATAGTGATAAACCTGGTCTCGCGTGTCTTTCGTAACTAATATTTTTAATTTTCCTGGGAAAAGTCTCGCTGTTCTTCCTGCTCTCTGAATTGTTCTGATTACAGAGGGGACTGGCTCATAAAATATTACCTCGTTTACTTCCGGAATATCTAATCCCTCTTCGGCGATTGAGGTGGCGCATAAAACATTTAGCTCCCCTGAGGAAAATTTTTCAATCATCTCTTTTTGTTCTCCCTGTTTCAGCCCAGTGTGAGATTTTCCCTGGTCGTGTGCTTTCATCGCCTGACCGACAAATATTCCTGGTCTTAGTTCCGGATTTTTAGAAAGCATATCGGATATTTTTTTTACTGTTTCTCTAAATTGTGCAAAAATAATTATCTTTGCTTTCGGATTTTTAGCTATAGTTTCTTCTACTATTTTCTGTATCTTGGCGAGCTTTGGATGTTCTAGATCTAAAGTGGTTGCTAGTGTGAAGGCTTTTGCGAATCTAGGGTCTTTTACTAAAATTTGTACTCCTCTTGATTTTTTATCTTCTGATTCTTGGAATAGATTTCTTAAATAGTTGATGAAAGAGGAAACTGTTTGAGTCTCTAAGAGTTCTAGCGAGTGTTGAATCTTTATTGCCTGAGAACAAACGGAGATTGCTGAAAAATAAAGAGGGTTTTTATCTCCAGCATTTAATCTAGCGAAAAGACCCTTTTGGCAGTTTAAAAGAGAAACCTTGGTTACGGGCCCAAATAAAACTTTCATTTTTTTTATTGTTTCAACTTTGTCATTATATATATCTCTTATTAGCTGTCTAACTTCCTCAAATTCTGGAGGAAAATCTATATCTATTTTCTCAAATTCTCTTTCTTGCAGATAGGGACGGACGTCTATAGATTCTCTTGTTCTGATTTCCACCTGTTCTATTCCTAAATTATCGCAAACTTTTTTTATTGTGGTTCTATCACTCCCTGGGGAGGCAGTTAGTCCCAGCACGTGATGTAATTCATTTTGTTCTTTATATTTTTGAGAGATAAAGTTATAGGCGTAGTTCTTTAAACACCTATGGCATTCATCTTCGATTAATAGGCAGACATCTGATAGATCGTAAAGATTGTGTTTTAAATCATTGGCTATACATTGCGGTGTGGAGAAAATAAATTCTGCCCTCTGCCAAATCTTTTTTCTTTGGGCAGCGGGCGTTTTTCCTGTAAATAAATCGATTTGAGCAAACCCTTCTGGAAGATTTTTTGTGAAATAAACTATGTGCTGCTCTATTAAAGGACGGGTCGGTGCCAAGAAAACTACTTTTTGAAGAGGATTTTTTGTAAAAATATCTTTTGCTAACATTAGGGCGATTAGTGTTTTTCCTGTTCCTGTTGGTAGAATAACCAGACAAGAACTTTTCTTACAGGATTCTAGGATTGCCTTCTGATAATCTCTCGCCTCAAATTTCGCATTTTCCATTTTCTGTAAAAACTTTGTCTTATTATATAGTTTTGGTATAAATTTATATATTCCATTGGTTTAACTAATTTAAGGAGGTGAGAGATGGCAAAATTGACGGCATGGGTTGTAACTATTCTTGGAATTGCTCTGATATCTGCAGCTGCAGGAACGTTTAGTATTAGTGATCCTATATTCTTAGGGATATTGGGAATCGGCGTATTGGTTATCGGAATAGGAAAGCTTAAGAGAAATTACAGCAAAAAGAAGAGATAAAATCTCTTTTAATTTATTTTTTTATTTTTATTTTTTATATAACAGATAATCCCCAGATTAAAGATACGGCAAGGGCAATTAGGAGAGTAAGCCATAGATTTCTACTCCCAAAGAACACCTTTGATCCATCAAGTCTTCCAAGAGGGACTATTGACCATGCAGCGTAGAATATACTTAATTTTGCGAAGGTTTCAAGTCCTGCAAAATATCCTATAACTCCAAATATTATCGTCGCGAATATTCCAGCTGCGGCAATTAATGCAACGTGCCATTCTGTTACCTCTGTATACCTATATAGTCCGTGTCTTCTAGATATTCTCTCTGGTCTTGGTGCAACATCAAATTCTATTATAGGCATCCATATTAATTTTCCCATCGTAATTAGGGAAGCTATTAACGGCAACCAGGCCATTGTTAGTGGTTTCTTAAAATGACTACGTTTCGTGAACCAATAGTGATAGGTTGACCAAAAAGAAAGAGTAACGTCTGTTTCTAGATGATATGCAAATATCTTTTTTGCAAAAGTGTTAATTAATATTATGATAAAAAGAGATAAAAAAATATAAAGAAGAAGAGAAGAGTTTCTTTCCGGGAAGATATATGCTAGAGCGATTATGGCGGCAGCAAGTAAGATTATGGCAAATTCTTTGAAATATACCTTTATTTCCATCTTTAGTTATGTTTTATGTTTTTTATAAATTTATTGTTTATTATTGATCGTGTATTTTGGAACATAGAAATGTATTTAAAGGCGATCTTTTTTGATTAATTATGAAAATAAAAAAGCTGAGTGAAGTTATAGGAAGAAAGGTTTTCACAGATTCCGGCGATCTTTTTGGAATAGTGGAAGAAGTAAACCTTGCTGATAACAAAATCGATGGTTGGAGAATTGTTGTTTCTAGGGATTCTGGAATGAGTTCTATCCTTGGTGGAGCGAGGGGAGTTATTGTGCCTCAACAATTTTTGAAAGCTATTGGCGATGTAATTGTTATAAGTAAGAATGCTGTTCCATTAAAAGAAGAGGATGATGGAATGAATTTGGAAGATACTAATTCAATGTAATTTCAGATGGATTTGTTTACAACAGATATATTTACGAAGGGAATATTACCATTTCTATTAGTTTTTGTGCTAGTTTTTGCCGTTTTGCAAAAATCTAAGATATTTGGAGAGGGCAAATCTCAGATAGATGCGCTAATTTCCTTAGTTGTTGGTTTGATTTTAATTGGGTTTCCTGTACCAAGAGATTATATCGTTGCAATGATTCCATGGTTGGCCGTTGCCCTAGTTGTGCTTCTAGTTGTATTTTTAATATATGGTTTTGTAGCGAGCGATAATAAAGACGGAATGAAAATTCCCGAGTGGGTTAAAAAAAGTTCAATATGGGTAGCTATTATATTTGCCGCAATACTTGTTATAGTTATAACAGGCGGATGGGAGACAATAAGGGGATGGTATAACGATTCTAATATAATAGGGAATGTTTTAATCATCGTTGCTATTGGTGTGGCTCTATGGATTGCACTTGGTGGAAAGAGCGAGAAGAAGGATTAATAGATAAAACGTTTGTGTTGGATTTTCCTGTTTAATTATCCTTATTAGTTTTTTTCTTTTAGTATTTTAGAAGTTAGAAAAATTAATAGAACACCAAATATTGTTATTGTTATAGCGGCATAGAGTTTTGCACTATAATGATTAGGGGCCAAATCCAGTATTCTTGAAACGAAGTTTAGGAAAGTGTTGAAGATTGCCTCCCTCCAGGCAAAGGCGATAGTAAATCCGATTGCAGCGGTTAGTGCGAGACGAAATTGTCTTCGGAGTTCTTTTCTGAATGAGCGTTTTGTATCATGTATTTTGAAGAGCCGTGGTATTTTCATAAGAGTTGGGGTGTTTTTGTTTTTATATTTGTTTTGGTTTTGTATTTTGAGTGTTATTTTTTAAAAATAAGGGGTAGGGGTTTTATTAGAGTCAGTGTCTCTATTTAGATAAAAATAGTTGTGAACACAGAAGAATTTATAAACTCTTTTTATTAGAGATTATTATGGTTATGACTATTACAGATATATTGAATCAATGGCAGCAATATGGTGTATTTTCTTATTTGTTTCCATTTTTGATTATATTTGCAGTTGTGTTTGCTATTTTGCAAAAATCTCAAATACTTGGAGATCATACTTCTGCGGGTGGTAAAAATGTTACCGCGATAAATGCAGTTGTCGCTATAGCAATTGGTTTTCTTTCGTTGTTGAATGATTATGTTTCGACGTTTTTTGCTACAATATTTCCTAGGTTCGGTATAGCAATAGTTATTTTTTTAGTTTTGTTAATCTTAATTGGATTTTTAGGCAAAGGAAAGACAGATGGAATGGGTTGGGTCGGATGGGTATTAGGTATAGGGGTATTGATATGGGCATGGTCTGAGTGGGGAAATGTATTTTCCGCAGGATTTGATGTTTATCAATTCTTTCAAGATTATTTTTGGGGAATTATATTATTATTAGGTTTGGGCGGATTGGTACTTTGGATAGTAAAGGGCGAGCCTACCTCTACTACCCCAGCGAAGGTATAAAATGGTAGTTTCACTTGCACCAATTGCTACGATAATGCCAGTTATTTCTTTCTTATTTGTGTTTATTTTGATTTATGCTTTGTTTATTAAAACGAAGGTTTTGGGAGATAATGTTTGGACGGCCTTATTTTTATCTCTAATAATTGCATCTTTTTTTATTGTAAATGTTGATTTGGTTGAATTTACAAAGATGAGTATTTCTTGGTTTGTTGTGTTTATTGTTTGCGTATTTTTAATACTACTTGTATTGGGTTTTGTTGGAGATGATACTCTGAAAGTTTTTACAGGGAATAAGTCTATTGCGGGGATTATTGTTGCTTTAGTAGTTATAGTGTTTGTTATTTCTTCAATGTATACCTTTAATTGGGCAATAAATTGGGATAAAATACAGGGTTGGGTTGATAAAGACTGGTTTGGGATGGTGGCTTTGATTATAGTTGCAGGAATTGTTTCTTTTGTTTTAACGAAGAAAAAATAAAATTATTTTTTAGAATTAGCCTTCTTTAGCTCGTTATAATTATCAATTAAAGGATTCATTAGTTTGGAAACAGTACCGTGAAGGTTTTCTAGGTCTTTGTGTATAAGCGCGTTAGATTGCCCAAACTCACCTATTTTTCCTATAATTGCTCTTTGAAGGCCGTCTATGGTTAGCTCTATCCTTTTTAATCTTTCTTTTAGTTCGTTTATATCGTCTTCTGCTTTATTTTTGAAATCAACAACTGGTTTTATTTTTTGACTAATTTCCTTTAATTTTTCAGAGATAATTCTATCTACTATTTCAGTAATAGTTTCAATACTCATTTGAGATTGATTTTGATCTGGGTAGGAATATTGTTGTTGATTTGGGTCTGTATATTGTTGCTGATTCGGATCCGTATATTGCTGAGGAGCATATTGTTGCGGAGCATATTCTTGTTGTGGTTCTGGAGCCGGCTGGCTATAGCTTTCTTGATATTCTTGCCCTGTATCTTGTGAAACTGCCATTTTTATTTTTGCTTGAGAGATTGAGTCTGAAATATCCTTAGGCGAAATCCCCTCATTTTTTAATGTTTTTATTATATCATTATCCGACATACCTTGTTGTTGCATTTGAACGACTTTATCAACATAAGCCATGTTAATTATTTGTTTCCTTAGTTTTTATTCCTTTTGATTTGGTATTAGTTTCATTTGTTGGAGTTGCATATAGCGTTTCTGGAGGTGTTTGACTACTTTGCTTCATCTCTTCCAAATCTTTTTTTCTTACAAAATCAAGCGGCTGAAAGTCTTTCAACATTCTCTCTACTAGAATGATTTCGTCTTTTCTAACAAAATTGTTCATTTCAGACAGTAGAGATTGCACAGATGTGTTCAATTTTTTTGTTTCTAATGTCAACGATGAATTTTGTTTTTCTATTTGAGAAATACGTTGTTCCATATTTTCTTTTATATCTATTAAATTGTTGTTTATTAACAAAATTCTTTCTTTAAGAGAACTTGTCCGTTCTTCTAAATCTCTTATTCTCGTTCCTAAATCTGAAAGTAGAAATTGCAGTTGAGTATCTTGTTGTTCAGCCATCTTTTATATTACATGTTTTAAGTATTTATAAGAGTTTGGGGAGGTGTTGTTTACAATATACAAATCTTTTAATATGTAGAAAATATCAAATTTATGTGATAAAAGATGATGTTTAAAGAGGGAACGGCTTTGTATTCATATGAAGTCTTAAGTGAATCCGGTGAAAATGTAATGTATATTAATTATCTTGGAGATTCCTCTGTGCCATCAATAGCAGATTCTCCGGAGGTTATGGCCAGGACTATCGATGCACTTGCAGAAAATTCTAGCATAACAAGAGTTGTTTTGGTTCAACAAAGAAATTATTCGTATAATTTTTCACAGGTTCAAATGCTGGTCGAAATAGCATCCCTTTACAATTTTTTAACAAAACAAGAGCAGATATTATCAAGTGAAAAATTATCGTTTGTTCCAGATTTTCCGAAGGCATATAATACCTTAAATTATTTAATTAATACATTGTTGAAATATGATCCGATTCAATCATATAGGGTACTGAAGGCCACTGTCGTTGAGCAAAAGATTGCACAATCTAAGGGTATGAATAATGAGCAATATATTTGGTTGCTTGAAAAAATTCTCGGGTATTTTGAGAATTTAGGAATAATAAAAAAATACAATGAATGTATTGAGCAGGGATACTCGGATAATAGAGAAATATATTCTAGAATATTAAGGCCAGATATTATGCCTAATTTTACGTTTACTAGAATGATTTCTCGTGTTCCGGAAGATGCAGAGATTATAGACCAATATGAAATTGCGAGCGGATATGAAAAAAGTACAGTAACGGTGCTTAAGGAACCAAATAAAGCAAAATTAATTTATAATTTAGCGCCCCCAGAATATTCCCTAAAGGAAGAGCATCATAATTTGCTTAATTTAGCTAGAAATGTTTTGATAGAGCATAGGCCGACCCAGGAGGAGTTTAATGATGTTGAGAGAACTAGGCAGGTTTTTTTAAATGTTGCTCGTGATTTGTTGCAAGATTTGGCAAATAGTAAAAGCATAACATTAAGCTACCAGGACGTTAATAGACTTGCGTATATTCTAGTTAGATATACAATTGGGTTTGGTGTTCTAGAAGTTTTATTGCAAGATGAAAAATTACAAGATATTTCTTTAAATGCACCAGTTGCCTTATCAAATATTTTTATTAGACACAATGATTATGAAGAGTGTTCTACAAATATCATTGTTTCTCAGGAGGATGTTGATTCTTGGGCGGCTAAGTTTAGAATGCTTTCAGGCAGGGCGTTAGATGAAGCGAACCCTATTTTAGATACGAGTTTAAATTTAAGTGATTTTAGCGCGAGAGTTGCGATTATACAACAGCCACTTTCGGTTGGAGGACTTGCATATTCATTGAGAAGACACAGAAATAAGCCGTGGACATTGCCGCTATTTATGAAGAATAAAATGATTGATGGGCTTGGTGCAGGGTTAATGAGTTTTTTGGTTGATGGAGCAAGAACAATGTTGATTGCTGGAACGCGTAGTTCTGGTAAAACTTCTGTATTGGGTGCGTTAATGTTAGAGATTATGCCTCGTTATAGAGTTATTACTATAGAAGATACTCCGGAATTGCCAGTAGATGCCATGAGAAAACTGGATTATAATATTTTATCGATGAAGGTTAGGAGTGCATTGACAGGAGAAACAACTGAGGTTTCTGCCGAAGAAGGGATAAGATCGTCGTTAAGATTGGGAGATTCTTCATTAATAGTTGGAGAAATTAGAAGTAATGAGGCGAAGGCGCTTTATGAAGCAATGAGAATTGGTGCGTTGGCTAATGTAGTTGCGGGAACCATTCATGGTTCGTCTCCGTATTCTATTTTTGATAGAGTTGTAAATGACTTAGGAGTTCCTGTAACTTCGTTTAAGGCAACAGATTGCATCCTAGTTGCTAATCCAGTTAAATCTCCGGATGGAATGAAGTCATGGAGAAGAGTGTTGAGTATTTCTGAAGTTAGAAAACATTGGACCAAAGATCCGTTGGTCGAAGGAGGATTCGTAGATTTAATGAAGTATGAGGTTAAGGAGGATAAGTTGAAACCATCTGAGGATTTAATAAATGGAGATTCCGAGATGATTAAAGATATAGCTTCAAACGTAAAGGGATGGGCGGGGAATTGGGATGCGGTGTGGGATAATATTTTATTGAGACAGAAAATAAAAGAAGAAACTGTTTCTTTTGCTGAAAAAACTGAAAATCCAGAGTTGTTAGAAGCTGAATTCACTGTTCGTTCAAATAATGCGTTTCATCAAATTTCCGAGAAGATAATGACGGAAGTCGGGTTACCTATGGCGGATAGGGTTTTTCCAGAATGGAAGAAGTGGCTTGAGAAAGAGAGTAAAAGGATGGTTAAAATATAGTTTTCATTAGCTTTAAAAATACACATTTCTCGTTATTAATATGTACACCCGAGAAGCTTTGCTCCGGAATAAAATCTGGGGCTCTCGGGACTAAATTCTAAATATTTAAATAGTAATTATAAGTTACTTAAAGTAACATGGTTGGTGGTAAAATTACTAAAGATGCGGTTGTAAAGATAGATTTTAAAATTTTGAGAAATGTAGAAGAGTTTATTAACAAAAAAAGCAATAAATTGAAATATGTAAACAAAAAGCAGTTTA
>CAYOYC010000024.1:0-9628 GCA_964408125.1 Candidatus Woesearchaeota archaeon
TGATAGATCAATTATCTACACTAGCGATTCCAAAATACTAATCCTAGTTAGAACTCTATCTTTATTCTAATGACATCTAAAACAACTAATCTGCTAAATGAATTGAAAGTACGAGCTATAATGCCGTCAGACTTCAAATTAATCTTAGAAACAGACAAAAAGCTTTACCCTACTAGTTCTCCAGTAACAGAAAGTATAATCAAAAGTTGGTACATTAGAAATCCTGAATTTGGAATGATTTTTGAAAAAAATAATAAAATTGCAGGAGTTAATATAATAATTCCATTAAACAAAGAGAGTTGGCAAAAATTAATCAACGGCAAATTGAAAGAATCCGAAATGACTTCCAAAACAATATTTGATAATTCTAAAGATAAAGAGATAGGAATTCATATCTTCCACATTGAAAAGTTAGATAAATCAATAAAAGACTTTAATAAAATAGCACTAGAAAGTTTATCTCAACTTATTGAAAAATTAAAACAGAAAAATAAAGAATTAACTATTTCAGGATTATCCGGATTATGTGTCACAGTAGGGGGAATTGGATTATTCGAGAATAAATTCAAATGCAAAGAAAGAAACTTTATAATCGATGAACATATCTTAGAAAAAAACGGAGAAAACTTTGTAGCAGAAAGCAAAAAAGAAGCCGATGAAAAAATAAAAGAAGGATATAAATACCTAAACAGATGCAAGATGCTTGTCTTGAATTCAAATGACAAAAGCGAAGTCTGGAACTATTTAACCTCTAAAATAGAAACGCAGATAATTCCACTAACAGAAAAAAATCTTGAAGAAACAATTACTATACTAAATGAAGTTTTTCCAAAACAGGACGAGGAAGAAAACGCTGATTCAGCTTTCCGAGCAAGTTTAAATCCAAAAAAATACGAAAATATTCTTAAAAAATGGAAAATACCTAAATTAAATTATTATCTTGCAATGCTTGGAGATAAAGTTGTTGGAAGCTCTGGAATTTATGAAATGAAAGATGATTCCGAATCTGCATGGGTTGGTTGGACTGCTGTTGCTCCAGAATATAGACAAAGGGGAATAGGCAAAAAGTTAATCCTTTTCATTATTGATAAATCTAGATCTTGGGGTTACAAACGATTAAAACTTCACACTGTCGACATAGACTATCAAAAAAATGCTCATAAACTTTACGAATCTTTAGGGTTTAAACTTATTTCTCGTGGAAAAAAAAGAGAAATGGGATATGATCGACTTTATTATGAATTAGACTTAAGTCTAGACAAACCGAAAATAGCCGAGCAAGCACTTTTAGTAGAATCTCAAGAACCAGAAGGAATATCAATTAAAGGCTATAACTTTAATGAAAAATTCGACTTTAATAAATTTTTAAACTCTTACGCAACAACCGGAGCTCAAGCTTCAAACCTATCAAAAGCAATTGAAATAATTAAAAAAATGAGGAAAGAAAAAGCATTCATCTATCTAGGATATACTTCCAATATGGTCACAACTGGAATGAGGGAAATAATAAGATACTTAGCAGAACATAAATTAGTAGACTATCTAGTAACGACCGCCGGCGGAATAGAAGAAGACTTCATCAAATGCATTGGAGACTTCAAACTAGGAGAATTTAACTTAGACGGTTCCGATTTAAGAAACAAGGGAATTAACAGGGCAGGAAATATCCTAATTCCAAACTCTAGATACGTAAAATTCGAAGAATTTACCATTAAAACTCTAGATAAATATAAATCAGAAATTAAAACACCCTCCGATGTCATCAAATCATTAGCAAAAGAAATAGACAACAAAAATTCGATATATTATTGGGCAAATAAAAATAATATTCCCGTTTACTGCCCCGCAATAATGGACGGATCTTTAGGCGACATGATATACTTCTACAAAAACTACAAAAATAAAGATTTCAAACTAGACATCGTAGCAGACACAGAAAAATTTAACAATTCCTCAATAGGAAAAGAAAAAACCGGAATGATAATTTTAGGTGGAGGCGTTGTAAAACACGCAATTTGTAATTGTAATTTATATAGAAACGGAGCAAACTATGCAGTTTATATTAACACCGCACAAGAATTCGACGGAAGCGACTCCGGAGCAAGACCAGACGAAGCTGTCTCTTGGGGAAAAATATCTCAAAAAGCAGAATCCGTCAAAGTTTACGCAGATGCCACTATTGTCTTCCCTTTAATTGTCAAAAGAGCATTCGTAGACTAATTTTATCTACTCAGTGTCTCTAATATTCGCAACTTTCTAACAGCACCCTGAACAACCAGCTCTCTTCTTTCTTCTCTTTCAAGTTTCTCGAAAAGCGCTCTAGCCATCTGGATAGTTTCTTGACTTATCATTCTTTTAGTTTAAACCTCCTTTTCTCTAAAAATTCTATTATCGCTTTATCAACGAAATTTCTCTTCGACGGAAACTCCGTCTGATTTCTAATACTAATTGAAAAAAACTTATCAACCTCACCCATCAACCATTTACTTACCTTAACTGTAGTCTCATCATTAGTTACCATTCGTATACAATTAGTAACTAGCTATTTAAATGTTTTGATAAATAAAAAAATTAGAAAATTTACCACTCAATCTCATTCACTTCTTTTCTAGTATACTGAAAATCATTCTCCAGCGCATAAAACTCCAAACTAGTTTCGACCTGATCGTCAAAATATCTCAATTGATAATCTTTTTCAGTTTTCTCACTATATACTTCTATAATCATTTCCTTAGTGGTTTTATGATCTAAAAACAAATAGTGTGCATCAATAATAAGCCCTTTACCATCTATAAGAATTCTATCGCCTTTTTTCAACTCCGAAATTGGCTTAGACTGTTTTTTTATTTTAATCATACGTTTCTATGCAACTTTTTATTTAAAAACCTTTAGTACGACTTCCCAGCATATACATAATAATCTGCCTTTTCTCCGCAAACTATACATTTCTCATCCCTAACCTTCTTATGATCAATCCATAAAGCCTTCGCGCCATTTGTTTCAGCTTTCATAGACTCTTCACAAGATTCTTTCTTGCACAATGGTACAAGACCAACCTTCTTATCACCTAAAACTTTCTTTAATTCGGCTAAAGAATTTGCATCTACCAGTTTGGATAAAAATAACTTCTTAGATTTTTCAAATAGCCCTTCCTGCATTTCTTCCAAGTCTTTTTCAACCGCTTTTTTCAAATCTGAAATTTTAACAGGCCTCTTCTGAAAATTATCTCTTCTAACCAAAACAACTTCCCCCTTTTCTAAATCTCTTGGACCAAGCTCAATCCTTAAAGGAACCCCTTTTAATTCCCACTCGTTAAACTTAACCCCAACACTAATATGGTCTCTTTTATCAACAAACGCGTTAAAAGACTTCAAATCTTTTGCTACTTCATCACAAACTTTCAAAACCTTATCTTTTGTATTTTCAAATAAAATAGGAACAATCACTACTGAATTCAAGGCCAATTTCGGAGGAATAACTAACCCCTTCTCATCAGAATGAACTGCAAACATTACACCAAGCATTCTTGTTGAAATTGCATAGGTATTTTGCCAACCATACTGCTCTTTACCATTCTCATCTAAAAACTTAATATCATAAACTTTCGCAAAATTCTGACCATCGTGATGGAATGGACATCCTTCCAAAACCTTTCCATTTGCCATAATATAATGAACTTTCTCTGAAAAAACTCCGCCAGCAAACTTCTCTCTATCGGTTTTACGTCCATAAACACCATAAAGAGCCATATACTTCTCAGTTACATCATTATAAGCATCTATAACCTTTTTACCCTCAACCAAAGATTCTTTTTCAGTCGCACAGCAGGTATGCAACTCATTCCATAAAAATTCTCTCGTCCTAAAAAAGGGAACAGAATGGCTGAACTCCCACCTCACAACTGAATTCCATTGATTATATCTTACTGGCAAATCTCTCCAGCTTCTAATCCATTTTGAAAAAGAAGGATACATAATTGCTTCAGAAGTAGGACGAACCGCAAGTCTTTCACTTAATTTAGTATCTCCTGCCTGTGTAACCCACGCAACCTCCGGCGAAAATCCTTCAATATGCTCTTTTTCTTTATTCAAGAATTTCTCAGGTATAAACAACGGAAAATAACAATTTCTAACTCCAATTTTTTTAAATCTCTCATCTATAAGTTGCTGAATCTTCTGCCAAATTTCATACGACGCCGGCTTAAAAACAATACAACCAGAAATATCCGTGTAATCCGCCAAATCAGCTTTTATCATCAACTCTGCAAACCATTCAGAAAAATCATCTTTATCCGCCGTAACTCCCAATAAGTTTTTCGTCTCAGCTTCTTTCTTAACCATAACCACTATAATTTTTCCTTATTTAAAAACCCTTTTATCTCTTCAAAAATAAAAACTAAAGAGTTTTAAACTAATTTTATATAAGAATTACAGGGCTCATAGTTTAACGGATAAAACATCAGGCTTCGGAAAGAAATTGCAAGCAACTTGATGATCGAGGTTCAATTCCTCGTGGGCTCGTTTTATACTTTTCTCTGAGTATTCTGCTGTGGCAATTGTTGAACTGGTATCGGCCTATATCCACCGACAGGATAGCTTCCATATGGGTTTACAGGCTTTACAGGAGGTTGTTGCTGAACAGTTTGAGTATTATTATTACTTCCATTTTTTGATTTATTAACCAAATAAATAATTAACCATACCAACAATCCTATAATAATAACTCCAACAACTATTAACCACCAAATATTCCTTCCAAAAAAACCCTGTGACTCTGAAAAACCTAAATCCAAATTATTTGGACCAGAAGAATCTCCACCAATATCCAAATCGGGAGAACTACCGCCACTAGCAACAACACTAGGATTATCATAATCTCTTATACTCAAAAACTTAATACTAACGCTTGCTCTTCCATCAGGAATTCCAGCAAGACTAACCTGCAAATCCTTGACCGCGTCACCATTTAAATCAAATTGCGCATTATTCCCTGCAAACAGATTATAACCACTGGTCATCATATTTGGATATAGCTTAAATACAATCTTTGCATTATCTATTCCTAATACCTCTAATCTATATGGTCTAGATTCAAAACTAAAATTAATTCTATCATAGGTATTTAATAATTTGTAAACGCCAGACGACATTTCTGAACCCGTAAATACTACATCAGTCCAATTAACCCCATAAGTACTACAACTAGAAGAATAAACACAACTAGAAGAAGTACGATTCCAATAATAACAAGGCTTACATGCCCAACAACCCCCACTCTCACAATATTTATGAGAAACTATTACTCCATTCATTATATTTGTCTGATTTGAGCATCCTGGAGAAGAACTACAATCTTCAACTCTGCACTGAATTGCCGTTCCATTCCACTCATATCCATCATCACAATTAAAGCATTTTTTATCCTCTGCACAATAATCACTATTAATCGAAGCGTTTTCAAGTGAACTCATATTTAAACACTTATAGGGAGACAAACAAATTCCGCTAATACATTTCCCGATAGAATTATTATAATAAAATGGACTATTGCAACTATAACAAATTGCACTTGGATCAGAAAAAGAACAATCTTTATCTAACACTGTAGCATTCGCCAAAGAAGTAGTATTAGAACAAAACCAACCCTCCCCCATACATATACCAGACAAATTAGCTAACAATGCGTTATACCCCTGTATAAAATAATTATAAGCGTTTGTACAAATCCCATCCAAACAGCTATACTCATCAATACACTCAAAGTCATTTAGGCACTCCTCATTATCATCGTACGGCTTCTGCCTAAATAATGCCATCTCGCTTCCATCTGCACTAAAATCGCAATAGGAATTTAAAACCCCCTGCGTAACAACCCCACCATATTCAACACATCCCGTACCAAATACACAACCATCATCGCAAGCTAAAGAAAAACTAATTACAAAAATAAAACCAATTAATATTAATATTTTTTTCATTTTTTACCTATGGCCGAGCAAGACATTCGTCGTAAGCATTGGAAGTAGAGCTAAATCCATTCTGAAACCAACAAACAACGCTTTTCATAAAACCGCTAGCCTTTCTTACTTCTTCAGCAATATCTAAACATTTACCATCTGCACCACATAAATTACTTGAACACTGTGCATTAAATTGACAACTTTGATTATTCTCTATTAATAATTTGAATTCATGTGTAGTATCGCAATAGTATCTATTTCCTGCAACATTCACTCTAACAACAATTGAACTATCTCCAACACACCTATTATTTAAAACACAACCATTACAACCAGGCCTTTCATTTACACAGCTTATTCCATTCCATATTTTACCATTTACACAACCACGAGAACAAACGCTTCCGTTTTTTACGTACCCATCCTGAATATTACAAACATAACAATTTTCACCAGTAGAACAATTGGCATTACCAACAACATTCCCGCCCGCCAACACAGTAGAAGAACATATTCCATCGAATTCACCACACGGAGCAAATCCCTCTATACAAGATCTATTATCTAATTTATTTAATCTAAATCCCACAGAACAATTCCATTGGCAAGTTCTAGCAACGCCAGAAACATAACTCCAAGTCAAATTAACAGAAGCATTAGTAGTAAAATCTATTCCCTTCGTAAAATTAGAACCTAGTGGCTCATTTCCGGTACAATTATTTAAAACACAAGTACCATTACGAGCATGATACCCATTGCTACAAACAAAGCATTTGAAATCTGGATTACAACAATCCAAAGAATCATTAACAATTGCATTGGTGAATCCTACGGAATTATTGCAAATACCCTTAGCAACGCTACACTCACTAGCCCTCACTCCACCAGGCTGATTAAAACAACTATTAGAAACACAAAATCCCTGCTGAGAATCATAGCTATATCCACTATCACAACTATAACAACCTATTCCTGGGATTCCACACGATCTCTCCCCAACGTTCTCCGCATTTGCTAAAGACTTAGTGCTAGTGTTACAAAAATACATATACTGTTTTCCAGGTCTAGAATCCAAACAATCATTTGTTCCAAGAACACCACTACATTTTAAAGACTCATTATCAAAAATACTAGATATAGGACAGCCCATAGGAACACTCCATTTAAAACAATAATTACTAGATTCATTTCTTACACATGTTTTATAATTAGTCGGATCAACATCTTCCACACTTATATTCTCCCCCAGAAAATTACACTCGCTATTACATCCATAATCAATATTTTGTATATTCCCATACGTAGGCTCAGAACGATTTGCACCCCTATAAGAGAAAATACTATAAGAAATATTCTTCATTATCTTCACATTCGAATCATTCAAAAATGGAACAATTATACTAGAACCGGATACACGTGTAGGATTACCATATTTAGACATATTGCCATCACAAGAACAAACTTCTACGCTACCCGAATAGCCTTCGTAGAAATATGTCCAAATCACATCATACCCATCGACATCTGCAGAAGAAAGTGATATATTTTGACTACATCCCCCACGATAATCACAGGCACTAGGAGAAGTTTGAATCACTGGACTATCCATAGATGGATTAGTAACATTACATCTAGAAAAACAATCATATTCATAGCAAGTAGGCGCTGGACTAATATCTACATAACGTCCTGAAACACATCTCTTAGTAATCAAATTCCTACTAACACATGATATATAAAAATCACTAGTACAGGGAACAAAATCTTCATTATCTTCATACTTTCCGGAAATATTCAAATCAAATAATTTTAAACCTTCTGTGCAAGACGAATTAACAATTAATTTAGAATAAACAACATTCCCCCTTGAACTAGAAGAAGAAGAAGAAGAAGTCGCTCTACCCCCGCTAAGAGTAGTATCATATGTAAGTCTAGTAATCCCGCCATTTAATTTAACGCCATAAACATATCCATTATCACAAGACGAACTAGTAGATGCAGAAGCTTTTGCCCAACCAATCTTCAAACTAGTAATATTCATTGGCTTATCTAATTCAAACTCAATACGATTAGTTAAAAATCCAGCATTATTCTCAAATACATTCTTATTAAATATAGTATATACAACGGGAGCTGCCGCATTACCCGTAATTCCCCCAAAAAACTCACTAAATGAAAATGCACTTACAGAAAATACAGAAAATACAACCAATACTAATACAACAAATGCCAAACCACTTCTTTTCTTACTGAACATAATTATCCAATTAAACCAGACTATTTAAATATTTTTATTCAAAATTATAAAACACCATTAGGAGATTTACTCAAACACCCCTTACAAACCATCTTCCCAGAAGAGCTTCTAACCATACTTCTATTTTCGAATATTTTAGAGCAAATAGGACAATACGAAACACAAGACGAACACTTTTCCTTTCCAGTTAAACTGCTTACACGAGTACAATTTTTACAAAATAATTTTCCGCAATCTCCACACTCCCTAACACAATTTTTACAAACAACTTTTCCACAACTATTACAAACTCCAGCAATACAAAGTCTACAAAACCGCTTCCCGCATTCCGAACAAGCATGCAAACACGAACTACAACATATATGTCCTCCGTGACAAACATTAATCTGATCCAAAGACGTTTTACAGGAATCACATATAAAATCTGTCAACTTATCCGTAAGTGGGTTATATACAACTTCGATAACTTTCGTAAATCCTGCCTCCTTCAATCCTAAAAATATTTTAAAAATTGGATAATAAATTATAGTAGTATTAATCAACCTATTTTCCACATCCAGGGCATTTTTCATTTTTTCATTATCAATAACTACCTTTTTCTCATCATTTAATCTCTTTAAATGGGACTCGGAAAAAGAGCTATTGAGTAACTCTTTCGCTCTCTTAGATTTCTCATCATCCTGCGATGCCTCTGCCTCTTTAATCCTTTCCAAAAGTCTATTCCTATTCAAATTAAATTCATTTAAAATAGAAACGTAATGTTCTTCGATTCTAGAAACTTCCTTTCCCAGATCCGTATCTAAAACTAAAGATATTTCGGAAACCTTATTGTTTAGTAGTTCATGCAACTTTTCTTTCGCAACTTCATAATCCTTCGCTAAATGTTCAGTAGACGCCTCCTCTACTCTACCCTCCTTAACATTATAATCTTCCAAATCACCCGAAACAATCTTCCCCTCATGGACAAATATCTCATTCAAAACCTGCTCTATATTGCTTTTATATCTAAACGTGGTCAAAAAACTAAATCTAGAAAAATAATTATTTTCATGATTCTTTTCTATCTTAGAAATAGAACAATTCCTCAGGGAAATCTTTTCCCTCACATTAGACGGAAACTCAAAATCTATTTTTAATAAACTTTTACTTGGTTTATTTTTTAAATAATCTTTTATCTTTATAATTAATCCCGCGCTATCCGTCAAATCCTCAAAATTTAATTCTACATTTCTCTCAACCTTAAAAACAATTTGTATTTTCTCCGGAATACCCTTAATCACTAATTCATTATTATGAATAGACACTTCACATTTCAAACTCTTAAAAAAGTTCTCCACCAATTTTACATTTTGTTCATTCATCTCTTCTCGAAAATTAGTTAAAAAAAGAGTTTATAAGGATTATTAAGATAA
>CAYOYC010000025.1:0-9002 GCA_964408125.1 Candidatus Woesearchaeota archaeon
AACTAACAATTAACATTGAAGGAATAGATGAAAAAGCAGAAGAATTAGCATTAAGGCTATATTCAGGTATAACAACAAGAAATATAATAGATGATTATTGTTCTATGTATTTTAATAGACTTGAAAGAGTAAATGCGCCATCCGGATAATTAACTCTCCTTGTACCTTAAAGCTTTCCTTAAATATTCACTACTCAGAATTTAAACAATTTTAGTATTTACGATTAAAAGACATGGTTTCAAAGTAAACATTTATCAAAGTAATCAGTTTGTATATAAATCTTTAAATAATGTACATAATAACCATTATCATGCCATCTGAGATAGAAGAAATATTACAGTATATTCCCCTTGATAAATCTTGGGTAATAAGAATGGGGGTTCTTGATTTAGTAAATGGTTATTCTGACATAAATACATTTTTAGAAAATCAACAAAATCTAGGAGGAGATATGAAAGCCTTACATAGAGTGATTAGGGATTGGGATAATCCTTCCAAGCCTATAGATGTTGGAGAGTCTGGAACAATTTATAGATTCGCAAGATTTTATACTTGGAAAGAAAAACTTCAAAGAGAAATAAAAACTTCAGACACCTTGGTAAAAAGAATAGGGAGGGGAGCAATCTGCAATGATCCTGGAATTGTTAATCTTTCTCCAGAAGAACTTCTTGAATTAGATAGCAAAACTTCTCAATGGGCTACAATGGCTTACCTTCTTGGAGACAGAGAAAAGGTCGATAATCCTCCATTTAAACTTAAAGTTACATATGATGCAGTAAAACATTGGGAAGATGCAAGAAAGTCTGGGAAAGTCTGGGAGGCAAGAAAAGATCCTACAATTTTAAATCAAGCTCTTGCCTTTGTTAATTATTTAAAAACAGGAGAAATTAAGTTTGAACCCGAACAAGCAGAAGATTATTGTTTTGCAAGAGCTTTTAATCTTCTTGATGAAGGAAAAGCCCGACAGTTATATCCTAGTTTAGAAGGACATGAAACACCTAGATTTGAAGAAATGGAAAAGTCTTTGGATGAAGTAAAAATGGGAAAGATTAGTTCTGAAGACCATAGAGTTGTTCAGGCAATTGCAATGAAATACTTCCCTAATGGTTTTGATCGAAACAATTTTATTAATCCAGATTGTGTAAATAAAACCTGGCCAAAATTCTGGGATTTCATGGATTATTGCAGGAAAGATAAGTAATCCGACTAAAGATATTTAATTTAAAATAATGTTTAGTATTTCCCCAAACAAAACTTATAGCCCCCTGAACCTATCTTGAGTTCGCATTTAACCGCTGGTAAACAAGTGTCGGCCTCTGGATTGTATTCGCAGTAGTTATTGTAGTCAAATTCCCTGTCATAGTTGTCGGATATTAGCACAACTTCGCCAGTTACTCTAATGTTTTTATAAGCGAAGAACCCCAATATTAGGATTAGAAGTATCATAATGACTAGGGGGGGTATTTATACGCAAAATCGATTTAGAAAAGTTTTATAATCTCATTACATTTTAACTGCCTATGGGTAAATTGGGTAAATATTTTATTGGTTATCTTATAAACGGAAACGCTAAGTCCTATCATAATAAATTAGCCAACGACATAGCGAACAAATTTAAAATCTTTAAGATCTCGGATCAAGTTGACCCGCATATTACTTTTAAGGGATTTACTATCTTGTTAAATAAATTGCAGTTACAAGAACTTGAAGTACTACTTAAAAAGTTTTGCAATAAAAATAACAAAACTAAAATAAAATTAAAGGGTATTGGGCATTTTGATAATAAAGTAATTTTTATTGAAGTTGAACCATCGAAAGAGATGAAATTGCTTTACGCAGAGTTTGTTAAAGAATTAGAAAATTTAAGATGGGTTCCTTGGAACCAATACGATAAAGAAAATATTCATTTTCATGCGACCCTTGCAGAAAAATTTGAAGAAGATAAATTTGAGAGAATATACAAATTTGCTTCCAAAGAAAAACCAGACTTTGATTTAGAACTGGATAATATTTGTATTTTAAAAAAGCCAAAAGATAAATGGATACTATATAAAAAATTTAAGTTAAATTAGAAGGTTTTATTCACACCCCACTAATACTAGGGCCGAATCCCGGCTCTCGGTTTAATTGAACGCTTTCAAAAACTAAATCTTATCAAAGTTTGTCCTTATAACCTTCATGTCTTCTTGTTTAAGATTGCTTTTAAAAGAAAGTAATTCTAAAACAAATCTATTGGCTATATTTAGTTACAATTTCATTAGCTATTTGTTCAGGAGTTTTATTTCTTATATATATGATAAAATTAGCATTTCTGCGCAAGATATATAAGAATCTAGGATGTCTTTTTAATGTCTTCCAGAAAAGAGTTAATTTATTAAAGTCTTTGAAATGAGCGCGCTTTTTTTCTCTAGAAAATAAAGTAAATATAGATAGAATAAAACATCTCGAAGGCAATAAACCAATAACAACTGAATTCTTCTTGGCAAATTGTCTTACTTCTTCTGAAGCTCTGGGAAAATCTTTATATGTAAACGAACCTCCTGAAAGATCAAAAATATAATTCTTTTCTTTTTTATAAATCCGAGTTATTAAATCATAACCTCTTTTTTCTATAAACTTTTTAATTATGCCTGATTTAATAGCCTTATCTAATCCCCCTTGTTTCTTTAGAGCCTTGTGCCCTATTTCATCTGAAGAAATGTATTTTAAATTTAATTTTTTAGCAACAATCTTAGATATTGTTGTTTTACCTACAGAACGTGGACCTGTTATTGTTATGTTTAGAACTTCTTTTTTCATAACCCCTTAAAGTTAATGGGCTTTTTAGGAGTTTGGGTTCTGGAGCAGAAATGGTTTTTGTAATAGTTTCATTCTTCTTATAATTTTATCTTTGAACTTGTCAGCCAAACATTTCTGTTACGTAATTGCCCAATAACGTAACAATTAAAAGCTATCTAAACCCCTCTAATTGGAAGAGAGTTAAAATGATACTAAGCATTCGACGTATTAGAAAGAAGGATTTGGATAAACTTGCAGAAATTTTTACAGATGTATATGCTAAATTTGATGTTGGAGAGAGATGGACTAAGAAAACAGCATATCCTATGCTACAATATTGGATAAAAAAACAGCCAGACCTATGTTTCTTAGTGGAATATGATAGAAGAATAGTAGGTGCCTTTTGTACTTGTGTCAAACCTTGGTGGGATGGAAATCACTTGTCTGATGCAGAATTCTTTATTCATCCTGATTATCAAAAGAAGAGAGTAGGAACAGAGTTATTAAAATTCGTTCTTGGTTATGCTATAAAAAAATACCATGTAGTTAGCTTTGATGCATTTACCTTTAGGGGTAAATATCCCCTTAAATGGTATGAAAAGATAGGGTTTGAAGAAATAAAAGAATGGGCGATGATTTCTTGTAATCCTGTCGAGGTCTTGAAGAGATTAGAATGACTCTTTGTACAACCATGTGCTCCCCAACATTTTTATATTCCTTTTTTTAAATTTAAACGAAAGATTGAGAAAAGAGAAGATGTGCTTAGATTTTAGGATAGGAAAATCATCTAACTTCTTTGAGAAAGAAGGATACTTTAGCAGAACTTACGTTCTGTCTATGGCTCTCAATCGCCGAGGGGCTTTGCTTTAACGCCTCCTTACCAATTGCTCTTAAAAAATCTTTAACCCTTTCTATTGTTTCTTGTTGATCCTTTTTATCAGACATTGCTATAAATTTTATTAGTAAATTTAATAGTTCTGAATCGTCCATGATTTTTATTTTATATCCGTCAACTATGAAATAGAATCTGAAAGAATTATATCTTATTTCCTTAATTAAAATTCCGCCAACCTGAGTGAGCTCTTTCCCCTTTTTTGGATTGTCCTTTAAGGAGTAAAGAAGCTTAAGAACATCTGTAGATTCATTTTTGAATTTTTTATATATTTTTTCTTTTAAATCCTCGGGTATAATTATTTCGGCCATCTTTTTTCAGCCTCTGCCATGGCTTGTTCTATAGAGATGCATCCTTCCTCGTTCATAACAACATCTCTGAGCATTCTTTCTCTCGCACTTTTTAGAAGTCTTTCAAGGATTTCAGCATATGATTCTCCCTTTAGCCCATATTCCTGAATTCTTTCTTTTACACTCATTGGTATTGCTATTGTTGTATTTTTTTCTTGGTATTTTGCCATTTTATTATAACCGTTATAATTATTATAACTCTTATAGTTTATAAACTTTTCGTTGGAAGCATTTAAAACCGTGAAAAGTATTTTCTTTTAAAATGAGGATAAAAGATTTACCAGATTCTTCTAGGCCGCGTGAGAGATTTTTGGCTAAAGGACCAGAGGCTCTTAGTGATGCTGAATTGTTGGCTTTAATTTTGAGAATAGGTAATTGGCAAGAGAATGTTGTTGAGATGGCGAATAGGTTGCTTTCTATGTATTCTTTAGAGAAATTATTTGATTGTTCTATGGATGAGCTTCAAAGAATAGGGGGTATAGGGCCGACGAAGGCAATGCAGTTGCTTGCGGTAAGGGAAATAGGTAAGCGTTATAATAATTCTAAGAATCCTATAACTAAAATAACTTCTGCTAAGGATGTTTTTGACTATTTTAGAGAGGGTTTGAGAAATGAGAAGCAAGAGAATTTCATTGTTTTACTTTTGGATACTAAAAATCAAATAATTAAAGATGAATTAGTAACTAGAGGAGTTTTGGATGCTGCTATTGTTCATCCACGTGAAATATTTAAGCCGGCTATAAGGAATTCGGCTGCTAAAATAATTTTAGTTCATAATCATCCGTCAGGAGATCCTAATCCTAGTCCTGAAGATCTAGATATAACTGATAGGATTAAGAAATCTGGAGAAGAATTAGATATTCGAGTCTTAGATCACGTTATAATTGGGAGAGAAACGTACTGGAGCTTCGCGGAGAACTAGACCTATAGATTTCAATCATCTAACTTCTTTTAGAAAGAAGGATATTTTAGCAGAACTTACGTTCTGTCTATGGCTCTCAAACGCCGATGGGCTCTGCATCTTTCTTTTTTCTTAAAGCAGCTCATTTCCTTCCACGGTTACTTCTAACAACTTCTAAATATTCCTGCAGGGTTCTATTTAGTAAAGAATCTATTAAGGGTTTTATATCTCTATAATAATATGCCTTCTCTGTAGGAGTAAGTTCTTTGAAATCATAAATATTTTTCATAATCCTAATTTTAGCAGGAGAGAATATTGTCTCTAGCGCTTTAAAGGAACCCATTTTCTGTATCTTTTCTAAATCATCATTTTCGAAAACCCTTTTTTCAATCTCTCGCTTTGATTCTTTAAACTCTTCTAAATAATAGTCTAATTCTCCCTGACTAAACTTTTCTTTTATCTTGTTCTCAAAAATTATTTTTTCTATTTCTTTATAATTTCTCTTTGTTTTTTTGAGTATTTCTTGTGTAATTAAGATTATTTTATCTAAATTAGTCATTAAATCTTTTCCGTCTTTTAATTTCAACAGTTTTTCCCTTATTTCAGAATAAATAAATCCTTTTTCAAGAAGCAAAGGAATAGCAAGATAAAGTCTTTGCTCTTTTTCTTTTAGTATATCTACAATCTTATCTTCATTAGAAAGATTATCTGGGTAATTTAAACTAAAACCTTCTCTTTCAAGACTCTTTATAAGTTCAGGACTTGGCATTTTTTATTTTTTCCTTTAAGCGATTTAAATTCTCATAACATCTTTTTGTACTGCCTGCGCAAACATCTGCTCTTTCTTTAAATCCTGTCTCAAATTTATCAAAGTTTATCTTTTCCCTTTCAAGGATTTTTAGGATGTCTTCGAAATCTCTAAATTCTCCCCTTGCTAGTTTTGTAGAAATAATATCTTCCCAATTTAAAGTATATATCTTTAATTTTCTTGTTTCATTAATCAGTCTTGACTTTTCTTTCCAATCATCTGTTAATGGAAAACCCATAATCATCCCCGTTTCTATATAAAAGATATCCAATCTTTTACCGTTAAATCTCCATTTATTACACAGGGGGCAATTATCAATCTCTTCTAGTCCTATTGCGCTGAATATTTCTTTAATTTCTTTTTGTGTTAAGGGAGTCAAAAAGTCAATATCTTTTGTAGCGGCTTTGTACCCCGATAAAACCATTGCAGTTCCTCCAATGGCATAAAATTCTGCTTTCTTATTTAAAGTCGCAACTAATCTTATAAAAGATCCTAGCTCTTCTATGCTGCTTTCATTTATATTTTTGTACTTATCGTCTTCCATTGCTATATATACATTTAAGTATACCTAGTATATACAAATAAGTATATTTAAACCTTTCGATTCAGTCAAGGCAAACTGTAGACATAATTGGAAGGGTACGGACAATTTGTCCCCAACCTTTTTTATATCCAACCTTACGAATAGTTTAATGAAAGAGGCTTCATTAATTTTCAAATAACTCCACTCCGCATTTTTCAAGCGTTGTACCAATTCGCTTCGCTCTCGTTTCTGCTTCCATTCATACTATTCTTTACCTAGTTCTTTGCTCTTGTCTAAATAATTTTGTTTATTTACCACGCTTCTGCCAAGTTCTTCTTCAGCTTTTTTTCTAGCAACGCCTGCAACTTCGCCACCCCTATTGGCAACCGTTTTTATTTTAGTAAATGTCTCTGGCTTTTCTTTTTGCGTTAATTCGGTAGTAACTCTTTCCCCCAACATGGTAAAGATTAGTTCCAGGTCATCCATGTGATCTCTTAGATTCACATTCGGCTTTAAATCTAAATTTTTATGATCCTTATATTCGCTAGGCATAAGCCCAAAAGTTGCTTTTGATATTTCAGCCGTAAGAATTGAAAAATCTTTTTGTTCCGTAACTCCTCTTTCTTTCCATTCATCAGTTAAGTTTTGTCTTATGGCAATTCCTCTTAATCTCTTATCAATACAATCTTTAGAATATCCCTTCTTCTCATAGAGGTCTTTCATCCTGTCTTGTGCTAATTCTGGATTTTCTATTTCTTGGACTCTTTCATAACCTACCTGAGCCAGCCAGAGCTTGAATGGTTCCGCTCTGGGAGACGGTATTGACTGAATTAGTCTAAATCCCCTTTGGTTGAAATGCAATTTATTTTTTGTTTTCCGCCAGAAGTAACTATTTCAAGGGGGGTGGCAATTTGCCCCCATCCTTCGTTAAACCCCTCGTCTCTTCTTCTCATATCTTTAAGATAGCCATTTGGGTCTTTAGAATCTGTAAGCGCTGAAACTATATCTGTAGCTACGAACCACCATTCATCATTAAACCAAGTTTTTCTTATTGACTTTCCATTAAATAGGGCTAAATGTTTTTCTTCTTCCATGTTATTCTTTAGCTAACTCCCCCATTAGCCAATATTCTCTTATAATTATATCCATAGCTTTTTAGAGTCAGGCAACTATAAAAATCTTCTTAACTATTCGAAAGTAGAAAACGGGTGTCTAGAGATGAAAAATTGAACGCTTTCAATTTACCTATTCAAAACCCAAATAGCGAAATTAAGAACTGAAGCGAAACTTACCCATAAGAAATATGGAACCAAAAGATAGCCCGCAGCTTTTCTTATTTTATAGAATTCAACCATAGTAAGTATTATTGATATCCATAAAAGAACTATTACAATAAACGCTAAACCCGGATTATGTGCTCCAAAGAAAGCAATACTCCACATTGCGTTTAAAACTAGCTGAATTCCAAAAATCCAGTAAGCTTTTTTCTTTAAAACTTTAGCCTTTGTCCAAACTAAATATAATGAGATTCCGATCATTATGTATAAAATAGTCCAGACCGGACCAAAAACCCAACTCGGAGGATTAAATGACGGCTTAACTAAAGAAGGAAACCAACTATTAACGGAAGTTGCGGTGAAAATAGAACCAGATACTCCCACTACCCAGACAAGAACGATTGAAATTATGAACTTTAACCAGTTTTTCATATTTATATTAAGATAATGAGATATTTAAGTGTTTACTAAATAGAAGTATTGAAAAGACTTTCAACTCCTTAATCCTCTTTAGAAGAGGAGATATTTTAGCAGAACTTCGTTCTGTCTATGGCTCTCAAACGCCGTGCGGGCTTTGACGAGCAAAAGTTATACCGCAAGATTTGAATAAAAGAAGAAAAGATAATATTAAAAAAATAATTGGCAACAATATTGTGCTTATTAAAAGTAAACTAGCAAAATTGTTTTTTACATAGTCTGTTAAGAAAAAAACAAGAACATCAAAAGCAATTAGCGCAAAAACAAAGTATAACATTCTTATATCTTGGCTAAAAGCACTATAGTCCCCAAAGACCGTTGTTTCTCTAAATGGATAGAGCCATTTTACTCCCCATTTACTTATTGAATCTTGAAGCAAATGCAAATTGCCCGCAAAAAAGAAGGCTAAAGAGATGACGATTAAAAATAGGGGCGTAGCTAATCTAAAATAAAGATTCACAAAGAATAGTAAAATAGAAAACAAAATACTTGCAATAAAAACTCCAAACAAAGTATGCGATATTCCCCGATGTTCATCTCTCATAGAGTCTTCTTTAATCCATTTTTTATTTATTAAATAAACAACCCCATAAGAAGGATAGTAAAGAACATATCTAAATAAGCTACCTAAAAAAATAAGTATTGAAGAATAAATGAATAGGAGGGTGTTATGTATATTTTGCGCATTTCTTTTGGTCCTATATTCCCTATAAGAACTTTGCCACCCAATTTTACTAGTATCTTGTTTCATTTTAAAGATTCTTGACTCCTTACAGTCTGTATCAGGATACATAGCACCACAAAATAAACCCCAAAAAACAAGAAGAATAAAGCTTAATGAAAAATTAAAAAAGTTCAACATGGGGATAAAAAGAACACCAATCAATACTATTTGGAATATGTGTGAGTCGATTCTCATATCAGCATATTAATAGTCCATGGTTTATGAACTCGCCCGCTGAAAGAAAACTTCCCTGCTTTAGCTCGGAGTGAATT
>CAYOYC010000026.1:0-8431 GCA_964408125.1 Candidatus Woesearchaeota archaeon
TGCGAAGCACTAAGGGGGGCTTCCGTTCGTTTTTCGTTTCGTAGCGAGGGGGCAAATTGCAACTAATCTGTGTTATGTATCCTGACTTCGATTTTTCCTCTATGAACGGCAGTGAGTGAGAGCTGAAAAATCAGAATGGAAGGTCGAGCGTGTTCAAATAGATAGCGAGAAGTTTTTCTTAGACAAATATTCAAAAAGAAAAATTAGACATAATAGAGTTTAGATGTAGTTTGCCATTATAGCCCGTATAAACCCTGAATTTGGCACTTTCAGGTTGGCGACCTTGAAGATTATTCGAGACCGAGACTTATTTTTATAGCATTATCTACCTTATGCATGGTAAAGTTATCAAGCGACCCTATTTTTTTAATAATTCTTTTTTTGTCTATTGTTTTTACCTGGCTTAAGAGAATAATGGAATCTTTTTTTAGTCCCGCAAAAGAGCCGATAAAAACATTTGTAGGATATTCTTTTTTTAACATATTAGAGGTTAGTGGTGCAACAATAGTAGTCGTGCTGTATTTATTTCCAATATCATTTTGAATTATTAAAAGAGGCCTAACTCCCCCCTGTTCACTGCCCATTACTGGTTCTAGATTTCCCCAGAAAATATCTCCTCTTTTAATCTCTACCATTTTTCATTCTTATCTAAACCATCCATCAAGGTTCCTTCCCATTCTTTTGCGATTCTCAAACTTTCTTCTGCCATCTCCTTATATCCCTCTATAAGCAGCGATTCCTGCCTTCTTTTTTGAAGTTCTGCAATTTTCAACAAGTTTACTATAACTTCTTCGTATGTTTCTCTATTGGTTTTTATTCTATCTAGGGCAATTTTTACATTCTCGTTAAGTTGTATCGTTGTTATCATCTAACTATAGACAGACTATAGTTTATAAACATTTGTGCTAATTTTAAAATTACAATATATATATTTAAACATATATTTTATAGCATATAAATGAGTTACGTTCCTATAAACGTAGAATATTCTGTAAGGCGAGAATTAGAGCGTAGAAAGATGAGTCCAAGAACAATAGAAACTTATTCTAATTGTATAAGAAAATTTCTAGAATTTACAAATAAAACTATTGATCAAATTAACAAAAAAGACGCATTAGATTTTTTAAATTACCTTCAAGAAAAGAATTATGCAGGAAGTAGCCTGAATGTTTATCATATGGCTATTAGATTTCTTATGGAAGATATTTTGAGAAAAAATATAAGATTAAATATAAAGTATTCCAAACGACCATTAAAATTGCCCGAAGTTTTAACAAAAGAAGAAACTGTGCAAGTTATTGAAGCCATAAGAAATCCTAAACATAAGTTAATGATTTCTCTTTTGTACGGCGCTGGCCTTAGGGTAAGTGAATTACTGGATTTGAAAGTTAAAGAGATTAATTTTGAAAACAAATATGGTTTTATTAGACACGGAAAGGGCAATAAGGATAGAGTATTCATTTTACCAGATAGTATTCTGTTGCAATTACACGAATTAGTTAGGTTTGAAAATTTGTCTGATGAAGATTGCTTATTTCTAACAAACAGAAGAGAAATATATTCGCCAAGAAGTATCGCCGAAATAATAAAGCAGTCTTGTAAAAGTGTTGGGATTAAAAGAAGAATTCATCCGCATACTATGCGCCATTCTTTTGCAACTCATTTAATCCAAAATGGAAATTCTGTGAATGAAGTGCAATCTCTGCTTGGGCACAAAAGCCCAGAAACTACTATGGTTTATGTTCATTTAGCTTCTCCTAAAATGTTAAATATAAAAAGCCCACTGGATAGCTTAGGTTATGCCAAAGAAAAAGATTAAAGTAGATGTTGTAAAAGAAGAAATGGTTGCAAAACCAAAGAAGGCTCCTAAGGCTAAAATAGCTTTAAAGCCAGCCTCTGCAGTACGGTCTTCTAAAGAAAAAAAGATTACTTATGGGAATAATACGCTTATAATCTGCGAGAAACCTCAAGCTTCAGAAAAAATAGCCGCAGCGTTATCTAACGGAACGGATGAAAAGATAAAAGACAAAAATGGTGTTTCTTATTACCAATTTAATAGAGACGGAAAAAGTTTTTTAGTTGGTTGTGCGGTAGGTCATCTATTTGGAATAAAACAAACTGTAGCACGTGCAGAATTCCCAAGTTTCGAAGTTGCGTGGATGCCTAATTATGAATCTAAAACTGGCGCTTATACAAAAAAGTATTATGACGTATTAAAACATCTAGCTCAAGATTCTAATGAGATTATAGTGGCAACAGACTATGACGTGGAAGGAGAAGTTATTGGATGGAATGTAGTACGTTTTATTTGTAAGAGACAAGATGCGAAAAGAATGAAATTCTCCTCTCTAACAAAAGATGAACTACAAGAATCTTGGGATCATTTACAGCCTAGTATAAACTGGGGAGAGGCTTATGCCGGGGAGACAAGGCATTTTTTAGATTGGTTTTATGGCATTAATTTATCTAGGGGATTAATGAGGGCGCTTTCCTCTACAGGAAAATTTAGGATTATGTCTATCGGTAGGGTTCAGGGCCCTGCTTTAAATATTATATATGAAAAAGAAATGCAAATCAAAGATTTCAAACCGGAGCCCTATTGGCAAGTTTTTCTTAGAGTTAAAGATTTGAATAAACAAAAATTAGAGGTAAAATTCCCAAAAGATTTGACAGACAAAAAAGAACTTGCTAGATTCAAATACCTAAAGGGACAGAAGGGTATTGTAAAAACAGAAGTTACAACTGAGCAAATTTCTACGCCAGCACCATTTGATTTGACAACTCTACAAACAGAATCATATAGATTCTTGGGAATGACTCCTTCACAAACTTTAGCCACAGCTCAAGCTCTATATCTTGATGGAATTATTTCTTATCCTAGAACTTCTTCTCAACAATATCCGGTAGGTATTGGATATGATAAGATTTTGAAGAAATTACAGAAATTCACAACTATGGTAAAATATGCTGTTAATCCGAAACCAACAGAGGGACCAAAAACAGATCCGGCTCATCCGGCTATTTATCCAACTGGTGATCAGAAAGAAATGAATGAACAAGAGAAAAAGTTATACGATTTAATTGTGAAAAGATTTATTGCTTGTTTTTGCGCTCCCGCTATTACTGAGAATAAAAAGGTAACTGTAACTGTGAGCGGAATGGATTTCACGGCACGTGGATTGAAGATTGTGGAGAAAAACTGGCTAAATGTTTATCCTAATTCGTATAAAGATGAGGATATTCCTACTATGAATGGTGAGGTTAATGTAGAGGAAATTAGAATTGAAGAAAAAATGACTAAGCCACCGCAAAGATATTCTGCGGCTTCACTTGTACGTGAACTAGAAAAAAGAGATCTTGGGACTAAAGCCACTCGTTCAAATATAGTTGAAACACTTTACAGTAGGGGTTACATTAAAGAAAAAAGCATAGAGATAACTCCATTGGGAATAAAGGTAATTGAAACCCTGCAGAAATATTCTCCTGAAATTATAGACGAAGAGTTAACTAGAAAAATAGAAAAGGAAATGGAACAAATTTCTGAATCAAAGAGTGGTTGGTTGGAAAAAGAAAATAGTGTTATGGAAAAGGCAAAGGTCGGAATACGAAAGATAGCTAAAGGAATTCTTGCTAATTTAGAAAAAATAGGAATTGCTCTGGCTGAGGCTAATACTGAAGTCTATCAACAAGAAAGAGAGGCTAATACTTTGACCGAATGTCCTGTTTGCCATAAGGGGAAGTTGAGAATTATGTTTTCTAGGAAGACTAGGCGATCGTTTATTTCATGTGATGCTTATCCGGCTTGTAAAACTATTTTTTCTTTACCTCCAAATGGGATGATGAAACCGGCGAAGAAAAAAGCTACAAAAATCGTTGACGGCGAGGAAGAGGAGTGTGAGGAGTGTGAACTCTGCCAAGAATGTGGATTCCCAATGATGCTTGCTTTAAGAAGAGGTAAACGACCGTGGAAATTCTGTTTTAATCCGAAATGTAAGACGAACGAAGCTTGGGCGAAAAAACGTGAAGAATACATGAAACAAAAAGAAGAAGATGCAAAACCTGGAGAAGATGGATTGCCGAAAGAGGAAGATACGGCACAATAATTTTTATAAACCCTTAATTTTTTAGTAGTATATGAAAGATTTACGAACCACTATAAAAGAAGATTTTCAATTTTATCATGCTACTCCTGAAACTGTCGAATTCTATAAAAGAAGAGAGATGGTGCTTGCCACACCTACGCCTAGTGCTGGTATATTTGAAAAAATGGGCTGCTCTATTAGAAGATTTTTTATAAACTTAAGACCCACTGAGTATTATTATGATAGAGATTTACAAAGAAGATTAGCTACTTGTTATTAAATCCAATATCTAAACATCTTTTTAAGATAGTAGCTTATATTTCCTATAGTACGAGTGATAGCATATGCAACTATAATATCCCAAATCATTCTGATTCGATAATAACTACCCATCCAGAAGCCATGTTTTATTTCTTTTTTCAAAAAATCATATTTGAGCAAGCGATAACCCCATTTACCATCATAACGATGAATATAGAAACTTAAACCTATTTCAATTCTGAATCTTTTTTTGTAAATATTTGGTAACTTATTCCATTTATTTATTTTTATGGCCCTTAATCCAGAAATAAAGAATGAATTTGACAACCATTTGCTATTTTTAAGACAATTTCTATTAAATTCGTTGTCACTAATGCCTATATACATATCATAATTTTCTTTAACCACTGGGATGATTACTTTATCAAAAATCCTCTTGCTAAGATAAGTATAGTCTCCGTCACAAAATAAAATTACAGGATATTTTGCTGTTTTTGAACCCTTTTCCATCGACCCCCCTTTGCCTAAATTTTTAGAATTCGTTATGGTTATTACTCCATTTACCTTACTAAGAACAATTGCGGTTTTATCAGTACTACAATCATTTACAATAATTATTTCTCCAACATATTTACACTTTTTAAGTTCCCTGACTACGTAGGAAATTGTTTTTGCTTCATTAAAAACAGGAATTACTACAGATACTTTTTCTGATGATTGGACCATATCTTCTGAATAACTTTATTTAATAATACTGCAATAATAATTGCTAATAATAAAACTCCGACTATTTTTCTGGTTGTGTCGAAATATCCTGCAAATTCTTTGAATCCGCCTCCGATTAACGTACCGATAATAAATATAGGGAGAATGCCTATTATGGTGGGAATAATATTCCATCTTAAGAAGTCTGACTTTTTTATTCCAGAATGCCCTAAATAAATTATAGAAAGTATTCTTATCCCATAGACCATCTTTATCAGACTCATGAAAAAAATTGGTCTTTTTATAAAATTACTTTTTATAAAACTTGGAATTCTTCTTGCGGATAGGTATTTCTTAAGACATTTTATCTTGTAGATTAACTTGTTTTCCCCTATAAGAAACCAGCAAAAGTCTGCGAGATATACACCCAAAAAACAAAGAGTAAAGACAAGAAAGATGTTAAATGAGTATAGGACCGCCAGTGTGCTTACGGAAACAATTACCGTTTCTCCTAAAAAAATTGAGCCGAAAAAACTAATAAGATAGATGTATTCAAAAACCAATAAGGTGAAGTCCATTTATCTTCTATATAAAATCAATTTATAAACGTGCTGTTAAATCCACCCGCGCTTTCTAATTCCTTCATTAACAATTTCAAATTCTAGTTCTTTTTCCGGTAAGGAACGATGTTTTCTAAGTCTTAAACTCCGTTTTCCGTGATAGTTCTGGACTTCGATTATACATTTACTCCAGTATTTCAATAAATCGCCGCCGACCATTGAATATTGTTTTTCTTTTTGGTCGTTTTCGTTTGTTATAAATTGAGAATAAACTTGGTTGGTAACTACGACTGGAATATTTTGTTTTCTCGAAATTTCCGTTAAAACCCTTAGCTGGTTTGCGAGTTGCCGATTTACTGCGCGAATATTATTTGTGTCTTCTGTTTTTATTGCGTCTCCTAATTCTAATCTGTATAGCATTGCAATACTATCTATTATAATTAATGATATATTATCATTCTTAACGAATTTCAAGAGCTGATCAAAAGATTCTTCTTGCTCTTCGAAAGAGGTTGGTTTTAGAATCATAATGTTTTTTAAAGTTCCGTCTAGATTTTCTTTATCTCCTAATATTTGTTTCACTCTGTCTATTGAGAATCCGCCTTCTGTGTCAACATACACAACCTTATTCCCTTTCTTTGCTTGAGAAACAGCTACTAGAATACATAAATTTGTTTTTCCGCTTCCTCCTGGACCATAGATTGTGGTAATGATATCTGTTTCGTAACCACCAAAGAGAAACTTATTCAAATCGTAACTTCCTGCTGAGATTTTTAGCTCCTCTACCATGGAAAGATGTATAATTATTGATATTTAAGGATTTATGAGATAAAAATTATTTATATCTTGATACCTTTTATAAAAACTTTTACTAATTCTAGAACTTCTTTTCGCTTACTTGGTACAAATCTTATAGATCCTGCGTTTTTGTGTCCGCCACCCTCTACAAATGCCTCTGGAATGTCTTTATTAAGAGATGCAATCAAATCGTGAACTGAAAAGTTTGATTTGTCTGTCGCTCTCATTGTTATTGCGTCAGTCATGCAACCTAGTGTAACAACCTTATCAACATTACTTGAGGTTTGAACATAATCGTGAATAATTCCAGTAACTCTTCCTGGTTTAGGATAAAATCCTCTTGAAAAGCTTTCTTCAATAGCTAAAACTTGAACCGTAATCTCTCCAATTTTTTCTACCTTAACCGCAGCTTTTGCAATTTCTAGACCTTTTTTGTCTAAATTTACTATATGTGGAGCTAATAAACTTACTAATGCTTTTTGTTTTGCTCGTGGTTCTCCGAATAAAACTTCAATATACTCTCTAGCTTCCATAAATCTTAATTTAGAAGAAACGAAATCTATTACGGATGCTATTTCCCTTAGAAGTTTCTCGTCATAACCAAATTTACTTGCTATTTCTAAATAGGCTTTTAGGACTTCCGGATTATCTGTTCTATCTGCCAATCCAGCCATTGCCGCTATTTGTAAAATATTTAAATTAGGGTCTGGATTTACCAAACGAGCAAGTTCAACACATAGCATTCCAGCTGAAAACTCGGCTCCACTTTCTCCGACTAAAAACGGATTAATATTTACCAATGTTTCTTCAGAAATAACGTCTTCTTCAAATTGATGATGATCCACAACTATAAAATCTTCTCCGTGTACTCTTCCTTGCCTTATCCCTAATAGGTCTTCTTTGCCAGAACCAGTATCTACTATTAGAATTAATGGCATTTTGTTTGAGAACTTTGCAGCATTTGATAAAGAATGTGCCGTGTCTCTAATTGAATCGTCTAACTCATACATTGGTGCATTACATGGTGCACGAGTATAAAATTCCCAAGCTGCTTTTGGTGCAGTTCCGTGTTGCTTTTCTATTAAAGGTAAAATTGCTTTTTCTAATGCATAGCCAGCAGAATATCCGTCTGCATCTGAATGATGTCTAATTATTATTGGTCTACTTTGTATTACTGCTAACCTTATTTCTGTTGCTGCTTTAACAAATCTATCTTTAAGTTTTTCCAGAATAGGACTTTCGACTAAAAATGGAACTATCTCTACCTTCGCTCTTTCTTTTTCTATTTTTACAAGTCCCTCTAAAAATTCTTTTTTATCTGCCTCGTTTAGTTTCCAGATATTTTTAACCTCGCCTTCTAATTCATCGTTATACTCTTCTATATTAACTATTGATTTAATTACATCTCCAACATCTACTTGCGGATAGGCTCTAACGCCTGCCCCATCAAATGCCTTTAAAGAAAGTATCCCAGTTCCATCTGAAAGAGAGAATATTGTTGGTCCACCAGTTTGTACTACTTTTTCTATTACACCGAAAAGACTGAAGGATTCTCCTTTATCTGCTATGCTAATTTCGCCAATGCTTTTACGACTAGCGTTCTCGTTTACAGAAAATTCTCTCGCATCAAAACGAAAGTTCGGCTTAGAATTTTTCTTCTTATAATCAAACTTATTTTTCATTATTTTTGTTCATTATCTTAAAAAACGTATACTATTAAAATGTTTCTATTTCATTTTTTTGAACTCGTCAGAATATTTGTCAAGTTCTTTTTTTATCGAGGTTATTGCTTTCTGCACTATTTTAGATGCATTCTCGCCCTCGACATGTAGAATTGGGTTTTTTGTTGGATGATCTCTCTTCCAAGCAGCGACTTTAGCGCCTTCCTTATTACAATAAACTCTCAATAGTTCAACTATTGTTAGATTATCCATTTCTAATTCTATCTCGTTCTTTTCGTCTTTAAGAATTTTAATTTCCATATTGTTAGTAGAAAATGTGGGTTTTTAAAGGTTTTTGATTACC
>CAYOYC010000027.1:0-7844 GCA_964408125.1 Candidatus Woesearchaeota archaeon
CATCCCCTCACCAGGAATCGAACCGGGATCACGCGGGTTCTGTCATTATATTCTAACGAATATAACCTTATCGCATTTCATCCTATTCCCGGGGGGAATGTCCATGCTAGTCATTGACTACAGCCACGTGCACTAACCTTTGTGCTATGAGGGGGTTATTTTATTCACCTTTTTAGAAGGTAAATAATAAGGAGATTAATCCTCTAATCTATGAATAATAGTTTGGTTTTTAAAAGTTAGTATTTCTTAAAACAAACATTATAATCGTCTTTTGTCGGTATTCAAATTAGATTTCGTAAAGTTACGCTTATGCCCAATACCATAACAACCAGAAACACTCTTTCTATTTTCTAACCAATTCTCTCTGGTTTATCCACAAAATAACTGCGACAGGCGCAATAAACCACCAACTAACCAAATAAGTTAGACCCAAACAAATAATTGCTAAAATAGAAAGATAAACAACTTTTTTATTAATCATTTTTACACTGACATTTTCCCCAAGACCAACATGGCTTTTCACCACGTAATAAGCAGACTATTAACATAATCACAGCCAAAATCATAACTACTGGAATAAAAAGCATAACAAAACTCTCTTCGTCTGGCATATAATTAGATATAATTGCAGATGACAATACTATTGCTATAAAAAATCCAAGAATGGCCATCCATCCATTTAGGCAACAAGGATACCATCCCCAGCCATAAATTTTTCTTTTGAACCAGATATCTTTCGATTCTTTCATATTTTTATAAGTAAAAATCGCCTTAAAAACCTAATCTTTTTCAACGCAACCCAGTTAACTTTAAAAACTACTTTTGCAAGTACATTTTTAGAAAAGAGTTCTGTGATGCACATGGAGAATGGAAGCTAATGATATTCAACCCGGAAGAAATACAGTTCTCGCAGAGAAATCACCGCTTTCTCCTAAAAAAATAGATCTTCCTGAATATTTACCAGAACGTGACGAAGATAATTATCCTTTCTTCAAACTAGCAGTAATCCCACGCAATGTTTCTCTTGGAGGACTAATAGAAGCTTTCGAAGAAAAAGCCAGGCCCGACTATGGAGAAGTTCAGATTGACTCATTTTTTGGAGGAGCTGAAAGAGTGGGGAGGTCAGAAAAGCTTGATTTCTATATGGGTGTGTTTCGGGTGGGTCGAGAAGAATCTGCTCTTGAAATATCTGCTTCCTCGGAAGCAATAGGAGATAAATATATAGGAATTGCGCGTAATTTAATCTTAGAGCATACTCACGGCCATCAACCACCACAAAAAAGCTCTTCTTAAAATTCAGGTGCCTTCTGCTCAGTTAAGAAATAAACAACATTTGATTCTACCTCATGTATTTGCCCATCTTTTTCAAAAACAGCCAAAGCCTGTGGTAACGCAAATTTTCCAACTACTCCAACCGTAGAATAAACAACATAACTAAATGATCTTTCTTCCCCAATAGACATATCTCCTATATCCCACTGTATTCTCTTATTGTTAGAATCTATCTTTGTTGGCTTAATTATGCTCGGTGCTTTCTCGTATATTTGAACTATTCCAGGTATTCTATCTATTAATGAAACATTTGAAACTCTTCTAACTGACTTTATACGCAACTTAATCCTTAGAGCAAATTGCCCAGAGCTTGTCTTTACAGGAACTACAGATTTTTCAATTAATATTTTAGTCTGAGTAAACCTTCTTATTCCTATAACAATTAATACAATTGCAATTATAATTAATATAGGTAACAAATAATTAGTCGTAACTTTTACATCAAATCTATCAGCAGGTCCAAGTTTTTTACTCCAGGAATATGTTATCCAAAAACCATTTCTACTTGTAGAATCTGGCTCTGCGCTAAAAGATGTAAATAATCTACTAATTATATCTTTTTTAATATCAACAACAACATTCTCATTTACATTTCCCCTATTTATTTTAGAAACTTCATTATTTATTATTAATATTCCATCAACTGTATTTTTTGTTTCAATTCCGATCTTTTCTCCAAGATATATTCTTCCCTCAAGGTTTTTTTCTCCTCTACTTGTTTGAAAAACAGCCTTCAATAAATAAGCACCAGCTTCAATCTTTTCTAACTTACTTTTTGGAATTTCAATACTAATCTCTGTTTTATCATTTGCTTTTATGTTGAAAGTTTGTTCTACGTCGAAAAACACAGAAGAGAATTTAGCGTGAACATTCCTTAATTCTATTCCTTCTTTATTTTGTATATAGAATGAAATCTTATCAGAATCTGGGCTATTTGCATCAGATGAAATTGTAAATGCATCCTCTATTCTTACCACTCTAACCAACATAGACTCATCATAATTAACATTTGTTTCTATATTTCTTAATCCAACTGAAAAAGAATAAGCAGCAGGCCCCTGTGCAACTAGTTCTTCTGTGGGATAAACTTCAAAAGATAAATCGTTTTTCCCACCATTCAAATAAAAGGAAGTTGACGGTAAAACCCTAACAGCTGTCAAAGTATAAATAACATAATTTCCCGGCTCTGCTCCATTTATAGTTACAGGAACAATCGCAGGTTGGCTAAACTCAGGAATAACCGCAATGTCCAAAGAATTCTGTGTTAACTCTAATCCAGATATAAAAGAGATGCATAAAAGCAATGTTAATACAATAATGAACTTTTTCATAATGTTTATCATACCTCCCATTATATAAATCTTTTTAATTTTTATTTTCTGCCTTCCAAGTTTAAAAAGGCCTTAGCATCTTCCATAAATTCTTCAGTTTTTTCTATTAATTTAACCTCGTATTCATCTTCCGTTGTTCTCATAATATACCTATCATAAATTCCTCTTAAGAATTTCCAAGCTGGATTTTTATCCCATGTTTCTTCCCAATCCTTCTTTAGTTTCGCACTAACTTCTAGTTTTACCTCTCCTTTATTCGTTTTGACCTTCTTCCCATTTTCTTCTGCTTCTGCATCAGCCATACCCAAAATATGCCACTTTACATCGATAAGATTTTGATAATAATCACTTATTTTCTTAGTAGAAGACCATTTTATCACTATTTCTTTACCAAAGGAACTGACTTTCTCTGTGTATTCTTTTTCAAGCAATAAGTAATCTTCATTCTTGAACCAATTATAACAGAAATTATAAAAATCAGCATAATTAAACAACCCCTTGTGTTTAATATTACCCTTCAACACATCTTTTTCTTCGCCCATTTCATTTAATTAAGGTAATTCAGTATATTTAAATGTTTTTAAGGCTACTCAATTTCAATTTTCATCACAATAATTCTTATAAATAGAAAAAAAGTCGATATCACATGACAAATAATGTTTCACCAGACAATACGGAAAGAATGATGGGAAGAGATGCCCAAAGAAATAATATTCTAGCAGCACGAGTTTTAGCAGAAACCGTTAAAACAACGTTAGGGCCACGTGGCATGGATAAGATGTTGGTAGATAATGCAGGTAATATTACAGTCACGAATGATGGAGTTACTATTCTGTCCGAAATGGAAATAGAACATCCTGCAGCAAAAATGTTAGTAGAAATTGCTAAAACACAAGAAGAAGAAGTTGGAGACGGCACAACAACGGCCGTAATGCTTGCAGGAAAGCTTCTAGAAAATGCAGAAAAGTTATTAGATCAGAAAATCCATCCAACAATAATTACAAGAGGATATAGATTTGCAGAAGAAAGAGCCCAGCAAATACTAAAAGAACTAGCGGCAGAAGTTTCAACCGAAGATGAATTGTTAAAAATTGCTCAAACTGCGATGACAGGTAAGGGCGCAGAGCACGCTAAAGAAAAGTTATCAGAACTAATTGTAAAAGCCGTAAAAATAATTGCAGAAAATGGAAAAGTAAATCTTGATAATATAAAAATAGAAAAAAGAAAAGGACATTCTATTGAAGAATCAGAATTAATAGAAGGAATTGTTTTAGACAAAGAAAGACTATCCCAAGAAATGCCATCTTCCATTGTAAGCGCAAAAATTGCACTATTAGATTGTGCCCTAGAAATAAAAACTCCAGAAAGAGAAACTAGAATATCTATTTCTTCCCCCGAGCAGCTTCAGGGTTTTCTAAATCAAGAAGAAGAAATTTTAGCTTCAATGGTTAATAAGGTAGTCTTATCTGGTGCAAACGTTGTAATTTGCCAAAGAGGAATAGATGACGTTGCACAATTTTATTTAGCTAGAAAAGGAATCTACGCAGTAAGAAGAGTATCTAGAACTGATTTACAAAAATTAGCTAAAGCAACTGGCGGGAAGATAATTTCTAATTTAAAGGAGCTATCAGAAAAGGAATTAGGTTTTGCAGAGAAAGTAGAGGAAGTTAAAGAAGTAGACCAGGGGATGACATATATTACTGGTTGCAAAAACCCAAAAGCAATTACTCTTCTAATTAGAGGAGGAACAGACCATGTTATAGACGAGGTTGAAAGAGCAATTCGTGATGGTCTGGGTGATCTGGCAACCGTAGTAGAAGATCAAAAAGTCGTAGCTGGTGGTGGAGCAGTAGAAATAGAACTATCTAAAAGATTAAAGGAATTCTCAAGAACACTAAAAGGTAGAGAGCAACTGGCGGTCGAGCAGTTTGCATTAGCAATGGAATTTATACCGACAACGCTAGCAGAGAATGCAGGAATGGACCCATTAGATACTTTAACAGAACTAAAGATGTCACACGAAGCAGGGAATAAAAATCACGGGCTAAATCTTTTTAATGGAACAATAGAGGACACCTTAGCAAGAGGTATTATAGAGCCTCTAAGAGTTAAAACTCAGGCAATTTCTTCCGCGTCCGAAGTTGCAATAATGATTTTAAGAATCGATGACGTAATTGCCGCAGGAAAACCGAAACAGAAATCTGCGAATATGAATGGCATGATGGATTACGAATAGTTATATTGCTAAATAATAGTAACGTGTGGAAAGATTTATAAGTATTATTTTTTGCGTTAAATTATGGAAGGTCCAATAGAAATATTTACTACCTCTAATAGGCCCAGAGAATATGCATTAGCTATGCAAATTCTGACTAACAATTTGCCAACCGAAGAGATGAGAAGAACTGCCCGTTATTTATTAAATAATCCCAATAATCCGAAAAGAACATGGGCGCTTTCTTGTGGCTCTGAAATTATTGGCGCCTCAGTCTGCGATAAAATAACCGCCAAAAGAGCTTATTTAGAATTTTTGTTACTTCTTCCAGATTATAGAAAGGCTGGGCTGGGAAGAAGATTTCTTTCTGAGATAGAAGATAATCAAAGAAGCCGCGGAGTTAAGGAGATAGAAGCAGATACTAGTGAGGATATAACTACCAAGTGGATGATCCACCACGGGTATAAGGTTGTTGAAGTCGTAGATGGATCCTATAATCATTTAAAGACACTGTATTCTTGAATATCCAAATCTTTTTGAGTTAAAACTAGGTAGTCGATAACTTTCGGATGTAATATATTCTTTTCTCTAAAATAGAATAATCATATCAGAACTGCAATCCAAATTATCAAAGTTAGACATTACTACAAAGTGGTGACAAAAGCGAACATTTAAGTACTTGCTACAACTAGTTAAATTATGGAAAACACATCAAAAGGAGACAAAGTAAAGAAAAATATTATTGTAGTTTTAATTGGGATATTAGTGGTCCTCTTTATCGTTATAGTAACCTTAGTATTACAATTAACTACTGTTCAAACCCTAAGCTTAAGCTGGGTTTTAACAACTTTTTATGCCGTTTTTGGAATTTTAACCGTAAATCCTAAAATCAATCCTGTTCAAATAATTGAAGTAGAAGTTATAAAAGAAGTTCCTGTTGAGATTGAAAAAGAAGTATTTGTGGACAGGCCAGTAATAGTTGAAAAAGAAGTTCCTATTCAAATCCCTATAGAAAATAAGACTATTCAAGTTGTTGAAAAACCCGTTGAGGTCCCGGTATATATAGATAGAGTTGTCTACAAAGATAAAAAGGTTTATGTAGAAAGGAAGAGAAAAAAGCTTAACATACCTAAATATGCGTTTATAGGTTCAACAGAAACAAGAACTTATCATAAGAGAACTTGTAAATTTAGCAAACTTATTAAGAATAAAAACAAGGTACATAGCAATACAAAAGTAACATTTAAAAGAAAACACTTTAAAGGTTGTAAGTCTTGCATAAACGTAAAGAAAAAATAAGCTTAAATTCTGGTAGTATCTGCCAACCCTAATCTTTTTAAATTAATATCAGATCATAGTGAATGTGGTAGTTAACGATAATGTAGTATAATATATTTTTTGCATTGAATTCTTTAATTTTAGTAACCGAACAAATTATCATATTCTTTATGGTCCATCCAATCTAAGAAAACAGAAATAATCTCTATTTTTGTAGGAGTAGTAACTGAATAAAGTAACCGCCAAGCATTTGGAAGGTTATATTTCCAGAGATTGGTTATTTTATATTTTTGAATCCATTCTTTAGGAATCTTATCTTTAGAAAGCTGAATTCCACAAAAAGCATTTTCTTTTATATCCTCTCTAGCCTTAAGAAGTTGTTTGGCAAGTTCAGGATCGGTTTCTTTTGCTTCGATCCATGCGTCTCTAACCTTCTAATCAGCAAAACAACATCGTCACTTGGCTTCACTATTCCCATTTTACTCCTTTTTTCTTCAATAATTGTCCTGCTTCTGGGCTCCAGATATAACCAATTTTTCCTTCTGAATCAACTGCAATTTTGTTTATACTCAAAAGATATCCAATTATAATCTTATATGTTTGATACATTACCTTCTTAGGAAGATCTTTCCAGAGTTGGTAAACCTTAAACTTTCCGCTATGTTCTTCAATAAACTTTTCAACCATTAGCACGGTGTCTAATCTAGGATATCTGGCAAATTCGTTCTCCTTCATTAATTCCCCTATCTCTTCCATTCTTATATCATCTGATATAAGTATTTAAATCTTTCTATACGCTGACCAAATCGTAGCGGCAAATAAGAAGTTAATAACCTTTTGGTATAATATATTTTTAATTTAGAATAGATCCAATAATAGATTTTACCAAGATTTTTTGAGAATCCAGTATGGTTTCATTTCTAATGTTTAAATTAGATAGGTCTGTGCAGGCAAAAATTATTCTTTCTGCACCCCTTTCTCTTAAGTTGGTCATTATCTCCGTAATATCCTTTTTATCCTTGGGAGTATTTGTTTTCCTTATTGTTCGGATAATTATTTCTGAAACCTCTTTCTGTTCTTCTTTATTTGGGTAAATGACTTGAAATCCTCGATTTTCATACAACTTATCATTTACTGTTTTTTGGGTACCGATTATCCCTATCCTCTTAAATTTTTTTGCTTCTTTGCTAACTTCTGTTACTAAGTCAGTTATTTCTAGATTTGTTTGAGATTTTAACCTAGGGAGAAGTGCATGCAGAGTATTACAAGGTAAAATTATAAAATCGGCTCCAGCACTTTCAAGATGTTTTATTGATTTTATAAGATAGGGTAAGATTATATCGCAGGATTCCGAGTGTACGATTATTTTACTCTCTATCTCTTTTGGGAAAGCTACGTTAGAAATTAGTATTCCAGGGATACTCCCCAGCAAAAGACATAGCTAGAGCTAAGTAAATCCTTGCTGTTGTTTCGGGCCCTAATCCACCCAAGATTCCTGGAATTTTCATAATTTAAAAATGTAAAGAGAGTTTTTAATCTTTTCTAATTCCAATATATTTTTAAATCCTCAAAAGGTCGTATTGTTAGGCAGTCGTGGTTAAGTGGTAGAATATGACCTTGCCAAGGTTGTGACCCGAGTTCGATTCTCGGCGACTGCACTCAATTTCATCGTCGAAAAGTATATTCTC
>CAYOYC010000028.1:0-6007 GCA_964408125.1 Candidatus Woesearchaeota archaeon
TTTTGATGGCCTTTAGATGATTTTTTGATGATGTCTGAAGGTTTGTTTTAATTTGTTTTAATTCTAGAAAACTAAATAGAATGGAGGTAAAAGATGGAATACGAAATATGCAGAAGGAGTATGGAAGAAAGCCCGTGTTATATATTCGAAGGCGGGGTAATTACTGCAGATGAATCTGGATTAATTAGTTTAATTAATTCAGAATAATTAGGGAGATAATATTTATTTCTTTTTTAGAATTATATCCATAGTGGATACGGTAACTCTTTTTCCTTCTTTGTTTTCAAATTCTTGGCTGTCTATCTTTATTTCTTGTATTTCTATATTTAATTCCTTTAGAAACTTTTTTCTTGCTACTTCTGCGACATCTACGCATTTAGTGATAAATTTTCCTCTAGAGACTAGCTTTACTTCTTCTGCTTTTTGAGTTGTAAATTGGGTGATGACAGCTGTAACGTAGTTCATAAAAGGTTTGCTGCCAATAAATATACTATTATCAAGAGGGTTGTCTACCATTCTAAAATTATTCTTCCTGGATTATTTTTTTTGTATTCTTCTTGATTCTAGCGATATATCCAGCGATCATATTTCTTACCTTTTTGCTTGGCATATTCCTGCCTAAAACTTTTTTATTATGTTCAAAAGTAGAATCAAATAATTCGGGAGCTTTTTCCACTAAGGATAATGAAGCTCTTTTGATTGGTTTTGTTTTAATTCTTCCCATAGTATTATGCTGTTTTTGGTGGTTTAAAAAGCTTGTTGTTGGGCCTATTCTATGCTGCCAAATCCAAGAAGTGACTTGTAAACATCAGCTGTTTCTTTTAATTTTTTGGGAGGTTGTGTTTGTGTTACGATATAGTAAGGGAGCTTGTGTTCTTGGGACTTTTTGTATGCTCTTATTAGGTCCTTTTCGTCTGGTCTTTTCTTGTCTATGAAGAATAAGATACATGTTTTATCTACGCTTACTCTTGCCTTAGCAATTAGTTGTTTTTTATCATATTGTATTATCTCTAAAAGCTCTATGTTTTTAGATGCTAAAATACGCTTTGCTTGGTCTAGGAATATTTCCTTTTCAGTTAGTTTTTTTATTTTTGTCGGTTTAATGTTTTGTATTTCTTGGGTTTTTGGTTCCTCAATTGTCTCTTCTGGTTTATCTTCAGGGTGTGTTGTTTTTTGAGAGGATTCTTTTGTTAAAATTTCAACTATTTCTTCTTGTTTTGTCTTTACGGTTTCGATTTTCGGTTGTCCTTTCTTGATATCTTCCCAAATTTGTTGGCCAACAACTCTTTCACCTATTGCCACCTCTCCTTCATCTTCTAAAGCTTGTCTGATTTTTTCATTTGGAACTGTAAAATATTTCCAATATAGCTTATTGTTTATTTGGGTTGGAATAGCAAAATCTTTTAGTGCCCTTAGTGCGACTCTTGTTCTTGGTTCTTGAGTTTGGTCTTCTAGAAATTTATTGTCTCTTAATTTGAGATAAGCTTCTTTTTCTGCTCCTGTTAAGTTTTCAGTGAAATTCTCAAGTTTGGCTTCTTGGCCTGGGGTAAAATATAAGGGAGAAGATCCAATTTTCATAGAACTTGTTTTTATTCTTTTTTCATTTAGTAGTTCCGAAAGAATTGCAGAAGCAAACATGGGTTGTAATGAAACATGTTTGGCAATTGGAATTGGTAAACTCGGTCCTGTCTGGTCTAGAAACGAGAGTATTTTCTTTTTTACGTCAGATACATCTATTCTTGCCATTATATTTTCAACCAATTTACTTCATAATATGAGACTTCATTTTCTTCGTCTACTACTGCTATTAATAACTTTTTATTTGTGGAGTGAGCTATTCTGTTTTTTGCTGAAAAATCTTGCCAGGTTAGTTGCTCATTTTGTGATACTGGAAATAAAATCCATTTCGCGTGATCAACTCCTATGTTTTTTCCTTTCTCATATACTCTAAATTCTGCTCCAAATTTTAGGGCTGTTTTAACGATTAATCCCTTTTGCCTTAAATCCCTAAAAACTAGATATTTGGTTTTGAATTTTTTATCTATTTTTTCAAATTTTTTGAATAGTTCTTTTTCTTTAATGTTTTTATCTTTAGAATCTGTTATTTCCATCTTTTTTGTCTCGACTAAAAACAACGCTTCCTGAAGAGTATAGAATATTTTTTCTCCAGTTCTTTCTCCGAATCTTTGAGATTCAAACAGGTTGAATGCTTCCTTGGAATTTGAAAATATCTTTTCTGATATGAATACTGACCTGATTTTTTCCATGTTAGTTAAAGTTAGTTTGATTATATAAAGATTTGTAAAGATTTATTAAGGAGGAGGACGATTTAATTTTATGGTTAGAAACAAGAGGGGGGAGATAATGGTTGACTATCCTACTAATTTGATTATAGCGGTTATAGCCGCTGCTGTAGCACTTGTTATGTATATAGCTTTTAAAGATACTATAGTTAATGCGTTAAAATCTTTTCTTGATTGGATAAGGTATGGAATATGAGAAGCATTTTAGATAAAAGAGCGCAGATACAGGTGAATATGGTTCTTGCTTGGATTCTTGCTATAGCTCTTATTATGGTAGTTCTAAGTTTTATATTGTTTCCCAACGTGATTAAAAATATAATTCAGAATATTTTACCTAAAACAGAAACTACTACGGATAAAGGGTTTGATGTGATAAGCGGGGAGGATAAGAATGTTTGGGGTAATCATCCAGAGATCCCTACTGATATAAAACAAGTTCCAACAAATGCGTCTTGTTCCTTTTTTACCGAAGTATATAAGGGGACGCATATTATTTATAATGGAAGTGGTTATCCGATTGGATACTTTCTTCCAACATCTCGTTCAGATAAAAATGCTTTATGGGGGTTATTTAATAATTCTCATGAATTGGTTCAACTTTTTAACACTGGATATATGGGATTGGATTTAAATAAGATTAATGCAGGAAATCCTACGCAGTCTGGGTTGGCATTATTTAATGGTAATATAATTACATGCGTGAGTGAAGAGGGTGTCATAAAAGCTCAAACAGAGGGCCAAGACAAAGGAGAGTATTATGTGTCTAATGAAGGTTGCTACGGGGTATTCTCAAATAAGTATTGTATAAAATATAACGAGAGTGGTAAAGAAATCAAAACTGATTTTTATTTTGAAACTTCTTCTTTCGTATCAGATAAGGATTACATTCTATTTCAGCATAAGAGAAATTGGTTACAATCTGATAGGGAGGTGTGTAAGATTCAACTTTGGAAATTAATTGATGGTGATTGCGATTTAGAGATAGGGCGATATTCAGAAGTTCCAAGGATTAAGGGGACAAAATTAATGCTTAGCGTAGATAAAACTAAGTATATTTTTAATAAGACAACTGTAATTAATGGTAATATAATTGCAGGTGCGAGTGAAGAGGGTGTCATAAAAGCTCAAACAGAGGGCCAAAACAAAAGAGAGTATTATGTGTCTAATGAAGGTTGCTACGGGGTATTCTCAAATAAGTATTGTATAAAATATAACGAGAGTGGCAATGAAATTAAAACTGATTTTTATTTTAAACATTCTTCTTTCTTTTTAAATACGGATTACGTACTATTTCAACATAAGCGTAATTGGTTGCAATCTGATAGGGAAGTGTGTAAGATTCAACTTTGGAAGTTAATTGATGGTGATTGCGATTATGGAATATCACTATATTCAGACGTGCCAAGGATTAAGTGGACAAAATTAACGCTTAGCGGAGATAGAACTAAGTATATTTTTAATAAGACAATTGTAATTTCATGATTTAAGAGTTGGTGATTATAATAGTCTGTATGATTTCTTAAGTGAAAAATAATTTATTTTTTGATTGTATAGCCATTCTCCCTTGGCGCTCTTGTTTTTTGTCTGATATACGTTTCTTCTTCTGCTTCTAAATAATCTACAATAATGGTGAGTTTTGTCGGTTCTCTTTCCCAATTTTTGCTGAATTCAAATTTTTTTATCATTTCTTTTTCGAATTCCATAATGGCATATGCTCTATCGCCCTGAATTAAAATTCCTTCTCCAGAATCTGTTTTGTCTTTATCCGTTTTCCACCATAGTCCATCTATCATGTTTGTTTCGCGACTTGGGAATTCTATTGGTTGTGATGTGAATGTATGTCTCTTTATTTCACCTGTTTTTTGATTAGAAACAGTGGCTTCGATTGTTCGATCATCTATTTTTCTTAGTGTTTGTGAAACTGAATTGTTTGATCCGTCGATTCTTGTTCCTGTTGAATCTTGTGTGTAAAAGACCTCAGCTTCTTTTCCGTTTTGGCTAGCCGTATGGGTGGTTAAACCTTCATATTGCCATAGTTGGTATGTCACACCATTTTCATCTATATACATTCCAGCATTAAAGAGGCCTTGGTTTTCTATTTGTTCTGTGGTTTTTATTATTCTATTTTTTGCGCCTTCATCGTTATGTATCCATACTCCAGCTGGCCACTTTTGTGCTTGTTTTATTGGTTCTGGGGACTGATTTTTCTCTGGTCCCCCTAATAATGAGCCAGATATTAGGGTTGCTGCTAAATTTTGAATATCCGGGTCCTCAACGTATTGCCAAACATTTGGATTTTCATCGTGTAGAGTTGTTTTATATTCTAAGTAAGTTTTATATTCTCCAGATAGATAATCTGAGAAAATAGGGATTGAATCAAATTTTTCTCCGGTTAGTTTTGATCTTAATGCGGCGCTCATGGATGTAGAAGTATCTAGTAAATATATTGGTACTTTTTGTACTCCTTTAGCTAAACTTTTCCCCTTTTCTACAACAGAGCTTAAATCCGTATTGTCTATATATGGTCCGATTCGTGTTTCGTCATTGTTTTTGCTTGCTTGAGAGTGTGCAGTTAGCGGAAGAATAGTTGATAGAAGAGCTATTCTAAGAAAGCGTTTCCCTTCTTCTAGGAGTTTTTCTAGTGGCATGGGTTTGTGAATATTCCTTTTTATTTAAATATTACGGGGAGTGGTAATGTTTATTAATAACAAAACTTTTTAGTTTGTATGAGAAATATTCGGGAGAAAAAAGAGTCGATTTTTTCTTTTGGTAAAAGAGGAGACATAGGAATAGAAGAGGTAGTAAAAATAATTATAGCAATTGCGGTTCTGATTATATTGGTGGTTTTATTTACCACTCTTATGAAGGTGATTACTGGTAATCTAAAAGCAGATCAGGCAAAGAATACGTTGAATAATTTGGTTTATGAAATTGAAAAATTAAAAGATGGGCAGGAAAAAGAATTTTTAGTTGAGGGGCCGGTTGGCTGGTTTCTTTGGACGAATCAAGAAAAGCTTTGTTTCTTTCCGTATTCATGCTTGAAGACTACAGCATTGTCTAAAAATCTAGATTTTAACGCGTTTGATGCGCAGCTCCTGTCTAATTGTCCAACAGAGTTTTGTAATAATATAGGCAAGATAGATATCCCATATAATAGTATTTATTTTGAGGGTGGCACGAAGATTGGTTTGATCTTACAAAAATATACACCTCTTGGCTTCATTTCTTATTATATACCAGGTTCTTCTCTTTTGACGCAAGTAGATATGGATAAGTCTATTTTAATAGGTGGTGGAGATATTAGTATGCCGCAACAAATAAAATTAAGAAAAGCCGTGGGGACGGTTAATTTAATTCATATTCCAGATGGTGAAAAGTATTTGTTAATGAATAATTTAATTGAACAAATAAATTCTCTCAATTTAAACGAAAAGAAAACTTTTAATTTTGAAGAAGCAGTTGGGAAATATTTAATTTCTGCCGATAATGACAAGATTTTGTGTTTGTGTGATAAGGCATACGATAAAGATCATCTGAATGAGTGTGATAAGAATGGGTTGTGTATATTTGCAGAGGTATCTATGAAGTTGTCGGGTAATTCTAAAAAGGATTATTTGGAGATAGCTTCAAGTTCTAAAGTATTAACCATGGAGAAGGTAGGAAGTGATGCTTCAGTTGTTACTATTTCTAATCCAAAAGCTCCA
>CAYOYC010000029.1:0-5999 GCA_964408125.1 Candidatus Woesearchaeota archaeon
TCAGTATTAATGGTTAGGAATTGGGCATTGCGTCAAAAATAATTTATGTACTATTTCTTCTCGTCCACAACTTCTGCGTCAACTACTTTGGAGTCGTTCTTAGTTTCAGCTTGTGCAGCCTGCTCTTTAGCAGATTGTTCGTAGATATAATTTTGGCAAATCGAAGGTTTTTTAAACCTAAGAGAAGTAATAAATTTAATATGTTCCCTGGTATGGTCTTCGGGCAATGCCAGGATCTTATTTTTTAATTTAATTCTACTAATCCTATCAATTTTTTATCTATACAGACAGAAGTGTTGCATGTTTTCTTTAGGTAGTTTGAAGAAGTTGTATTAAAATAGATATTTTCAACTTTTTTACCTAATTTCTGAGCTTTTTTTATAGCGGGAACAAAATCTTCGTCGCCCGAAATAATAAGTGCAGTATCATAAAGATTTTCGTAAGCTCCAGAAACCAAGTCTACTGCCAAGTAAATATCATCACCCTTTACCTCAAATGCAAAAGTCCCGTCGTCTCTTTTATGTTTTCTAAGTCTTGCTAAGACAACATTAAATCCAGGTATTCTTCTAAGTGCATCAAAAAATTTCTGTTGTTCCCAATATTTTTTAGAGTCAATACTGATGTCTAATGACGAATTGTAATAAAAAACAGAAACGAGTAATCTCTCCTTCTTTAGCACCTGAACAAGTTTTTGAAAGTCTATTTTAGAGACTCCTAAATCTTTCAAACTATAATACAAATTGCTTCCATCGATAAAAATCGCTACCCTTTCGGTGGGTTTATCCTCTTTTTTATCTAACATAAATTGTAAAAAGAAAACACCTTAATAAACTTTTAGAACTAATACTTATTTTTTCCCCGTAAGAAACATTAAATAAATTCTTCGAATTTATTTATTCTCGTCAACTACTTCTGCATCAACTACCGTAGAATCGTTCTTAGTTTCAGCTTGCGCAGCTTGCTCTTTAGCAGATTGTTCGTAGATTTTTACTCCAAGTTCTTGTGAAACTCTTTTAACATTTTCCAAAGTTGCTTTTATAGTTTGAGTGTTATTGCCCTTCAAAGCTTCTTTCAAAGTTTCCATTTCTTTCTGTATTTTTTCAATTGTATCTTTCAACTCTGGCTTATCTTTATACTCTTCAGTCATTTTTTCAGTAGCGTAAATCAAAGATTCAGCTTCATTTCTAGCCAATATTAATTCTTTCTTCTTTAGGTCTTCTTCTTTAAATTTTTCAGAATCTTTAACCATCTTCTGGATTTCTTCTTCAGTTAAAGCTCCACCAGTAACCACGATTTTTTGCTCCTTACCTGTGCCTAAATCCTTAGCAGAAACTTTAACGATTCCGTTTGTATCAATATCAAAAGTAACTTCAATTTGAGGTATTCCTCTTGGCGCTGGAGGTATTCCAACTAGGTCAAATTTACCCAAAGACTTGTTATCTTCAGCCATTTCTCTTTCTCCCTGTAAAACATTGATTGTAACCGCTTGCTGCCCGTCTGCAGCTGTTGTAAATGTCTCGCTCTTCTTTGTAGGAATAGTCGTATTTCTATCAATTAAAGCAACTCTAAGCCCTCCCATAGTTTCAATTCCTAAAGTTAAAGGTGTAACGTCTAAAAGTAAAATATCTGTTATGTCTCCGCCAATTATAGCGCCTTGGATTGCAGCTCCTAAAGAAACGGCTTCATCTGGATTAACAGATTTGTCCGGAACCATACCGGTAAGTTCTTCTACTATCTTTTGAACCTTAGGAATTCTTGTCGAGCCACCAACTAAAATAATTTTATCGATTTTAGGATTTTTAGCATCTTTAATTGCCTGTTTTACTGGATTTTTCAATCTTTCAAATACAGGATCACAGATTTTTTCAAAATTCGCTCTAGTTATCGTGACGTCCAAGTGTTTTGGCCCATCAGCACCAGCAGAAATATATGGGATAGTAACCTTTGTCTGTTGAGCTGAGCTAAGTTCTATTTTAGCCTTTTCAGAAGCATCTCTAAGTCTTTGCAAAGCAACTAAATCTGTTTTCAAATCAATTCCGCTCTCTTTCTTAAATTCACTAGCTAAATAATCAATTAAAAGATTATCAATATCATCTCCACCCAAGAAATTATCACCACTTGTAGATTTAACTTCAAAAATTCCGCCACCAAGTTCCAAGATAGAAACATCAAAAGTTCCACCACCAAAATCGAAAACCAAAATTGTATGATCATGAGATTTTTCTAAACCATAAGCCAAAGAGGCTGCAGTTGGTTCGTTAATTATTCTTTTTACATTCAAACCAGCGATAGTACCAGCATCTTTAGTCGCGTTTCTCTGAGCATCTCCGAAATAAGCAGGAACAGTAATTACTGCATCAGTTACTTCATGACCCAAATAAGCTTCAGCATCTTTTTTTAATTTTCCTAAAACCATAGCAGAAATTTGTTCTGGAGAATAATCTTTTCCGTCGATAGTAGTCATTTTCTTAGTTCCCATCAATCTTTTAATGCTTCTAATTGTGTTTTTTGGATTTGCGACTGCCCCTCTTTTTGCAACATCCCCAACCAATATTTCATCTCCGCTTATAGAAACTACGCTCGGTGTGGTATTATTTCCCTCTGTATTAGGTATAATTTTTGCTCTTCCGCCTTCCATTATGCTTACAGCTGAAAAAGTCGTTCCCAAATCAATACCTATAATTTTACTCATTTTTTCTCCTACTGATTTTAACTTTTGATGCCCTTAAAAGCCTTTCGTTCAGCAAATATCCGCTCTGAAGCTCTTCTAGAATAGCCCCATCGTCCTTTCCCTCTACGCTAACAACTGCATCATGAAGTCTCGGGTCGAATTTTCCCTTTGTATTAATTCTTTTTAATCCCTGATTTTTCAAAATTTCTTTTAATTCGTCATATATCATAGAAACACCCTTGTCTTTATTGTGTTTTAGGGCTAATTCAAAATGATCTAAAACTGGCAAAATCTCTAAAATTAAATTTGCATTCGCATTAACTAAATTTTCCTGAACTTCTTTGTCTTTTCTTTTTCTATAATTGTCAAAATCAGCCTGTTGTCTAGCTAATTTTTCCTGGAATTCGGCTTCTTTACTTACGGAAGTTTCTTCTGCGACTGGCATATCTTTCATGGCATTTAGAATTTTTTCTACCATGTCCGCTCCGACTTTCTCATCAGGATCGGTGATTTCCAGAGACTCGTCTATCTTAGTAGGCTCTTTTATTTTTTCCGTTGCCGGATTTTCAGGTGTTTTTGTTTCTTTTGCCATATTATGATTGTTCTTCTGATGCCTTATAAAGGATTCTATTTTTCATAATAGCTCAACTTTAAAAACCTATTTTCAGACATATTTTTATGGTAAAAATTAAAGGAAACGAAATAGAAGAACCAAAGATTACAAATTCTTTCGATCGTAGAGCAATCCAGATTCAAAACAATATTATTCTTACATTAAAGAAATTAGGAATCGAAAGAGATAACGTGAAAATGCCAATAGAAAAAGTTCCACAGAAAAAAGCGCCTGCTTCAGTTTCGTGGTGGATGGAAGGTCGAGACTTGAAATATAGCTATTCATTAATGCCAAGATTTATTGAAAACCTCTACATAATTGATAAAGTTCTGAAAATCGAAGTAGAAAAGTTACTTTCCAAAGAAATAAATTTAGACCAATTTTCTCGTGAATTTTCCGAAGACGATGATTTATCTGAACAATTAAAAAGCGCAAGAAAAACTTTAGGCGTAGATGAAAGCGAAAAAGACTTTGAATTAATAAGTAAAAAATATAAAGATTTAGCAAGGCAACATCATCCAGATATGCCCGAGGGAGATCACGAACTTTTCCAAAAAGTTAATTCCGCCCATAAGCTAATTAAAAAAGAGTTAACGTAATAAGACTATCCTAGTAGATATTTATAAACATTGAATCTATTTTATTAATATGGTTAAATTTAGTTGTGTTAAATGCGGTTCTTGTTGTAGAAATATTTCAGATAAAAACAGTTCTTCTAAGGGGTTGCCGTTATTTGAATGGGAAATCGAGAATCTAAAAAAGTTAAATTCTAAATTAAAAATAGAGCCACTAGATGTATTTTATGATAAGAAAAGTAAACTATGCTTCTGTTTAGGATATTCTCTAATAGGAGAACCATGTATATTTTTAAAAAATAATAAATGTTCAATTCACAAAGACAGACCGCTAATTTGTAAAGCGTTTCCCATAGCTAAACATCCACTATTTCTCGACGAAGTTCCAAATTTATCCTGCTTCTCAAAATGTTGTAACTTTAATTTTAATGAATTTCTAGAGTCTATCGGGCTAAAAAAGGGTAAACCATATAACATTTCCAAAAAGAAGATGTTGGAAGAGTATGGTAAGACCTTCGATAAAAAAACCATGAATGCTTCTTATGAAAAAGACAAAACGCTTATAGTTTTTAGTGATATTTTAAAGGAATTAACAGAAAAGAATTTAATAAATATAAAGAGGATAAATAATATAAAAAACAAAAAGGTAATATCTTTCTTTGAATTTTTAAAAAATACACTACCGCAAAATTTATAAATTAAATTCTTAACCAAGGGTTAGGTGATAAAATGAATTATTTATTTATTGGAATACAGGGAAGCGGAAAGGGAACTCAGGCAGAAATAACTTCTAAAAATCTGAATATGCCACACATATCCACCGGAGATCTATTAAGAGCTACAACTGGAAAAGAAAGAGAAGAAATAGATTCATATATCACAAAGGGCAACCTGGTCCCAAATAGTTTGATCCTAAAGATTTTATTAGAAAGACTTTCTATGAAGGATTGTAAAAACGGATTTATTTTAGATGGTTATCCAAGAAATTTGCAACAAGCAGAAGACATGGATGCTATCGGGATAAAGATAGATAATGCATTTAACATAGAAATATCAGATCAAGAAGCCGTAAGGAGAATAATCGGAAGATGGAGCTGTAAAAAATGTGGAACAACTTATAATATTAACGTTAAATCCTTAAAGCCAAAACAAGATAAAATATGTGATGCTTGTGGCTCTGAATTGTCTCAGAGAACAGATGATGCTTCAATCGACGCAATCAATCAGCGACTTAAAACATACCATAAAGAAATAACTCCCGTTATAAAATTCTATAACACGACTAAAGTAAATGGTGAACAGCCAGTAGAAAAAGTTAGTGAAGATATAGAAAAGGCAATTAAGTGGATGAGAATGTTCAAGTAATTCTGTCACTACTTTAGAAGGGTTTAAAAATACTAATTTTGAGTTGAATATATGGAAACTGTAACAAAGGCAAAATTTTTAAAAAGATTAAGAGAAGATGGGTTTAGATTACAAACACTTTTACCAGAAATCGGAACACGATATATAGGACTCTGCGCGCGTGCAATAGCTCATGATATACATCAAAACGAAGATTTCTGCAGGAAGGCCGGGTTTGTATATCCATCAAATGATCAAATATATTCAGAAAAAGCATTGAGTACAATTGTTCGTTATGCCCTTAAAGGAAACAAAAATACAAGATATCAACCAGTTTATGAGGGGATAATACGGGATGAAGAAGAGTATAATTTATACTCAAGGCAACATCTAAGCCAGGGAACAAAAACAAAATCAGACGTAGTAGAAAGAAGAGGAGCCTTCGCACCAGAAACATGTGTTGCAAGCGTAAGAAAACTAAATAGGATATTAGGTAAAAAAGAGTGGCCATATCTAGAGGCAGATTATGCCTGGCAATTAAAAGGCGAAGGTTATTCTTCTTCGCAAATAGCACAAATACTAAATGTGGAATTACATGATGGGAAAGAAGCTAGAAGCCGCAGCGGAATTGAGTCATTTTTTTATCGGCCAGCGATTAGAAAAAAATACCCAAGAAGAAAGTCTGGAATAGACAAATAGACCAAACCCGTAAAAGAAACGATTATAAACCCTCACTTTTTATCATCTAAATAGAATACCGGACGCTTCGTTCATCGGTAGGACTACTCGTTTACAC
>CAYOYC010000030.1:0-5903 GCA_964408125.1 Candidatus Woesearchaeota archaeon
TGAATAAGGGGAAGTTGGATACTAGAGTTTATGAAAATATGTTGAGAACATATGCTTCGAGATTGAATAAGATACAGGAAGAGTTAGCGTATATGGAAGCAGAAGAGGAGCTGAAGAAAGTTACTGGATTTTGGAAAAGGTGGCTTTAGATCCTCATAAAAACCCTTAAAAAGTCATTTTTTGTGTTAATAGTATGGACGATTACGAAAAACTTTTAGGTGAAGCGTTTAAGAAAGTAAAGCCGTGCGAGTTTTGTGATAGGTTTGAGGTAAAAAAAGTAGAAGGAATGCATGAAGGAACAAAGACTATTGTTACTAATTTTTGTCAGATTGCGACTTGTTTAAGAAGAAAGCCGGAGCATTTAGTTAAATTCTTATTAGGAGAGTTGGCAACCTCGGGGAATATTGAGGGAGAGAGATTAATTTTGACAAGAAAACTAACGTCTGCACAGATAAATGAGAAGGTAGAAAAGTATACGAATTCGTTTGTTAAATGTGCGAATTGCGGAAAACCAGATACGGAGATTATAAAGGAAGGAGATCAAGTATTTTTAAAGTGTATGGCATGTGGTACAAAGAAGGCTATTCACGATGTATAACTAAATGTTAAAGGAGGAAATAAAAATGACTGAAGCATATTGCGTAAAATGTAAGAAAACTGTTGAAATGAAAGACGGAGTTGAGTCCAAGACTGTAAAAGGTACAAATATGATGAAGGGAAAGTGTGGAACTTGTGGAACAACAGTTTGTAGAATGATGGGAAAGAAGTAAATTTAAAATTATTTTGCTGGTTAATTTTTGCCAGTAAATTTTTGCTCTTGCGAGATGGTCGTAGTGTGACGGGTTTTACTGTCTTACAATTATAAAGTAGGAGCAAAAATTTTAGCAATTTCATTAGGAGGGGGTTGAAGTATATTCTAGAGAATAGGCAAACTTAAAAAGGTAAAAAAGTTCGTTATTATATGAAAACTTGGGTAAAAGTTTTGCTTATTGCATGCGTTTTGGTCGTACTTATTTTGGTTTTGAGTCAATTTTTTGATTTGCGGATGATTTCTGGAAATGCTATTTTGGGAGGGGATTCTATAAGGAAGTTTGTTAATTGCTTAAATGAGCAGGAGGTAGTTCTTTTTGTTTTTGATGGGAATCCTCAGTCTAATGCACAATTAGAGATGTTTGGTAACTATTCTAGTAATTTAAGTGTTATCGATTGTCGTCTTTCTCCTATGGAATGTAGAGGGGTTATAATTCATCCGTCATGGAAGATAGAGGGAAGGATTATTTCGAGTGGGCTTTCTTTGGGCACTCTTTCTCAGCTTTCTGGATGTAGATTAGGGTAGTTGATTTTAGTAAAATTTATAAAGTAAACTATAGTAAACATCATTATGTATTTACTACCACAAGAGATAGAGGTTTGGTATATTATACCAAAGATAAGGAAAGAAATGGCAACCATATTTGTAAAAGAGTATAAGTTGAGTTATGAAAAAACAGGCGACATTCTGGGGATAAGTAAGGCGGCAATTTCGCAATATTTATCTAATAAAAGAGCAAATAAGATTAAGTTGTCCAAGGAAATAGAAAAAGAGATTAAAACTTCTGTTAAGACTGTAATGGAAAAGAAATCTAACGGAATGATGGAGATAGAGAGGATAATACAGCTTATGAAAAATTCTAAATGTGCTTGCGATGTTTGCAAACAATATAACAAAGAAGTTTTGAAATATTGCAATTGCGAATTTAAATACTAAAATGGAAAAAATATATTTAGATAATGCGGCGACAACGGAAGTAGCGAAAGAAGTTATTGAAGAGATAAAAAATAAGATCGGAATTTATGGGAATCCGTCATCTAGGCATTCTATTGGTAAAGAGGCAAAAATAGAGATAGAGAAGGCTAGAGAAAAGATAGCAAAATTTATTGGTGCTAAACCAGAGGAGATTGTTTTTACGTCTGGGGCTACGGAAAGTAATAATTTTGCGTTAAAAGGAACTTTAATGAATAGTAATAAAAAACATATTGTCATTTCTTCCATTGAACATCCGGCAGTGATTGAAATTTGTGAGGATTTGAAAAAACATGGTTATAAAATTAGTTATGTTAATGTAAATAAAGAAGGGATTGTTGATCCAAGGGATGTTGCAAAAGCTATAACAAAAGAAACAGCTTTGGTTTCTATAATGCATGTTAATAATGAAATTGGAACTATACAGCCGATTGAAGAAATTGCGAAAATATGTAAAAAAAATAAGGTCTTGTTCCATACGGATGCGGTTCAGTCTTTTGGGAAGATTAAGATTGACGTGAATATGGGGATTGATCTAATGTCTGTTTCCGGTCATAAAATAAATGCACTGAAAGGGGTTGGATTTTTGTACATTAGAAAAGGAGTTAAGATTTCTCCGTTGATAAAGGGAGGAGGACAAGAGGGTGATTTAAGGAGTGGAACTGAAAATGTTTTGGGGATTATTTCTTTAGCAAAGGCGATTGATCTGAAAAGAAAATCGGAAGAAGTTGGGAAATCGAGGGATAGAATTGAGAAAGAGCTTATTAAAATCCCTGGAGCTAAATTAAATGGTTCTCGAGAAAAAAGAATTTATAGTAATATTACAATTTCGTTTTATGGGATTGAGGGGGAGAGTTTACAGATGTTGTTGGATGAAGCGGGTATCTGTATTTCTACGGGTTCGGCTTGTTCGTCACATAAATTAGCTGGAAGTCATGTTTTGAAAGCGATAGATGTTGGCGAGATGTATTTGAATGGAAATATTAGAATTAGTTTAGATTCATTGAACGTTTTATCTAAAAAGCAAGAAGACTATATTATTAAAGAAATTAAAGAAAATGTGGAGAGGCTTACTAAAATAAGTCCGTTTAAATTCGGAGGAAGTAATGGAATATAGTAAAGAAGTTTTAGAGCATTTTGCGAATCCGAGAAATATGGGAGAGATGAAGAATCCGGATGCTGTCGGAGAGATGGGAAACGTTTCATGTGGCGACGTAATGCGAATTTATCTGAAGGTAAAAGATAATAGAATTAAGGATATTAAGTTTCAGACTTTTGGTTGTGCCGCGGCTATTGCCACCTCTTCTATGATAACGGATTTGGCTAAAGGGAAAACCTTAGAAGAAGCGAAGAAAATTACGAATAAAGACGTTGCTGAGTCATTGAAAGGATTACCACCGATTAAGATGCATTGTTCTAATTTGGCTGCGGACGTTTTGAAAATCGCTATTAAGAATTGGGAGAACGGGCGTAAACACCCTAACCCAAAATATATAAACTTCTAATACTTAGCTAAACAAGGAGGAAAGATGGCAGCTTACAAAAAACACCTTTGTGCTTTTAGAAATGAGGATGAATGCGAAGAGGAGCTTTTGGAAACAGAAGGTAAGACATTAGAAGAAGTCGAAGATGAGTATTTTAAAGACTAAGAAGAAAAAATCCAGGTCTAAACTAAAGGAGATTACTGGGGATATGACGATATATCAGGCGATGAGAGTTCGACCAGAGGTAGTTGAAAAGCTATTAAATATGGGGATGGGTTGTGGTGGTTGTCAATTTGCTATGATGGAGACTATTGAGCAGGGCGCGATGGTTCATGGGCAGGACGTTAAGAAGGTTTTGAAGGAATTGAATTCATAGTTTGTATATTGATTAAGTTTTTAAAGCAATTTTATTATACTTTTTCGAAATGGTAAAGTATGGATTGGATTTTAATGGAGTGCTAGCGGATACGAATCGTGCTAAATCTGATTGGATTAGACGCAATCTTAATATAGAGGTTGAGCCGTGGAAAACAGATAAAACATTATGTGTTCCAATAATTGGAGCTGAGGCATATGAAGGAATGTCTGATTATGTTTTTTCTAGAAATTCTACATTGTTGATGCAAGAAGTACCTGGAGCGCTTTCTGGGGTTGCTTGTTTATCTAGGCATGCAGATCTTTATCTCGTCACTATGAGAAGTGGAAAAAGAATGGATTATGCAAAAGAGTGGCTAGAACAGATGGATATTTTAGGACATTTTACGGGATTCGGGGATATTCGACGTCCGGATGGAACTACAAAAACAAAGGTTGAATTAGCTCGTGAGTTTGGTTTAGATGTGATGATTGATGACGATGAGAGACATTTGGTTTCCGGAGTTGCTAAAGAGAAGTTAATTTTGTTTAAGAATGGTGCGAGTAGTGATTATACTGTCCCGAATGGTGTTGATCTTGCTACTAATTGGGAAGATGTGCGTAGAATATTGGGGTATTGGGATAAAAGAGATTGTTTTTAGGATATAAATTATTAAAAAGGCGTGCGGATTTTATTTTTTATGAGCGGAAGGGAAATTTGGGTTTAAGATTATGAAAGTTAGAGCATTATTTTTTTGAGATTTATCTAGGGAGAAATCCTTAACTTAATAGGATTGTGTGGCAGCTGGGGAGATGGAAAAAATTAAGGAAGGGAAATATATAATTATTTAAAGGTCGGAGGCGTGTGAAAATAATGGAGAACGATCTAAAAATAAAAAAAGTTTCGTTTGATGAGCTTAAGAAAATAGATGAAAGTGGAAATGAAAGATGGTCGGCAAGAGAACTAATGTTTTTGTTAGGATATATTAAATGGGAAAATTTCTCAAAAGCGATTGATAGGGCAATGCTTTCGTGCGATACTGCTGGATTTGATGTAAAAAACCATTTTCCTGCTGTCGGGAAAATGGTAGAAATGCCCTCTAAACCACGGAAAGATGTAGCAAATTTAGGTTTTCCCGACATCAGGAAAACCAAAGAAATTATTGATTATAATTTGTCTCGCTATGCTTGCTATTTAATTGTCCAAAATGGCGATCCCAGAAAGAAACAAATCGCTCTTGGCCAGACATATTTTGCAATTCAAACTTATCGTCAAGAGTTAAGCGATAAATATAATCAACTTGCGGAAGATAAAAAAAGACTGCTTCTAAGAGGAGATATTAAACAAATGAATCAACTACTTGTTGAAGCAGCCAAAGATGCAGGAATAATTACCGATGAAGAATATTCCATTTTTCAAAATAGAGGTTATCAGGGATTATATGGTGGATTGTCGGTTTCTGAAATCCATCAACTAAAAAAATTAGATGAAAGAGAGAAGATTCTTGATTTTATGGGAAGTGAAGAAATGATTGCTAATTTATTTAGAATTTCACAGACTCAAAGTAAAATAAAACGAGAGAATATCCAAGGCAAAGAACTAGCAAGTCATGCACATTTTGTAGTAGGCAAAGAAGTTAGAGAAGCGATTATGAGATTCGGAGGAGTCGTTCCTGAAAATTTACCAACACCGAAAAAAAGCGTTTTTGAACTAGAAAAAGAAGCTATTAGAGAACTAAAGGAAAAAAATAAAGAGTTGATATTAGATGAGTAGAAACCGTTTAATTAAAGAATTAAATTTAAAGCGTAAGTTTTCAAATCTTCTCGTTGTATCAAAAATCCAAACCTTATTATAAAACTTGTTAAAAATTAGATTTGTTTAAGTGTTTGGATTACATAATTTTCTTGAGATTTGTTTGACCAGATTGCGGAAGGATGTTTGATTTTAATGACTTTAGATTGTGTTTGTGGGAAGAATTTTTGGACGTTTGAGCCGAGTAATATTATTGTGTCCGTGTTAGAGGGTTTGTGAGTGTTTATCCAGAGTTGTTGGTGCGATTCTATTTTTTTTGGGATTACGTTTAGGTTGAATAGGTTTGTCTTTATGCAATCGTAATTTTCTAGGTTTTCTATTATTTTGCCAATTAGTTTTCCTGATTTTGTGCTTGAGTCAAGTGGTTTTGTATTTGGTTTGTTGTGGATGCCGGCGAAGATGATTCTCATAATATTTTTATGAACTCGCCCGCTGAAAGAAAACTTCCCTGCTTTAGCTCGGAGTGAAT
>CAYOYC010000031.1:0-5679 GCA_964408125.1 Candidatus Woesearchaeota archaeon
AATAGTATATAAATCTTCCTGTTTTTTGAAGAAATGATAGAATGTATGATGCTCCTGCCGTACTAATCACCATCCTGGCCTCCGTTTGTGATGTATAATCTTTAACGCTTATTCGTGTTTTATCGTTGATGTTCTATGATTCTCGAGGTTTATAAATATTGCCGATGATAAATGCTACAAGGGCGTGACTGGGAAAAATTACTCTAAAAGCAAGTCCTTCCCCGCAAATAACTCTTCATTTCTCTGTGTTGAAAATTCTAAATCTAAAATATTATCCTTAAACTTCTGATTTAATTCATAAATTATCTCTTCCATCTCTTGTTGTTTAGAGATAAGAAACTCTGCCTCAATCTTCCAAGGTCCAATTGTTCGCATGGAGTTGATACAATGTCTATTAGATCTAAAAAAAGTGATTAACTCTTGCTCAATTTTATCAGAATATAATTTAGGAAATAATAAAAGCTTATATTTATCGTATCCTAATTTTTCATAATTTATTGCAGTTTTATAGATACTAACAATTTTATTATCCTTAAGTCGCTTTATTCTATTCTTTATAGCATCTAGACTTAGTTTTAGTTCCTCACTTAAATCCACAAGAGAGATTCTAGAATTGGAATTTAATATTTTAGCAAGCTTCTTATCTAGGCTATCTAAAGTGTTTGATTCCACTTCTCCCCAAAAACAGTATGAGCTAATCAACAAAGGCTTGTTATCTATATGGAAGAAATTTTTTTGATACATTTCAACATCCATCATGCTACAAAATCTTCGATTAACAATAATTTCTCCAAAATTCTCCAGGATTAAATTCTCTATATGATTAAATTCTTGGTGCGTTTTTGCAAAGACAGCTATGGCAAGATTCCAATTTCCAGTAGACTCAAATACAGCAAAAACATTTTTTTGTTTTCTTAGATATTCTTTAAGAGCATTCTTTTGATCTAAACTCCCATTTATTTTTAGATATAACTTATAGGATTGGTTTCCCAACTTTTTATAATCTATAAAAGCTGTATATCCTAAAATTATTTTCTCTTTTTCTAGCTTATTTATTCTATATTTAATAGTGTCTTTGGATAAATTGCAAACCTTAGCGAGCTCCCTAAAGGTAATTCTAGGATTATATTCCATTAAAGTAATTATCTTTTTATCTACGAGTGTTAATTCTTCCATATTTTAGCTTAAATAAGACTTATTTATAAATATATCGTAAAAAGGATGAAAAATGGCTAAGAAGTTTAATATACTGTCATTACTCTAGATTGTTACATTAAAGGAGTAACAATATGAAAACAACGCAAGAGCAAAACGAAACCGAGGAAGAAAGGCTAAGGATATTGATAGTTGAGGATCAACTAGATACACTTAGAAGTTTAGAAAGAGCAGCAAGCGTAGTATTTCCTGCGCATTATCAAACAAAATTCCGAGGTTATGATGTTGCAAGATCTTTCAATAATGCTCAAAATGCAATAACAAATCAAAATTATGATTTTGTATTGCTAGATCATAGGATGCCCGAGAATCCAATGACTGAACCCGAGATTATTCGGAATGGTGGTTCTTTGAGTGATTTGACAGGGGAACAACAAATTGCTTATATGAATGAAGAAGATCGTGTCAGTCGCTTGTGCGAGGGGATTGGTTATACTTTGATTCCCAAAATAAGACAAAGGAACCCTAGAACTGTCATAATTGGAACTTCTTCGATGAATAGAGAACTTGAATCAATGCCAAAACCAAACTATCAAATTAGAAAATTTCCAGGACAAGCAGAAGAAGACTTGGAAAAAGTTTTAGCTGAAGAAGTTAGGAAAGGAAGATAAAATGAAAACACAAAACTTAGATAAAAAGACTGAAGGGCTCATAGCCCCAAGAGAAGTCCAGTTAGCAAAGGCCGTTATAAATGGGGATGCCTGTAGAGCTGATGTTCTTTCTAGAAAAGCAATTAAAGCAAATTATAGAAACACCCAATCAAATTCAAAGATCAAGAGATTAGAAAACACAGAAACTCCTCTTTATTTAATCAAAGAAGAAGGAGCTCTTGAGGATAGATTGAGGTTATATAAAGCAGGAAAGATTGCAAATTTTCTTATTTCTACTCCATATGGCGTAGGTGAAAGCACTTTCTATGTTTTCGAAGACTTACAAAAAAAGGATATCCAAGTCCCCCATAATGACCTTGTTCATGAATTGAGTCGATGTGGATTTATTGGTATGTCTGGATTGGGGAGGTCTGTTTTTGAAGATTTATGTGATTATAGCCCATTCACCAAAGAAGATGGAAAGTCTGTTGCTCCTCTAATTCAATCAAAAGGGAAGGATAGGTTAAGGGGATTTATTTATGATTATATTTTGAAAAGGGGAATTGAAGAATCTCCATTTGATTTTGCAGAAAAGCATTGTCCAGAACTTAAGCAACCTAGATTAGATGATAGATTGGGCAGAGAGTATTTCATTAAACAATGTTACAAGATGGCTCCGGTACTTAATAATCTGAAAAGAACACAGTTAGACAAACTAAAGTCAGAGGTAAAAAAATGACAGATAAAAAATTGGAGATCTTAGTTGTAGAGGACACCCCAATACATCAAGAAGCAGCAAGACGGCTTTTGTCTGAGCACAATGTTCAGATAGTTAGCACTTTTGATGAAGCAACAGATCTACTTAGAATCCCTCTAAAATGGGAAGGAAGTATTGTTCAGCCAGTTTATGATGCAGTACTAACTGATATGTTTCTGACACAGGGGCAGGGTAGATGTCTTTCTCCTGATATGAAACATCTTGCAAAAGAGCAGATGCCCTTTGGTTATCCGATTGCATTAATGGCTTGTCAAAAAGGAGTTCCATATGTTGCAATAGTTTCTGATGCGGATCACCATTCGGGACCTATGGCGTATTCAATAGACTTTTTTGCAAAAGAATATATAGATAGAAAGACAATCCAACAAGTTGGTAATTCTAGGTTGGCGGTTTTTAATAGAAGAATTAAAAACTGGACATATTTGGGCAGAGACGGAAAAATAGTTCTTGAAGATCCATTGCGTCCAAGTTCCCAAAAGATTGGAGAAGGAGCAACCCTTGTTAAGAATTGGGCAGAAGCTCTAGATTATGTTAGGAATGAAGCAATTCATGTTCCTCAGAGATTTGCACAAACAGAATTGAACTTGAAGAACTGAAGTGAATTGCCTCGAAAAAGGCTTTTTATTTTTTAACAAAGATTTTTAAATAAATATATTCTGTTATTATTATGCCAAAAAATCAGGATGACGTTACTTTTGCATGGTCTTCCTCTGTTAGGGGAGATATACTTTCTACTTTTGAAGAATTAACTAGGCATTTTGAAAATAAAGCAAATTGGATTATTAGTATTGCATCTGTTATTTTAGTTTTTTTCTTATCCAATTTTGAAAAATTTGCCATAAGTAGAATTTCTACATTGGGGGTAATTATAGTTTTAGGCGGTTCTGCTTTTTCAATATTGAACTTAACAAGCATGATTATCCCGAATTTATTTAAGTCAAAAAGACATAAAGAAGAATTAAACAAATTAGATATTTTTCATTATAGTAATCTTAGAAAGAATTTGACAGAAGAAAAACTTATTTCTTATCTAAAAGAACTTAGAACAAACGGATTGGAAATGGATAAACAATTTGGAAGAGCAATCTATCAAATAGCAGATAGAAGATTGCCTTATTTAATCAAAAAGTTAAAAATGGGTGGCTGGACTTTGGTTTATTCTTTTTTAATAGGCTCTGCTTTAATTTTAATTGGGATGTTTATTTAAGGATTAAATCCCAACAATCTTTAAAAAACCTCTGAACCTGAATAAAAAATGGACTTTCAACTAATATTTTTTTTATTTTTGGCTTTTCTATTTCTTATTAAAGGGATCTTTTCACTTGATATTCTAGCTCAATTAATGGGAATTGTAATCATCCTTTTCCTTATCTATGATTATTATTTCAATTACGAAGAGAAGAAAAGATATGAAAAAATGCCCGGTGGCGGAGGATTCAATTTTTTTGGCCTAATGGGCATCTTCGGACATTTAGATCTTGCTTTGGGCGTTCTTCTCTTAATAAAGGGTTTTTTTGGAGTAATCCCTTTAACGATTCTATCTTTATTCGCAATATTAATTTTAGTTAAAGCAGTTCCATTTATTTTTGGAGGAGACATCGCAAGTATTTTGGATACGATTTTTGCAATAATAATCTTTTCTGGGTATGTAACAATAATCCCAAGTTATGTTTTCTTCGGAATATCTATTTATTTTATACAGAAAGGTCTTCTGAGCTATTTTGCTTCATAAAGTTACCACTTAAAATCTATATTCCCAAGCTCTTTTTTTAGCATTTCTTTCCATTTATACTCAAAAAAGTTTTTGAACCTACTACCGGTTGTTTTTCTAAATCTTTTTATATATTCTGCATATTTTTCTTTTATCTAATTGCTCTCCAACCTCTGCAGTTGGAATATCTTCAACTGAAAAAGAAACAAGACTTTTCCCTTTTTCTGCTTTACTTGCCCCATAAATTTTAATGCCTTTTATTTTTTCAAGACCCCCTAAAAGTTTAGATACAAGTCCTTTTTCATGTTTTTCTATTTCATCAAAACCAACTGAACGAATAAAATTAACCGCCTTAGAAAGTCCAACTATATTGGATGTGTTTGGAGTTCCTCCCTCCAATATAGAAAGATTTTTCTCAAAATCTATAATCAAATCAGAATAAGATTTATTGTCTACTAGACTAACAGACTTGACTGTTCCTCCCCCAGCTCTTAATGGTTTCAATAGACTGAATAATTCTTTTGAAAAATATAATCCTCCCACGCCGCAGGGACCATACATTTTGTGCCCAGAAAAAGCATAAAAATCGCATTTTATCTTTTTTACATCTACTGGGATATGGGCAACTGCCTGAGCTCCATCAACCAGATAAATTATCTCTGGGAAGTTTTTTTTCAGATAGTTACCAATTTCTTCTACAGGATTTAATGTTCCTAAAACATTAGAAATGTGTCCTATAGAAACAATTTTTGTTTTCTTTGTTATCTTTTTCTTTAAATTCGAAATATCAACTATAAAATCTTTATTTAAACCGATTGTTTTGATCTTGGCACCGACTTTAATCAATTTATCAAAAGGCAACATGTTTGAATGATGCTCAGAAATCGGAATAATTATTTCGTCTCCTTCTCTTATTTTGGGTAAGATTAAATCTACTGCTAAATTTATGGAGTCTGTTGTGTTGTTTGTAAATACCAATTCGCTTGCATCTGCATTAATGAAAGAAGTAATATTTTTTCTTGATTCATCCAAAAGTTTCTCATCCTTTTCTGCAACTAAATGAGCACCCCTGTGAGGATTCCCACGATATTCCAAAATCGAATCAACCGCATTGACAACAACATCTGGCACCTGTGTTGTTGCGGCGTTGTCTAAGTAAACAATGTTATTTTTTCTAAAAAACTCAAACTTTGATTTTATATCAACCTGATTCATCCCATTATTAGTAAATGCCTACTTAAAAATCTTTTCTTAAACTAATAGTCTTTCAATTATTTAAATCCGCTCAAAATTAGCCAGACATCACGTCAAAAGACCACGATGTATTAACGCTCCCACCGGGATTCGAACCCGGGTTTCCACCGTGAAAGGGTGATGTCCTTGGC
>CAYOYC010000032.1:0-5297 GCA_964408125.1 Candidatus Woesearchaeota archaeon
GGCATTACTCCAATCCAAACAACCGAAATAGCAACAATTACCAAAGCAATAATTAAAACAGTTGTCACAACATCTGAAATAGCAGATTTATTTAAATTCGGAACTAATTTAATATTTTGCATAATTAAACTAATATTAAATAGTTTATAAATATCATTATTTTAGTCGAGGATATCCTTCCATCTTCCAAACATTTGTAAAATCCCATCCAGAAAACGTAGACTGCGTTTTCATCTGAGAAGTTGTTTTTGGTTCACCTTGTGGAGTATCCCCATCATCTACCGAAATATCTTGTCCAGAGGTTTGTTTATCAAAATAAGAATTACTAATCTCGCTAATACCTGAAACAAACCCCGCGAATCCTCCAACATCCATATCAATAAAAGTATCTCCTAAAACCAGACCAGAAGAATAAGAATTAGAAATAATACCATTTGCAGAACCCACAAAACCACCAACAGTATTATCTGCAGAAACAGAACCAGCTGCATAGCAATTAGTAATAACACCGTCCATAGCAACACCCACAAAACCACCAACATTAGCTTCTCCAGATACAATAGCACTAGAGTACGATCTACTAACAACTGCATTTGAATCTGAATAAGAATCAAGCCCCCCAATCAAACCGCCAACTAAATTGCCACCCGAAACCCTTCCTGTGGAGTAAACTTTGTAAATATTTCCAGAATATTGCTCGCCAACCAAACTAGCAGTGTACCAGTCTCCCGTTATGTTTACATTTAATAATCCCAAATTAGAGATAGTACCCTCAGAATATCCAAACAATCCAACATTATTTTCATCTGGTCTATTTATATACAAATTAGAAACACTGTAACCTTTCCCATCCAATTTACCATAAAATATATCTTGCATATCTTTCCCAATAGGCTCAAATCCTAAGCCCTCATTCCAGTCCTTAGAAGCCAAACAATCAACATTACTTGCCAAATAATAATTTCCGTTTAATTTGTTTTTTATATTTTGCAACTGCTCACAATTAGAAATTGCTTGCGTAATAGTCTCTACCGGCAACCGTGTAGTAGGTTGAGTAGGAGGAACGTATGAAGAATTATTCCCAGTTGTATTGGTTACATTTATTACATTCGTTGTATTCTGATACGTAACATTTGCAGTTATATTAACAGCTGAATCATTTAAAGGAACCTCACTCTGGTTTTCAAAATATACTTCAATCTCCGTTGGTGTTTGTTCATCTGACTCATTTTCCTCAACATATATATAACCAGAACCATCCTCATAGGCCCGCTCCATTATTATTGGAGAATCACAAGGGTATACCTTATTTATAACCGTCTTACTACAATTCTTCAATCCAGCGGTTGTTTCTAAAACAAAATATATCTCCACATTTTCTATATTAGATAGTCCACTATAATTAATATAATAAATATTCTTTGAATTTTTTGGTAAATAATATTCTGATTTATGACTTATAGAATCCGAATTCGAATTAATTTGGAAATTTACTGATTTCAATGAAAAACTATTAGAACCCCTTTGGACATATACTTTAAACAAAGATTGATTCGAGTCATAACACGTTTTATCTGACAAAACCGCAACGGAAATATCAACTTTAGAACAGACATCCTCTCGTAAAAATATTTGCTTAACTATATTATCACTCGGTGAAAAATATGCATAAACTCCTAGCCCTAAAAAAACAAATACCAATATTGCAATTAAAAAGAAAACCGGGAACGATTTCTTTTTTGGTAAAGAAGAAGAAATATCTCTCTGTACCTCTTCCGGCAAGGGAATATCATCAAAATTCTTCGTATACTTCTTATTTAACAAACTAGCCTTATATTTATCTGGATCAAACTCTCTTTTATTCATACTAATATAATAAACTAATATATTATAAACTTATCCAAAACTACTCAGCTTTCACAGCCTTAATCGCCGTAGGAGCCTCTCCGCCATGCCATGTAAATCTTGGCCTAACTCTTATCGGATAAATTCTCTCAGAATTATCATCTAACAAAATAGCAGACCCTTTTTCTCTTGGAAGATTATTCATTTTTTCTTTTATTCCTTCATATAAATATGTCTGCATGATTTGATTCAAAGAATTTACATCCTGCTCTGCCGTAACTCTATGAGAAATAACTATATCAGATTGCGTCATCGCATCCGTATGGATCTTTCCTGGCTGTTGCGTTGCCATAACCATAGAAATTCCGGGCTGCCTACCCTCTCTTAATAATTGTATTAAGGCATCCGAAGCCGGAGTTTTTTTCTCAGTTTCTTTCGGTAAAAATTCATGAGCTTCATCAATAAATATCCAAACTAACGGCATTTCTCTCTTTAGTGTAATAGATTGATAGTCATATCCTCTCTGAACAGACTGAATTTCTTCGTTTCTCCTTTCAGACATTCTCTCATTAAATAATTTTTTAGAAACTAATCCTATAATTAATCCTCTAACATTAAAGCTCCCAGTAGACGCATACATCGATAAATCAACAACCGTAGTCTGCCCGCCCTTAACTAACTCTTTTATAGGTGTTCCAATCTTTTCATCAAAAACTTTCCAACTTTCAGCAGCATCAAATAATGCGGCAGTTGAATTTTTAACATCTTGAGAAACATCTTTCGCCATTGCGATCGTCTTTCTTATCTCCTCAAAACCAAAACTTTTACATTTTTTCAATTCAGAAATGACACTTTCCAATAAAACTGCTTCGGGCTGAGTAAACTTTAATTCAAACAAAGAAACCCAATCATCTGCATTAATATCCGAAATCTTTAATGCAAACTCTGCATCTACTGGGATTCCTTTATCGTGAAACTCATTAAAATACCCAAACGGAACAAAAACTTTCAATGGTATATTCTTAGCTTCTAATTCCCACTCATCTAACAACACCTTATCTTTATGATTTTTGAATTTCATTGTCCAGAAAATCCCCATCGTATCAAAAATCAAAGAAGAAATATTCTGTGCTTCTTCATAATCCAAACACGAAATTGCTTCTGCCATACCTCCCAATGTATAAGACTTTCCTGATCCCCTCTTTCCCGCTATCATAATTACATGGCTTCTCGCCACATCCATATATATCGGGTTTGAAAGAGAAGTATATTGCCCCATCGTAACGTAACTCTTTCCTAAGAAAATTAATCCCCTCTTTCCGAAAAGCTTCTTATCACTCTCATTCCTTCCAACAATAACATCATATGGCATAGAATACTAAGCTAAAATGGGTTTATAATTTTGTTGATAGTTTAACTTAACTTCTCCCAAATAAATAATCTTAACATTTTCGGATCATAAGTAGTAAGATTACTACTAATAATTCTGTCCTCTACAAAAACTTCTTGATCTAACGACTGGCCCAACGGGCAACCACTATTTTCCAAACTACAAACTCTAACAGCGAAATTAAAATTAGTAGGAATACTATCTCTCATAAAAACTACCAAATCTGTTGTATTTCCACCTTCTTCAGACGCCAACACTTCGTTTCTTAGTTTAGGACTATCCGCCACATCTCCCAAGATTCTAATTTGCAAATCACTAATATACGAAGAGAAACTAACCTGCGGTGCGTTATTTGTATATAGAACTATTAAAACACTCGCCATAATTAAAATAGCAACGACTGCTTCCATTATTCTAATCCATCCTCTCTTATTCATCCTCTTTTCTAACAACATAAAATACCATATCTTTCCTGGTTTTTAAATTTAGAGGTGGTAACGAAGAACACGCCCTCTGATCACTTTTCTGTACGAGCCGAAATAAAGATTATCTATATTTCACCCAAATGAACATATCTTTTATCTGAAAGTTCTTTTAGATAGCTATTCTTTACGAATTCGTTTTCTTCTATCCTCCCGTTTCCCCATTCCGGCTGTTTCCAGTCAATCGCCCAATCCCAATTAATATAACAAAACGCCTTCACGACAGGATGACTTTTAATCCATTTAAAATATGGCTTGAACCACGCATCCCAACTCTCCTTACCACTCAAAACACCACTTCTTATAGCACTTGATTCACAAATCATCAAAGGTTTTTTATGCTGTTCCGATTCTTTCGCAAAATCTTCAGTTATCTTATCTCCATCGTTTTCGAAATGTTGGGCGCCAAAAAGATTATTCCCAAACCAATCAACATATTCATCTCCGGGATAATAATACATAACATCCTTTATGTCTTTATTAAAAGCCGTACAGGCATCCCAAACAAAAGCAACATTATCAACTTTATTTCTTCTAAACAAATCAACAATATGTTTCCAAGCTAAAACAAACTCTTTTGACTTATAATTGTGATCAGGATTATTAAATTCATACCCGATTCTTAAGAAAAATAATCTTTTGGATTTCTTCATGAAATCAATTAATGATAATATCTCCTTATCATATTCTCCCATGACTATCTCCCTCGTCTTCTCTCCGCCATCCTTAATCTTTAAATTTAAACCAATCTGCAATGCTAAACCCGGGAATTCTTTTACTTCTTCTTTTATCCTTCCCAATTTTTCCGCCACAGTATTTATTTTAAGATAAAACATATATATTGCCGGCCTAGAACACTCCATAATATTCCAATATTTTCTAAATTGCTCAACACTCTGCCCAGCTCCGTGAATTATTCTATTCTCCTTTGGTTCAAATTTCTGGCCGAAATACATATTTAACTGAATATTTTCAAGTTTATTTAACTTATGATAGAAACAAATAAGTATCAAATAATTATAAAACCAATTCCAACAATGGAAAACATAGCCTCGACATACTAGGAACGCTTATAAATTAAAAAATGGTTTATAAAAATTTAGACACTCGAGTGAAAAACTATTTTTCAATTTTCTTTTTAATAATTCTTTTATTTACCTATAAACAATCTTTATTTTTATCTAGAAACTCCTGGTCTTTCAGATATTCAACGTTACTCGTTTTTACTTCTGAGCGCCAAGAGCAGCATTAATAATTTTCATCCCACCAATTTACAACAAATCTTCAACTCTTTCTCAAATTCTTTTAGCTCTTTCGGTACTTCAATCCCAGAAATCTCTTTATTTAGCGCAAGTTGTTCCTCTTTCTTTATTTTCCAAACTTCAGAATCAAATTCCATTATCTTTAAAACCAAGCTCTTTTGCTCTTTCTAGATCTACTTTTAAAAGAATTTTATTCTCAATTAATTTATTAGCAACTTTTTGCTCTATTTTCGTTAGCTCTCCATAGACTAATACTTTTTTTATTTTATCTATTAAATTATATTGAAGTTTATTAATAATAAAAGTTTTCAAATTTAG
>CAYOYC010000033.1:0-5232 GCA_964408125.1 Candidatus Woesearchaeota archaeon
TTTAACTTTTCAGGACTGATAAAAACCGTAGAAGATCCTCCGCCTCCTCCACCACCGCCAGAAGAAGGGCTAACTATGGGTGCACTCACAATAAAACTTCTAATAGAGGAATTAGCAACATTTCCTGCCATATCTGTACAATTCACACTCCAACTATAACTACCTGGAGAAAACTCCTGCGCAAAATATTGATAAACAGAAAGATTAGTCACACTAGAATTTGTTAAATTAATCACATCATCAATTATTAAACTACAGTTGCCTATCTCAAAATTGTCAGAAACATTATATTCAAAACTTATAGATTGACTATTGGAACTATAACTAGTTAAATCACCTGGTAGATTTATTATAATATTTGGAGAAGTAATATCATAAGTTAGACTATAATTATTCTCGGCAAAAACCGACTCAGACTCATTATTTACAGAAAGACAGTTCCAAACGTAGTTATCTTCATAAATAAAACTATAATTAAAGGTTGATATATTTGTCACCCCTGATATATTTTTAGTCTCATTATGGACCAGTTCTGAACTAGAATTCCACAAGTATAGAGTAACATTAGATAAACTAACGTCGCTACGTGTATTAGAAACACATGTAAAATTCGTATCATTTACGTTTGTATAAGAATTATCTGCAGGAGAAAAAAGACTTGTGCTTATATTATTATTAGTAAACGTAAAATTATTTGCCGCAAAAGCAATATTCCCATTAGCATCACCAGCAAGACAATTCCATTTATAAGAATCACTTGTCAAATTAATAACACTAATTGAAATTTGATTTGAAGCACCGGAAATATTAAGGGTAGTTTGATTAACTATTGAATTAGAAGAATTCCATAAATAAAAAGTCATATTAGATAATTGTAAATCCGTCGCATTACAAGAAAAACTAATATTCGTACTCTGATTTACAGAATTATTAGAAGGAGAAATAAGCGTTACGTTGGGATCATCTTCATCTAAACTAATAATTGCAGAATAAACATCAATTCTAGAAAAATTAAGCCAAGAATAGCCAACATCTTGAACCCTCACACCCGTATTGTTCAAAATTAATTCAATTTGGGCCGGAGTCTTCTCCCTGCTCGTTAAATCTAAATACTGATTTAAAATAGCAATAGCTCCAGAAACGTGTGGAGTCGCCATAGATGTACCACTAATCTGCTTATACCCACCGTTATACCATGTTGAATTTATATTATTAGCAGCAACAGCTGAGCTATCCCCACCTGGCGCCAAAAGCATAACTAAACTATTTGTGTTTGCGTAATATGAAATTGTATCATTTTTATTTGTAGCAGAAACCGGAATTGCACTCGCCACACATGCTGGAGAGGAAATAGCGTTATAATATCCATCATTTCCAGAAGCGATAACCACACTAATATTCTGCGTAACTGCATTATTTATAAATGAAGCAAGAGAATCTCCATTACAATATCCTTCATCAACATCCCCTCCCAAACTCATACTTATTACAGAAATGTTGAAAATAGATGCATTATCCACACACCAATCTATACCTCTTGCTATCGCTAAATCCGGACAACTTTGACCACTAGAATCACAAGCTTTTATCATAACTATTTTTGCTCCCGGAGCGACACCCGTTATACTACCATTTGCTGCGATAATCCCAGCGACATGCGTCCCATGCCCATTATCATCAACTGGATCCGAATCTGAGTTATAAAAATCCCATCCACCAATAATCTTACAATTAGAAGATGGATCATTATTTCCGTAACACCCTCCTAGATCAGCATGACTATAGTTAACCCCCGTATCGATAACACAAACAGTTTGACCAACTCCCGTTAAATTAAGTTCATCACCTCGCAAAACATGCGTAGAATTAGCTAAAATCAAAGGCACAGAATCCTGAAGCATTATATGTCTATTAAGACTAACAACTACATTCTCCGCGCCTAAATCATTTCTCAGATCCTCAAATTCTTGTAAACTAATGTTTGCAAAAACCCCACTCTTTGAGTTATATTTGATTTTTTCTTTATCTATTTTCAGAATAGCACTTTCTCTACCCTTACCAATAATACCGCGTAAAGCACCTGTATTCTTTTTATCAGATATATCTTTGGTTTTAATAAAAACTTCAACATAATCTCCAAAAATATTATCTTTAGGGGAAACCATCTCTTCTCCCGATCTAGAAAAACGCGAATTGTTTGCATTTACAAAAAATAATGAAACTAGTACAGATACCAACACAACAATTAATCCAATTACCACTACTCTCTTCATGAAAACTCATGCTAAATTAAATTTATAAAACTACCCAAAATCAAAATTCAGCCCAACGCCCCTCTTCCCTCTGCTTTCTGTCCAGAACACTCCCTTTTTTATTTATTTTTGGTCTCCCAATCTCTTTGTCTTTCCTTAATGTTATATCTAATTCTTTTAATAGCTCAGATATACCTCTCTCAAAACTAAAAATCTCAGACGAGTTTCCTTCAACCCCTGACTTCCCAGAAAATAAAATAATAGAATCTGCCAAATAAGACATTAATAAAAGATCATGATCGACAACAAATGCCGTCTTCCCAGTTTGAATCATTATCTCTTTTATCGCCTTAGCGCATGAAATTCTCTCTTCAACATCCAAATATGCAGAGGGTTCATCTATCAAATAAACATCTGCTTCTTTTGCCAAAGCTCTTGCAATTGAAAATCTTTGTAATTCACCACCAGATAAATTTTTAATTTGTTTGTGATGCAAAACCTCCAAGCTGAACATAGACGCTATGTTTTTAGAAATCTTCTCCTTAAACATTACATCCCTAACAGTCTCTTCAGAATTCAAAAATAAATACTGAGGTTTATAAGATATTTTTAAATCCAAATTAAGATTCCTTTTTTTACCATCTACAATTACTTCCTCTAACCCCGCAAGACACTTAACGAAACTTGTTTTTCCAGTGCCATTCTTCCCTAAAATTCCTACAACATTATTTTCTTTTATCATGCCAGATTTTACATTTAGCTGAAATTTATCAAATTTCTTAGAAAAATCTGGCCACTCTGCTATTTGCCTTCCAGCAACAACTTGATTTTTTGTAAAATTAAAGCTTAAAGACGAATCTCTTATTCTCAAATTTTCCTCTTTAATGAATCCGTCCAAATAAGAATTAACTCCATTCGTAGAAGATTTAACTCCAGAAACTAAACCAAAACAACCAGCAGAGCCATAAAATATATTCAAATATTCAGTCAAATAATCTAAAATCAATAAATCATGCTCCACCACAATAACAGTTTTTCCTTCTGCAATTTTTCTTATAAATTCAGATACTTTTAATCTTTCAACAATATCTAAAAAAGCAAGAGGCTCATCGAAAAAATATAAATCTGCATCTTTAAGGCAAGATGTAGCAATTGCAATCTTCTGCAACTCTCCTCCAGATAGTTTACTCAAATTATTTTCAAGTAAATGTTCAATTCCAATTTCTGTAGAAATTTCTTTTATTTTTTTCTCATCTCCTCTCTGTCTCAATAAATCAATAACTTTTAAGTTGACAGATAAAAACGATAAATTCTGTGGTTTATATGCGACACTCATATTTTTTGAAAGACCATCAAAATATTTTCCCAATTCCGTTCCTTTATAAAATTCAGAAACAGTCTTTTTGTTATCTCCTATCTCTCCGAAATTAGGAACCATTTTGCCAGAAAGAATTTCAACCGCCGTAGTTTTCCCTATCCCATTTCTTCCCAATAATCCGAGCACGCTTCCCTTTTTCGGTAACGGTAAACCATAAAGAGCAAACCCATTTTGTCCAAATCTATTAACTAAATCACTCTCCTTAATTGAAGGCAAATTAACTATATCTATCGCTTCGAAAGGGCATCTTTTAACACAAATAGCACAACCAATACATAACTTCTCATCTATTTTAGCCTTTTCTTCAACCGATACGCATTCTTGTCCTTTTTTGTTTATAGGACAACACTTCATACACTCTTTTGCACAAAGCAATGGCTTGCATTTCTCCTTCTTTATAATTGCTAGTCTCATAAAAATCAATAGAATTAGCCAGTTTTAAAGTTAATTATTAGTTTCTTAACAAGAGGATATAGGCTTATTCCCGCTTCTTCCCACAATGCCCACAGAAAGACTCCTCTCCATCAAAAAACTCATCACACCCGACACACTTAATAGATGTAGGTTTTTTTTCTAATTTAGAACCACATTGTGGGCAAAAGTTCTTCGTTCCTTCAACGACAAGTCCACAACCAACACATTTTACAGGGTCTATTCTCTTTTCAATAATCGGCTTATATCCCGATTTCCCCGAAAGAATTTTACCAAATGCCTCTTCAATAGCAGAAGAATCCTGATATTTCCTTAAATCTATACAACTTCCCATCTTTTTTTAACACGTTAATGAATAACGCACTCCCTTTTTAAACTTTTTTCTTCTAAAGCATATAGATGATTCTAAAAAATTCAAAAACACAACTTTATAAACCTCTGAAAAATAAAATAATAAGGAGAAAACAAAAATGCCAAAAGGAAAAGTTAGAAGAAAAATAAGAAATAGAAACCCCAAAGCACAAAGAAGAAAAAGGAAAGAATTAAAATTTATGTATAAGTAATACTGTTCTTATTTTCTAAGCTGAATTTAAAATCTGAGAAGAATCTATTTTTTCTAAACCGCTACAAGATGCTATTTTATTGACAAATACCGAAGGGCAATCCCTTACAGCCCTACCACTTCTTATAACGGCAGCGACCCCTATTTCATCTATACTAGAAATTCCAGTTGAATTTAGAAAAAACACATTATAGGAATTTGGAGAAATATAAGACTCTTTTGGATAACGAATACTATTCCCATCAGAAGAAACAAAAAATTTAAACCCAGAAACATTAACATCTATATTCCCTGTTTTAACCTGCACCACAATTACTTTTTGGACATCATCCCAGCACGTATACCCTTGAGAAACTTCAATGGAAACATCTGCATTCAAACAGGAATCCGAAGAACCCATCCTATCTCTTATCATAGGCATAATTGCAACCCATATAATACCCATTGCGACAATTGTCAATGCAACCAACATAACTGTATTTATAACGTCAGACAAACCTCTTTTAACAATCCATTGCATATAAACCAGAATAAAAAACACTATTTAAAACTTTTTAAAAAAATAAAAAAGGCAGACAAGCTGCCATAAACTAATTATTTACCACAAC
>CAYOYC010000034.1:0-4783 GCA_964408125.1 Candidatus Woesearchaeota archaeon
TTTAGCTTGTAGTGCAACTAGATGTTCTTTTGTTTGTGGCTTAACTCCTTCGTTTGCAGCCACAACTAGAATTGCTGCGTCCATAATTGCTGCTCCAGATAACATTGTTGCCATAAGCATTTCGTGTCCTGGTGCATCTACGAATGTTACGTATCTTACTGGTTTCCCTTTAACGTCTTTTTTTGTTGTATATTTTCCATCTTTGTCTATTTTTATGATTGAATCTGAATAACCGAGTTTAATTGTAATTCCTCGTTTTAATTCTTCAGAATGAGTATCTGTCCATTTACCGGATAGTTTTGAGAGTAAGGTTGTTTTGCCGTGGTCTATGTGCCCGACGGTTCCTACATTTATTGTTGGTAAATTTGCGATGCTTTCTTGTTCCATAAGTTGTAAAAGAAATGGGGTTTTTTAAAGGTGATTGTTTAGAATTATTTTTTTTCTTCTTTAACTGGTATCATTGATTCAAATTTTTTTGAACCTTCCTTTTTAACGGATAAATTGATTTGTACTGTGTCGGCGGAGATTTCGTTTCCTCTTACTGTTTTTCTTAATCTTAATCCTTCTTGATTATTTCTCATTCCTCTTCCTATTTTTAACATCACTCTCTTTAAAGATTGACCCTTTATATCTGGCATTCCGGGAAAACCTGCTTTGTCAGATGTACCTGTTACAGTTAACTCATATCCTTCTAAATCTGCAGAAATTTGTTTTCCTTCTATTGTATTTCCTATAGTAGTTCCAATCAATTCTTCGTTGTCTATTTCAAACTTTATTGTTTTTCCTTTGTGTGAAACATTGATCTTATATGCCATGAATTAGTTGTTGAAAAAGCGGTTTATAAAGGTTTTGGGGTAGGTTAAATTTTTTAAGGATAATTTTATAAAGACGTTTTGTGTTGAATGAAAATGAGAAAAGGTGGTGTGTATTTAGTCATAGCGTGTCTATTTGTGATATCTAGTTGTTTGAGTGTTTCTTCCTATACTTTCCGTGTTGGTAATATTTCTATTAATGAAGATTATGCCGTTGGAGAGGGTCTGTCTGGGATCTTTTTTTTGAATTTAACCAATGTCTCTGCTGATTCTTTTTTTAGTTCTGAATTTGGGGAGACGGGTATTAGGGAAGTTTTTGCTAATGATGGTTATGAGTTATCTTGCGAGGTATATAATTGTACTGGCCTATATTCTAAGTCTGATTCGGGAGTGATTTCTAAGCAGATCACTACAAGTGTTGGTGGTAAGGCTCTGGGTTTGTATCTTATTGGTGAGCAAGTGTTTGTAAATGACTTTGGTTTGAATATAGCATCAGAGTTTGGAGAGTATGACAGCGTACCGTTTTTTATGAAAATTGCAAATGATTATTCTTGGAGTTTTGATTCTCCTTCTGAAAATTGGGAAAACTTAAGAGGTATGTCCACGGGGTGTTTTGATTCTTCTGCTGTATTTACGAATAAGGTAATAGATTCTTTTGGTTATTGTGAGCAAGTTAATTTGAGCGCATCTAGATCTTATTATTTGAAAGCAAATATTTCAGGTTCGGGTGGCATTGAGGATTTTAAGATGTCTTTAAATAAAGATGGTGAAGAATTAGAATCTTGTGATTTTTCTATTTCCTATGCAAATTATTCTAGTGATGCGGGGTGTGTAGTTGAGTTTCTTCAACAAATTGAATCCGGAGCTTATGATGTTTGTATAAGTTCCCATGAAGACTTATCTGACTATACAATAAAGAGAGAGGTTTCTGGAGGTAGTTGTGGTTACTATAAGAATCCCGATGCTAGAACATCAGATTATTCTCTTTATGTTTTAACTCCCAAATATTCTTCTTTTTCGGGGGATGTGGGTTTGCCTGAAGATTTTTCTATTGGTGCTAGTGATGCTATTAATTATTATTTATCTGTTGTATATCCAGATGGATGTTCTGGTGGTTGTACTGTCCCGATAGTTTTTTATGGTAATAATATCATCTTGAATTTATCAGATATAAGATTAAGACATGATACTCAAGATGGGCCGGAGTTAGTTAATAAAATAAATGAAGTTAGGACGATAATGCCAAAGATAGATTATTCTGATTTTGTTTCCCTGGACGCGTTTAATTGGGTAACAAATTCTATTATAAATAAAAATGTGAGTGTTTATTTGCAAGATGGTTCTCAAAAAAATAAGTTATTTGATTTTCGTGTGAATGTTCATGAATCCCCATTAGTAAGAGGGGTTTATCCTATTAATCCACCAGCGGGTATAGACGTTTACTTTTATGCAGATGTATTGTATAACTTTTCTAGACTTGAATGGAATTTTGGAGACGGTAGTTCACTTGTGAATACGAATAGTTCTTTTGTTTTACATTCTTATAATAATGTTTCCCAGTTATATAATATTTCAATAACTGCGTATGGGCAAAATTATTCTATGACTAAATCATTTACCGTTGAAACCATTTCTCCTGAAAATTATCTAAATACAACTTTTGATGCAAAAAGAAATAAATTAATGAATTTAAGTAATAGAATTAATTTATTGCCAGTTCTATATAAAGAGTTTGTTAAGGGATTAGTAGATATTTCTGGCCTTATTGAGCAATTGAATCAAATTGATATAGACAGGGTCCAGGCCTATTCTCCTGAACAGTTTTTAGAGGTTGCCCAGGGACTTTCTAATATTATTGTTCCGTATTCTATAGAGATCGGAGAAAGGAAAATTGGGAGTGTTAGTGGAGATTTTAATTCCATAAATCCATCTTATGTTGGTAGTATTTTCCCTGGAAATTATTCTGATTTTGATGAATATAAAAGAGAAATAGTTGGGTGGCAGTCGCGGAATGTTGGTATGCAAGTAATTGAAGAAAAATTAAGATTATACTATGAAAATAATGAGGTAGAAGATTTAATTAGTATTTATACGGTTAAAATTAATTCTAGTGCTGATGAAACTAGCTATTTTATTATACAGGAGTCGTCTTCAAATTTACATTTTGCTTCGGGCATTTCTGGAACAGATATAGATGGAGAGGCGGCTTATTTTGAAATTTTAGCTGGAGAAAGTCTTGTTTTAAATTTTTTCGTTTCTGGTTCTGAAGATGTAACGATGTTTGTTTCTCCAAAATTGAGTTCTTTATTTTTAGGGAATGAGATTGGTATTTGTAATTTTAATAAAGTTTGTCAGAAAGATTTGGGGGAAGATTATAAAAATTGCAGGAGTGATTGTAAGCCAGTTTGGCCTGTAGTGTTGTGGTTGGTTTTGGTATTGATTTTTATTTTGGCAATTTATACTCTTTTACAAATATGGTATAAAATTAGATATGAAAAATATCTGTTTAAAGATAGAACTTATTTGTTTAATCTTATAGCCTTTATTAATAATTCTAAACTAAAAAGATTATCTCATGGAGATATATATTCTGCGCTATATCAAAAGAATTGGTCTGGTGAACAAATTTCATATGCTGTTAAAAGAGCAGAGGGTAGGAATGTTGGGATGTATGAGATTATACCAGTTGATAGAATATTGGCGTACTTTGCAATGAAACAAGCAGAAAAAGTTAAGAATCAAGAAGCTGTTGCTCCAGTTAATCCTCCCGTATTAAAAAATAATCTAGCAAATAGACAATTTCCCAATGGTGGTCTTCAAAGTTCTAGCAATATGAGAAGAAATAGTTTTAGGAAAACATAGGAAGTGGATATACAAAAGATTAATAAATACATAAAATTAAATTTAATATGATGATTAAGCAATTAAAAGAGATGACGAGAAAGTTTTGGTCTAAATTTTTTAAGTCAAAAGGACAAGTTAAGCTTGGATTTTATGGGCCACCTAATGCTGGTAAAACGAGTTTAGCGAATAAAATTTGTCAAGATTGGCTGGGCGAGGATTTGGGAACTGTTTCTAAGATCCCACATGAGACGAGAAATGTTCAATTTAAGGAGAAGGTAGAGATTGAGAAAGATGGAAGGAAATTGGAATTTAAATTAATAGATACTCCTGGAATTGCAACTAAAATTGATTTTGAAGAGTTTATGAAATTTGGGATGAACAAGAAAGATTCTCAGTCTAGAGCCAAGGAAGCTACGCAGGGAATTATTGAATCTATTAAGTGGTTGGATGATATGGATGCGGTTGTTATTGTTTTAGATTCTACAGAAAATCCTTATTCTCAGGTCAATATAACTATTATTGGGAATTTGGCAGCTAGAGATATCCCAATCTTAATTGTTGCAAATAAGATAGATTTAAAAAAATCAAGTATTAAGAAAATACAATCAGCTTTCCCAGAATATAAAGTTGTGGGAATATCTGCAAAAAGTGGTGAAGGCATGGAAAGCTTTTACGACGAAATATTTAAATTAGTAAAGAGAGCAAAATAAGATGACAAAAAAAGATTCAAAAAACAATAGAGATGTTACGATACACTTTATGCCGTATTCTGAGATTTCGAGAGATGATAGTTTGACTAGGATTAAGAAGATTGTTGGGTTGGTTTTGGAAAATAGAATAATTATTCTTCAGGGAAGATTAAAACCAGAGGAAGAGACCAAGCTTATTGAGACTACTATGACTTTAATTGGAAATATAAAAGGTTTCCAGGGTGTTGAAATATCTACTCTTTCTGGCGATACAGATCAGAGTTTATTCAACAAGATAAGACATAATATTGCGAGAATTTTGGTCGGAGAGCAAGATGCTATTACTTTAATTGGACCGGCTTCATTTATTAAAGAAATTAAGAGAGATCCGAAGAAGATTGAGTTGTTATTGAAGAGAAAGTGAAAACATTTATAAAC
>CAYOYC010000035.1:0-4549 GCA_964408125.1 Candidatus Woesearchaeota archaeon
AATTCACTCCGAGCTAAAGCAGGGAAGTTTTCTTTCAGCGGGCGAGTTCATAAATCTTTCGCTTGTGATGTAATTACTAAGTAACAACAAAAGAACTTTCTATTTACCTACTTGCTCTTTTTCATACTACATTTTACTCAAACCCTTCCTCCGATTCTGTTACATTAAAAGGTGATGACTAATTTTACCGTCGGAATTTTATTAATCTCTAAAAAGTTCGCACAGCCTTGCTTATCGAAGACAAATCTGAGTTTCATCACCCGTTAAGTTTACAAAATCTTTCCTCCCAACATTTAAAAACTTCAAAAGAATACTATTATCATGTTCTTCCAAAAGAAAAAAGAGCCAATTGACATAAGAGATTTGCCCAGAAACACCTCTATGGGAAAAAGCTTCATCCCTAAGGATGGTTACGGTTTTGTAGATTTAACACAAAAAAGAAAACTCCCCTCAGAGATAGCAAAAGAAAAAGCACTTCTAAAATCGATGCCACAAGCCCAACCAGCAGAATCAAATTCCTCGTTTAGTTTTTTTGACACACCAACACCAGTCTCCCCATCAGATAATTCAGACTTCGCACACTCGAGTGTCAACTCTGAAGAACAGAAAGACTTAATGAGAAAAATTTCATCACAAATCTCAGATTTAGACACCAAGATTTACAAAATAGAACAACGAATTGAACTCTTAAAAAGAAAGGCTGGCGTCAGTAATTCTGGATCTAGTGCTTTTAGTTGGTGAGATAAAACTAGTCCTATAAACTTTCTAAAACTGCCAAATCTAAAGATTTTAAATACCTAAAAGTCCGAACTACAATTAAGTATAATTAGGTGAAATTTTTTCTTTCGGCCGAAATTTAAATCTCTTATTTCCTCCCCCACCCGATGGCGGACTTATTAAAAATTAGGACAGCCCAATACTTTTTGCATTCTTTCAGTAACTCGGTGCAGAGTGTCAGCATCCGGAGCAAATCCCCTTATACGAACTCTTGCTTCTGCCTCAAAATGTAGACATACCCCTTCCGGAGATACGAAATAAGTTATTTGGTACATATCACCTATTTTCATCCATTGTTCAGAAACCAACTCTGCACCTCCGATTTTTCCCATTAATTTTGATATTGGTTCGCGAATAGAAGAAATTTTAGGTTCGTCTTCATATACCTGTCTTATGAGACTTCCTCTTGATAAATCATATAATGGTTTTTCCATGTATTTTCTATTCGCTCACTTCTTTTTTAAAGATTTATATGATTGGATATATATTGGTCCGCCATCCCCCTCCCACGAAATTGCCAAAACCCGGATCTCGTTCATCATCTAAATACGAAACCCATCAGCCTAAAAATCTTTAAAAACACATTATTACTCTCTTATTCATGCCAATAGAGAACCTAGAACAAAAAATGCTCGCATACGCCCTGAGAAACGCAGTCGAGCACGAAGGCAAATGCCAATCTGGCGCAATTCTAAATCCATTATTCCACGAAGGTCTAGAAAAATCCGAAGTAAAAAATGTGATGCCAAAAATTAACGAAATCGTAAAAAAAGTAAACTCAATGCCTATAGATAAACAAAAAGAAGAACTAGAAGAAGTAGAAACATTAATTTCTCATAGAAAAGAAAGACAAGGAATGCCAGAACTTCCAGACGTCCCGAAAATCGGAGTAATAATGAGGATATCTCCTTCCGCAAGTGCATCCTCTTTTCACATAGGACATATACTCACAGGAATGCCTACATGCTTGTACGTAAAAAGATACGGCGGAAAATTCTATCTAAGAATAGAAGATACAAACCCCGAAAAAACAGTCCCAGAATGTTACGAATCTTTTCCTAAAGAAGCAGAATGGATTTTTGGAAACATAACAGAGCATTATGCCCAATCAGATAGGATGAAAAAATATTATACTTTCATAGAAGAACTTGTATCGAAAGGACTCGCATTCGTCTGTACATGTAAAAAAGAGGAAGAATCAGAAGAACATAAACCAAGAGAACCATGTAAATGCAGAGATAATGAAATAAAAGAAAATAAAGAAAAATGGGGAAAAATGCTAGATAAAGAGGGATTCAAAGAAGGAGAAGCTGTTTTGAGATTCAAAACCTCTCTAAACTCAAATAATCCAGCACTTATTGATTTCCCACTAGCAAGAATAAATCTAGCAAAACATCCAAAACAAGAAAATAAATATCGTGTCTGGCCACTGATGAATCTTTGCGTAACACACGATGACATAGAACAAAAATGCACCCATATAATTAGAGGAAAGGAACATAGAGACAACGCTACTAGACAAGAAATGATTTTTGATGCATTAAAAATAAAAAAACCATGGACCTTCTTTTTAGGAAGATATAAATTTGAAGACCTAGAAATCTCCAAAACAAAAATAACTGAAAGAATAAAGAAGGGAGAATATTCTGGATGGGACGACATAAGACTACCTATGGCTCGAAACTTCAAAAGGCGTGGTTACCAACCAGAGGCTTTTGCAAAAATGGTCGAACAAAGAGGATTAAGCGAAGTAGATAAATTAATTAGCCAAAAAGATTTATTTGCCGTATTAAATAATTTTAATAGAGAAATAATAAGACCCCTGGCAACAACAATAGAATTTGCAAACAAAAAGTCAAAAGAAAATAAAAATGAATATATTTTATTAATGGATGACGCAACAAGAAAAAAAATATTTACAAAAGATAAATTAGAAAACGAAAATATATATTTATTAAAAGACGTTGGCTTCGCTAAACTTAATGATAGAGAACTTTGGTTCTGCCACGACTAATTACTCCATCACCCAAATTCTTTTAAACCCTCCAAAATAAATTAAAAGATGCCCTTAACAGAAATTTTACCCGGATTTGAGAAAGATTACAGAGTTGTTAAAAGAGTTAGACTTGGAGCAAATGTAACCAAAGAAGAATTTACATCTGATGCATATAATTCCGAGAGAGCAGAACTAGCGATGAAAAACTGCCCTCGAGGAGAAATCTATGGTTTTTGGTTCTCTAGACTAAAAGAATCCCTTATTCCAGATCCGCAAGAAGGAGCGGATGTCCCCTCTTTAACTGGAATAATAGCATATGCATCAAGAAGAAGACACTAATCAACTCTCGCATCAAACACTCTAGAATCTGGACTCAATAACAAAACATGATCTCCTTTAAATCGCACACCCCTCGCAACTTTTTGCACCAAATCCCGTCGAGCCTTGTCCATATAGAACTCCATAAATTTATGCGGTTGTTCTTTTTTTAAAATTTGCCAAAACAAACCTTGTATATTTGGGTAAGGAAACTTAGTTAATATTATTGAATTACACTGTTCTCCAGGAAAATCCACACCACGAGAACATTTAGTGGTAAAAAGTAAATCTATTTTTCCAGACTTAAATGAATTAAACGCCTTACTATCTAATTGCATCTTACTCAACTGCTCACGAGATATTACATTTTCAACGTCATACCTATTTTTTTCTTCCTCAGTCGGCAAATCAGCGAAAGACGAAATATGAACTAATGTGGGCGGTTTCGCATTTGCAACACAAGCAGATAATGCCTTTAGATATTCCGTACGACTATTCGGATTAGATTTCATTAAATCATATTTGCAATTCTTTTCATAGCCAGTTCTATATTTTGTAACATTTCCTGGACTTTGGGTCTCTGCCTCTATAATCTTAAACTTACTCAAACCAAAGATATCCCTTAACACCGACTCTGAATGCAGCGTCCCAGACATTAACACTAAAACATTATTTTTATCTATTAATTCTTTAAATCTTCTCGAAACATTAATCGAAACAAGATTCGCATATATCGTATCACCATAGTTACCGCCAAATAAAGATTGTTGCTCCGCTTTAGACCTTTCAAACGCTATATATGTTTCATCCACCAAATCCTCAAAGCTTTTTACAGCTTCAAAAGCAGAATTATAATAGTTATTATCTTCATCTTCTGCTAAATATGGATGTTCTAAAATCTTATCAAACAAATCTTTAAACAAATGCCCTCCAAGTTTTTCTATCTTTTCAGAGTGAATAGCTATAACCCTATTCGCTAATAAAATTATTTCTTTTATTGCATGCTTATCTTTAGAATTATCTGGAATTAAACTAGATAGAGCTGATATCAATCTATTTAAATTAATTTTCTTTTCGTTGGCAAAACTATCCAAGAAATCATCACATTCATCAATAACTTCTAAATCTGTTTTTGGTTTTCTACCCATCGCAGTTTCCAAATTATATTTCATTGCATTAAATATCAAAACATCTGCATCAATATAAGAATGATATTGTTGATAATATCCACAACCCTTCGCTCTTTCAAATAACGCATATTCTTTATCAGAAATAGACATATACTTTCTCTTTCTGGCTCTACTTAGAACTTTCCCGCCAGTCTCTGCGGACATTACGGGAGACCAATATGGGCAAGCGGCAGCAATACTAACCCTCCTAACATCTGTAACGCTAGAAAAATCCTCTTTCTTCACTTCTTTATTTTGCTCAATAAAATCTAAAATCATCTTCATGTTT
>CAYOYC010000036.1:0-4495 GCA_964408125.1 Candidatus Woesearchaeota archaeon
AGAAAGATGCATATATATTTAAATCTTAGTGATTTTTGTATAGTTAATGGGAAAGGTATGTGTTTACGATGAAAAAAAAAGGAAGAGAATAGAAATTATAGATATAATTGTTATACTTTTAATATTGGGATTAAGTATTTTTATTTTGATTAAGTATAATCTATTTAACGAAAAACTTTCTGAGGAAGTTATTAAATATGGATTATTTGGCGTTTTTATTATGGCTTTCTTGTTCGAAATGTTCCCTCAATTATTACATCCGTTTTTGGGTGTTATATTAGCCACTGGAATAGGGATAAATGTTTTTCTTGCTACATTTGTAGCTATTCTCGGATCTTTAGCTGGCTCTTTGGCTGGATTTGAGATTGGCAGAAGATATGGCTTTAATTTTATTTGCCCATTATTTTCTATACGATTTATGAAAAAGATACTATATTTCTGGGATGGCTATGGAAATATATTCGTTTTAATATCTGCAATTCTTCCGGTCCCTTATGTTCCATTAGTTTTTGGATCATTGGGCATGAAAAGAAGGATGTTTTTATTTTATGGAGTTATCCCCAGAACGCTTATTTTTATTGCCTTAGGATTATTACTTCGTTTCGGAATAAATATTATTGGTAATTTTTAATTTTTCTCTAGCTCATAACTTTCTTTTGAATCTTTTATATTCCAGCCTAGAGATTTTATTTTTTCTCTAATCTCGTCGGATCTTTTGAAATCTTTGTTCTTTTTTGCGATAAGTCTTTCTTCTGCTAAAGATTTTATTTTTTCTGGAATGTCTATCTTTTTTTCTTGCTCAAACAATTTTAGTCCGAAAACTTCATCCATTTTTTTTATTGTTTGGTATTTCCCCTCTGCCTTTTCGTCTCTAACCAATTCCCAGAGAACTGCCAACGCTTTTGGAGTGTTTAAATCATCATTCATTGCTTCTTTAAATTCTTCTAGATATTTTTCGTTGAGAGTTTTGTCGTCTGTTAACTCAGATATTATATTTTTTAATTTCTTGTATGAATTCTGCGCGTTTTCTAATATCTCCAAGGAAAAATCCATTGGTTTTCTGTAAATTGCAGTTAAATTATAATATCTATATGCGATTGGGGAATAACCTTTTTCTTCAAGCTCTGTTAAATTAAACAAACCACCTTTAGACTTCGATACCTTTTCTCCTTTAAAAGTCAAAAAGTTTTCATGCATCCAGTAGTTTACAAACTTTTTTCCCGTCGCTGCTTCAGATTGTGCTATTTCATTTGTATGATGGACTGGAATATGGTCTACCCCGCCGGTGTGTAAATCAATTGTTTCTCCTAGATATTTCATAGACATGGCGGAACATTCTATGTGCCAACCTGGGAAACCAACTCCCCATGGAGATCCCCACTCTTGCTGCCTTTTGTCTTCTGGTTTTGAAAATTTCCATAAAGCGAAATCTGTTTTATTCTTTTTCTCAGACATATCTATTCTTTTTCCAGCCTCTAATCCATCAATATTAAGTTTTGCAAGTTCGCCATAATTCTTAAGTTTTGAAGTATCAAAATAGATGCCGTCTGATGTTTTGTAAATAAATCCTTTCGCTTCAAGCTTTTTTATTAGTTCTATTTGTTCTTTTATGTGCTCTGTCGCCCAACTCCAAACAGAAGGCTGTTTTATGTTGAGTTTTTCTAGATCTTTCTGAAATAAATTAAAGTAATAATGTGAAATTTCTTTTGCGGTTTTTCCTTCTTTCTTTGCCGCCTTTTCCATTTTATCTTCGCCTTCATCAGCGTCACTGATTAGGTGACCAACGTCTGTTACATTAATCACTTGTTTTACTTTATATCCGTTAAACTCTAACGTTCTCCTTAATAAATCTGCAAAAATGTATGCTTTTAGATTCCCAATATGTTGGTACCAGTAAACAGTTGGGCCACAATTATACATTGTGACTTGTGCTTTTTTAATCGGTTTAAAAACTTCTTTCTTTCTCGTTAGTGTGTTGTATAGTTTTAATGCCATGATTGTGATTAAACATTCAGCGTTATAAACTTTCCGTCCATCGCACTGCCGGTGTTATATATTATTGATTTGCCGATCTTATCCACCCCAAAATTCTCATGCATGTGTCCACAAATAACTATATCTGGTTGATATTTTCTAATTATAAGTCTTTCTTGATAGGAGCCATAATGTTTTCCCTTTTGTGGACCATGTTTTATTTTGTCTAATTTGGTATTATATGGACAGTTATGTGTGAGGAAAATTATCTTTTTCCCAGTTTGCTTTTTTAATTTAATCGCCTTTTCAAACATAATATCGTAGTTTTTTTGACGAAAGTTCCAATCTTTTTTCAAACGAAATACGTATTCGCTTGCTTCTTTTTTTGGCATATTCCTCTTCTTAATCATTGTATTTATCACATCTTTCCTTAATCTCTGCGGTGAAGTAGAAGATACGCCTCCTATTAAAATAAATTCATCAAACTCTAATTCTCGAAAATCTACAAATTTAAAATCTTTTGTTTCTATCTTCTCAAAATTCTTTATCTCTTTTTTGTCTTCTTTGGTTAACTTGAAGGATAAATCATGTCCAAATGGCGCTGGATCCCAGTTTCCACGAATTGCATAGACTGGGATGTTTAAACTTTTTAATTTCTTTATAACTGATTTCCCTGAGAAATTTGCTTTCTTTTCTAATTGCCTATATTCTCTTTGAATCTTTTCCGGAACTGTCTCTTCCTCTGATCTGCTATAAAAATATTTGAAAAATAACTTACCCAATCTTTTATTCCCACAAAAATCTCCTGGGCTTAATATTAAATCTGACTTTTCCCCTTTTATCTTAGAAATTATTTTCCCTGAAAGTTTTCCATGAAAATCTCCAACTGCTAAAATCTTTATCATGATAAATAGAAGAAAATACTAGTTTTAAATTTATCCTGCTTTAAATGTAACATCCATTAACTCTGAACCGTATGGCTCGTTATTAATCTTAACATTTATTCTGAATCTTACTGTGCAAATGGGATCTCCGACTTCCGCTAAAAAAAGAACTTTCCCTACCGTTGACTCCCCTGATGCTAGTGGTATATCTTTTTCTGCCCTTCCAGTTGTTATCAATGCTAAAATTGCAGAATCCGTTGTTTGACATTTGGTTTGAACATCTGGGTCAGAAACCATTACTTCATATGAAAATTTCGTACCTGACGATGATCCCTGGTTCAAATTCTTAATACCTATTCCAAATCCACTTAATTCACCTTGAACAATATCAACTCTTTTTGAATCTGGATAAACGACAACCTTTCTCGCGTCGCCAAATAAAGTAGAAATTTGATTTTTTAATTGATCATTAGACATGTCTGCAACATTCTTTGCTCCCGAAAAAATTGTTCTAACTAAAACTAATCCAAGAATTAACATCGAGACGGCTAAAACAACGATAACTATTGTTGAAATAGAAAGTTCAACCGCTCCTCTTTTTCCACCTATCTTTTGCATAAATTACTTACACAACGGGGTTTTATAAATGTTGCGAGCTAAACAATCCCATGATAGAGACAGATAGATTGTTATTAAGAAAGTTAAAACTTAGCGATGTAAAAGAATTAGTCAAAAACGGTAACGATTATTATGTGCATTACTTCAGTTTTTTTCTTATGAAATTCCCCTTCACGGAAGACGATGCAATTCAGGTTGTTGAGGAGGAAGATTATACAGGAAATCTAAAAAGATTCGGAATTGAGTTAAAGGAAAATAAGGAGATTATTGGTGTTTTAGATTTGTATAATATAAATTTGAAAAGCAAGAAATTAAAACTCGGTTATTGGATTGGAAAAAATTATAGACGAAGGGGTTATGCGACAGAGGCAATAAAAAAAGCTATTGAGTATGCGTTCCAAAATTATGCGATTGATGAGATTATTGCGACGACTTTGGCAGATAATAAAGTTTCGATGAATATTCTTTTAAAAAATGGATTTGTTGAGGGAAAAATCTTGAAGAACGACAGATTTTTGGAAGGCAAATATATTGATAGTGTTCAGTTTTACCTAAGAAGAAAGTAGAAATAAACAAACTTAAAAAGCCTATGAAATTGAGTTCTATTAAGGATTAGTAGCTCATTGGGAGAGCGTCCGACTGAAGCTCGGTAGGTAGGGGGTTCGATTCCCCCCTAGTCCATTTGGGAGAAAAGTTCTGGTGATTAGGCAATATGAAAATAAAATTTATAGATCGGCCAGTAGGAAGAAAGGACGCAATGAGGGGGCTAACTGCTTTCGTTAGTGGAGTAAGCGCATTTTGTCTACTTAATTCTATACCATCGAATCATCCACGGGAATTTTATGATCCAGGGCTTATGGGGCTTGCCACAGGAACTGTTTTATTTTTGGGATATACTGCTCGGTCTATTTATAAAACAATTAGTTCTGAAATAAGAGCGTATAGAAATGTTTAATTTTAAAAAAATAAAAACCAGGACATAGGCCACTTTCTGTTACAATTCGTTTCTTAGTCGAACA
>CAYOYC010000037.1:0-4232 GCA_964408125.1 Candidatus Woesearchaeota archaeon
GGGGTAATTCCTTGTTTATATTTTTTAAACATTTCATCTACTACTTGTGATTTGTATTGATTTTCGAAATCCAGAGTAATTAGTTTTATTCCTAATTTCGAAGCTACTTTTTCTGCGAATCTTCTTTCTTCTTTCCATTGGCATTCGCCTGTTAGTTTGTTTTTTGTATCGCTCCAATTTTTCATGAAGGCACCGATTACTTCGTATCCCTGTTTTTGTAAAAGCATTGCTGCCACGCTAGAATCTACTCCACCCGAGAGGGCTAATAAAACTTTTACCATGTTTTTACAGCTATATACCCAAATTCTGCTAAAATAGCCATCCATCCGAGAAATGTAAATAACCCAAAACTCGTTAGAGTTGCAAATAAAAAGAAAAATAACGCTATAAGCATAATGTACACATCTTTTCGCATTAATATTACACTTAATTAGCATATAAAAAGATAACGGAATAACGCCCCCAAGAGGACTCGAACCTCTGACCCCATGATTAACAGTCATGTGCTCTACCTGCTGAGCTATAGGGGCTTGATACAAAACAAGGGAAAAAGTGATTTTTAAAGGTTTATATTTATTCTAAATTACCTAAGTCTTTTTCTGGGTCTCTTAATCCGAGTTCGTCTGTGTCTATTTTTCTGAGATTAGAGTTTTGTCGTTCTATATAAGAGAATACGTTACTGTGCTTTGCCCCCTGAATTAGAGAGATTATCCCTTGTAATGTGTGTGGAAGGTGATCTGAATCAGATATTATTCCGACTACATTGTTGTGGATTACTATAGCTGCACCAGTTAGGGTTTCGATTGTTCGTTTTGCTTTTCCATCTGTACCTATTATTCTTGAACGGATTTCAGTTAGATTTTTTCTGTGAGTGTGTTCTTTAATATTGATATATTCTATATTTACATCTTCGTTTATTAGGCCTAGAGCGTCTTCTACATCGAACCCAAAATCTATAGCTTGAATCATTTTTTCGGCTGTAAATTCGTTAAATTCTGTGCCATCAATAATTATATTTTTTCTCTTGACAGTTATTTTGACTTCCAATTTTTGCAATATCTTTGGAATAGAGTTCTTTATTTTTGCAGGGCTGCTTACTATTAGTTTTCTCATGTTTTGTTAAAGGTTGTGTTCTTTTTAAGTCTTTTTCATGACCAAATAGAATGTTTTATTTTTAGGTATTTCTGGCCAGTCTATTATTATTTCTCCTTCAAATCCATTATCTACAAACGTTTTTGCGGTTTGTTTTAATTCTTGTTCGGATTTGGGATAGAATTGAATTATCATCGGGGATCTCTTGTCTAAGACAGAATGAATTCCTTTCGCGACTTGTTCTATATCTTCTTTAGATTTTAACCATTGAAGAGCCGAGGCAGAAACTACGGAGTCGAATTTTTTATTTGGGAATATTTTCTGGATATCTCTCATATCCCCTAGGTGTGCGTCAAAACCGTTAGCTTTTGCTTTTTCTACCATCTTAGGAGTTACATCTAGACAGGTTGTTTTGAGATTTGCGTTTTTGTAAACATTTGTTGTGAACCCAGGGCCGCAGCCTATATCCAATAAAGAACTATTTTCTGGTAAGTTTAATAATTCTAGAATTCTGTTTGCGATTTTTTCTTGAGCACGTCTCATCGCGCTAGAGCGTGCGTATTTTTCTACTTCTTCGTCTGTGTAATATTTTAAAGGATTACCGACAATTTCATCTGGTCGAGAATTTTTAATTGTCCAACCTTTTTTGGGTTTGTTTTTCATCCAGCTTGCCATTAGAATTCAGAATCTGAAGTTTTCAATTGACCCATTTCTTTGAGTTTTTCAATTGCTGCTTTTGAGTATTTGAATAGAATATCGCCTTTTTCGTCTTGGTCGAATTCCCAAGGCTCTACAATAACTACGTCGCCTTCTCTTAACCAAAGTTCTCTTCTTAATCTGCCAGGAACTCTACAATTTCTTGTTTTGCCATCCATACATGAAATTTGCATTCTTCCAGCCCCAACTCTTTGAGTTATAATTCCAATTACTTCTCTGCCTCTAGGCATCTTTACTCTTACTGGAGCATCTGGGTTAAATTCTCCGCTTTCGGATCGGTCATGTCCGTGTTTGTGAAATGGTGGCATAATTATGGGAGGAAGAATGGGTTTTTAAATTGAATTGTTGAAGATATGGTATGGAAAATAAAGTACAGTCCCACGGCGATACATCTTTACTGAGAATAAAAAAACCAACTCGTACTATTTCTGGAGTTGCGCCCTTAGCTGTTATGTTGCCGCCTAGACCATGTAAACATGGAGCTTGTTTATATTGTCCATCTTTGAATGCTCCGCAGAGTTATACTCCCGAAAGTCCGGCGGTTTTGAGAGCGAGACAGTTTGCTTATGATGCGAAAAAACAAGTGAGTGCGAGATTGGAATCTTTGAAAATGATGAATCATCCTACAGATAAAATAGAGTTAATTGTGATGGGTGGAACTTTTCTTAATTTTCCTAGAGATTTTCAGTTTAAGTTTATTCAGAATTGCTATGATGCATTAAATGGAAAAGATAGCAAGAGTCTTGATGAGGCTAAGAAAATAAATGAGAATTCTCAACACAGATGTGTTGCTCTATGTATTGAAACTAGACCAGATTTTTGTTCCTTAGAACAAATTAGGGATATGTTAACGTGGGGAACTACGAGGGTTGAGATTGGAGTACAGGCGATAGATGATAAAATTTATAAGAAAACAAACAGAGGCCATACAGTTAAAGATGTAATTGATGCGACTAAAAGATTAAAAATGGCAGGATTCAAAGTTGGTTTCCACTTGATGCCAGGATTGCCAGGATCTAATTATAAAAAAGATATAGTTTTATTTAAAAAAATATTTTCTTCTGATAAGTTTAGACCAGATCAAATTAAGATTTATCCGTGTCAGGTCTTAAAAGGTGCGGGATTGGAGAAACTATATTATAATAGAAAATATATTCCATATAATAAAAAGCAGTTGCAAAAGCTTTTGGTTGAATTTATGAAAATCGTCCCAGAATATTGTAGAGTTATGAGAATAATGAGGGAGATTCCACAGAATTATTTAGTTGCTGGCGTTTCTGATATCGGGCTGAGAAAAGACTTAGAAGAAGGGATCAGAAATAAAAAATTAAAGATAAAAGAAATAAGATTTAGAGAAATAGGTTTTGCGTTGAGAGATTCAAGAAAGATAAATATTGCTGTTAAAATTAAGAAAAAAGTTTATTCTGCGTCTAATGGTAGGGAAATATTTTTAGAGTCTGTAAATAAAGATGGTGTTTTGTTTGGGTTGTTGAGATTAAGATTAGATAAAATTAAATCAGAGGGAAGTATGGTTCGTGAATTGCACGTTTATGGTCCTACGTTAAATTTAGGGGAACACGGAAACGAAAGTTGGCAACATAGGGGATTGGGAAAAGAATTAATGGCGGAAGCGGAGAGAATTTCTAAGAAATCGGGTTATAAGAAAATAAAAGTTATTTCTGGAGTGGGGGTTAGGGAATATTATAGAGATATTGGTTATGAATTAGATAAAGAGGGCAATTATATGGAGAAAAAAATATAGTGCGAAGGATTTAGTTATATAAATAAAAATACATCTAAATACTTTTAAACCCCTATTTGTTTTTTGGACTGAGGTGTTTATGGTTGATTTTGATGAAAATGGTAGGGTAATATTACCAGGTTCGCATATAGAGAAGAGAGAAGTTAAGAGTGGCCCAGATAAAAATATTTCTTGGAGCTTATATAAAAAAAAAGAGGATGTTGAGTTGGATGATTCGTTAGATGTTTTTGATACGTGTGGCGATAAATTGGAGCCGTTAAAGTTTACTAACGGTAAAACACAAGAGGATATTGTGAAAGAAGTTATGGCAGCGGTTAATAGTGGAGAGAAAATAATTTTTATAAAAGGTGTTTGTGGTTCGGGTAAAAGTGCCGTTGCCTTAAATCTAGCAAAGCATTTCAACAAAACTTCTATAGTTGTTCCAATAAAGAGCTTGCAGGACCAGTATGAGAGGGATTATACTCAGAAGAATTTTATTTTAAAAGAAGATGGCAAAAAATTAAAGATATCTGTCATAAAAGGAAGGGGAAATTTTGACTGTAATTTTTGTAAGGGGTTGAAAGCAGATGATCCCTATTTGCCGTGTGATATAGAGTTGAGAGAGAAAAACATGAAGATGATTTTAGATTTTATTGAGCAAAATAAAGAAGTGAAGAAAGAG
>CAYOYC010000038.1:0-4206 GCA_964408125.1 Candidatus Woesearchaeota archaeon
GTCCTAGTCAAAACCTTTATAAAGGAAAATTATCAACTTATGCTATGGCAAAATGCATAAGTTGTAAGAAAGATACGCAAGACGTAATAGGTTTTAATTGTCCTAAGTGTAAAGTAGAATTGTTTAGATGTGCGAGATGTAGAACACTATCTGTTGACTATAAATGTGTTTGTGGATTTGAGGGACCATAGAATGGGGATTGCACTTTTTAAAATCAAGTTAATGCCAGAGAGTACTTCTGTTGATTTAATTAAGCTTCAAGATTTTGTAAAAGAAGCTATTGATCGAGTTGGTGGGAAAGCGACGGATTTCGAGGAACAGGATATAGCATTTGGGTTAAAGGCGTTAATTGTTGGTGTTAGAATTTCTGAAGATATAGACGGTAATAAAATAGAGGAAGTATTGGCTAAGATAGAGGGTGTTTCTTCTTTAGATATAATTGACTATAGAAGGGCAATCAATTAATTTCCTATTCTAAAACAATAATACTTAAAAACGGTGTTATTTATTGTTTTTTATGCCCGAAAATTATGATTTATTAATAGATAGAATAGCTAGTTCTGCTGGCGTAGATAGAAATGAAATTTTACGAAAAGTAGAGGCGCGTAGGGCAAAACTTTCTGGATTAATTTCAAAAGAGGGTGCTGCTCAAATAATTGCAGCTGAATTAGGGGTTAAATTTGATAATGTTCAATTAAAAATTTCCGAGTTAATGGCGGGGATGAGAAAGGTAAATATATTTGGGAAGGTAATAAATATTTTTCCAGTAAGAAGTTTTAACAAAAACGGAAGAAGTGGGAAAGTTGCAAATTTAATTGTCGCTGATGAAACAGGTAATGTACGTGTCGTTTTATGGGATACTAATCATATTGATCTAATAGAAAAGGGAGATATTAAACAAGGAGATGTTGTTGAGATTATTAACTCAGCAGCTAGAGAGGGAGAAATTCATTTATCTGCTTTTTCTGAATTAAAAAAGAGTTCTGTTGAAATGGTGGTTGTTAAAACAGAGAGAAATTTCATAGATAAGGATATCGTGGATTTGCATGAGGGTAGTGGGGTTTCTGTTCGTGGAGTAGTTGTACAAGTTTTTATGCCAAGGTTTTTTAATGTTTGTCCAGAGTGTGGTAAAAAGGTTAATATGGAAGCGGAGGGATTTTCTTGTTTAGAACACGGAAGAGTTTCTCCAAAAGAAAAAGCGCTTTTGAATTTTGTAATTGATGATGGTACGGAGACATTAAGAGTTGTTTTATTTTCAGATCAATTAGAAAAACTCATTTCGTTTGAAAAATTGAAAGATGCAGTGGCTCTTATTGATTTTAAAACAGACCTCCTTGGATTAGAAATATTTGTTAAAGGCGTTGTGAAAAAGAATGCTCTTTTTAATAATTTAGAGCTGACATGCAATGAATTATCGAGGGCGGATCCAAATATATTGGTAGAGTCCCTGGAAAAAGCAAATTAGTAAGGTATTTAAAATACCTTTTCTAGATAATTTTATGAGAGGTGTAGTAATATTATTTGTTTTGGTGTGTAGTTTATGCTTTATTAGTGCAGAAGTGAATTTAACACAACAGCAAATTACTGTAAATTGTATAAATGATTCTATTGTAGCGATTGAAAGTTTATCTGTTTATAATATATCCCTGATTCGTTTTAATGATAGCTTAACTACAGCGCAGCAACTATATGAAGCTCAGGCTGTTCTGGAGGCAAATAGGAAAAAAACGAATTATGATACAGCTATTTCGTATTGTAATCAAATCATAGAACTAAAGAATACGGCTATCGAAGCCCTAGATTCATATGGGGTCTTTTTATCTTTTTACAATGAGACTACAGATAGTAATGTGGAGACTCCTTCCGTAGATATAATCATAGCCCAGATTGATGCAGAGATTGCGGGCGAAAGATATGAAAATGTTATGCCATTATTAGATCAGGCATATGACGAAGTTTCTAGAATTAAATCTGATCAAACTGCAATTACATTAGCTTACAGTGTTGCGACTAAGGGAGTCGGTGAATTTATTAAAAGCAATTGGATATTCTTAGTTTCCATTGTTGTTCTTCTTTTAATGTTTTATTTATTATATAGAACAAAGATATCGTTGTGGTTGCTGAATAGGAAAATGAATTCTCTTTTATTAAGGAAAGATACCCTTAAGAAGCTGATGAGCGAAGCGCAGAAAGATTATTTCCAATCTGGAAAAATTCCGGAATCCGAATACAGAATAAAGATAAAGAATTTTGGGGAACTTGTTAGAGATATAGATAGGCAAGTACCGTTGATACAACAGGATATCGCAAGATATTCTTTCGCGACAAAGCAGAAGTTAAAAGAAAAAGATAAGGAAAGACTAAAGAGCGCAAGGTAGAAATGCTATTTAGGACACACTTTACTTTTGCTGCATTTGTTTATTTATTATTTTTTAGTTTTTTAGAAATTTCTTTTTTGAATAAAATTATTTTTGGAATTTTCTTATTTTTATCAACTATATTTGTGGATATAGATTCTTCTAAAAGCAAATTGGGCAGTTATTGGATATTTAGACCACTACAATTATTTTTTTCGCATAGAGGGATGATTCATAGTTTGTTTATGGCAGTTATATTGAGTTTTGTTCTGTTTATTTTCAATAATAATGCAGGGGTTGGATTTTTTATTGGGTATGTGTGTCATTTGTTCTTAGATATTTTGACGAAAAGAGGAGTTTTTTTGCTTTGGCCGTTGTCAAAGAAAAAAATAGTGTTAATTGGGCTAAGGGCTGGGGGATTAATTGAGGAGATATTTTTTGTATTAATTTTATTGGTAGATTTGTATTTTGTTTTTAGACTTATTTTATTTTGAATGTTATCTTATTATTGTTTAATGATATTATATAAAATAGAGTTTAGATGATATAAATGTTTATAAAAGGGGTGCGTTTTTATTAGCTATGGTTGAAGAGGAAAAGGAAGATAAAAAGAAAAAAAAGAAGGAAGAGAGAGAAGTTGATTTAGAAGAAAAGAAATTAACAGATATACCAGGAGTTGGCCCTGGGGCTGCTGCGAAGCTTGAGGCTGCAGGAATTTATGATTTGATGGGTTTGGCTGTTATGGGTCCATCTGAGTTGGCAGAGCTTGCGGGGATGGGAGAGGCTGTTGCTAGAAAAGCTATACAGGCTGCGCGTTCTATGATGAATTTGGGGTTTTCTGATGGATTAGAATTTGCTGAAAAACGGAAGGAAGTTGGTTTTATTACAACGGGTAGTAAAAACCTCGATAACCTTTTGGGAGGAAAGGGATTGGAGACTAAAGCTATCACTGAGGCTTTCGGGGCTTTTGGTTCTGGGAAGACTCAGTTGGCGCTGTCTTTAACAGTTAATGTTCAGTTGCCAGTAGAGCAGGGAGGCATGAATGGTAAGGCTGTCTTTATTGATACAGAAGGAACCTTTAGGCCAGATAGAGTTAGACAGCTCGCAGCAAGATATGATACAGATTCTGATAAAGTTTTGAAAAATATTTTAGTTGCTCGTGCTTTTAATTCAGATCATCAAATTTTACTTTTAGACAAAATTGCTGAATTGATTAAAAAGGGCGAACCAATAAGATTAATTGTTATTGATTCTCTGACTGCACATTTTAGAGCTGAATTTGCGGGAAGAGGGATGTTGGCAGATAGGCAGCAGAAGTTAAATAAGTATTTGCATAATTTAATGAAAATTGCTGAAAGCTATAATATTGCGATATATGTTACAAATCAGGTAATGTCAGATCCTGCGCAGATGTTTGGGGATCCAACAAAGGCAGTTGGTGGTAATATTGTTGCGCATGCTTCTACTTTTAGAATGTATTTGAGAAGAAGTAAAAAAGATACTCGAGTTGCGAAGTTGATAGATTCACCAAACTTACCAGATAATGAAACCGTCTTTTCTGTCGAGACAGACGGATTACATGATGTGGTTGTGGATTAGAAGATTTTAGTTAGATTTTTAATGTTGGTTTAATCGTCTATATTGAGCCCTTATAGTTCAGTTGGATAGAATGTATGGTTGCGGTCCGTACGACCGAGGTTCAAATCCTCGTGGGGGCGTAAATTTATTAATACATATAATTTATTTTTCTTTATGGCAATAAATGAGTCACAATTTGATTTTCCGGAAGCGGAACTGGTGAAAGCTACGGAGATTTGTAAAAATTGTAAAAATATTGTTGTTGGAAAAG
>CAYOYC010000039.1:0-3456 GCA_964408125.1 Candidatus Woesearchaeota archaeon
TATTTAAGCTTTTCGGTGTAATTTTATAGTGCTAAAACCTATTCGGAGATACTGTGATGATAACGAATGAAAAACGGGTTTAATCTTAATAGCTTAATTCGAACTCTCCGAAATGTTTCGTAAGAATTTCCATTTGATTTGCGTTAAGTTTCATTGGCTTATTTTTTGATTCTGACATTGCTTTATTTAATCCGTCTACGTTAGAATCTACGAGTTTCCCGTTTTTCATTTCTAGGATTTTTGTACTATCAATGACGAAAATATTATCTAAAAATAAAATTTCTGCAACTTTATCTTTTGCCTTAAGTAGGAATCTTTTTCTATCTAAAACTACGAATTCTTTTCTTTGAACATATTCTACTAGAGTGTTTATAATTTCAGACGCCATTTTTCTTGCGTCTTCAATTGCGACAATTTCTTTTATTGTAATCTTTTTCTTTTTATCCTTGTCGATCTTCTCGAAATCTTCTCTTGTCTTTGTAATAAATTTCAAATTTTCTAATAATCTTTGAGGGAATTTTCCTTGTTTTATAAATTGTGTTTCAAATTCTTTTACTGCAGCATTTCCTTTTTTATTTGTTAGAGATTCTAGCATTCCAAAAACATCCTTGTGCGTTTGTTGGATAGATTTATCCTGTACTCTCTTCTCTATTTGCTCTCTCAATTGCTTTAATCTTTTTGTATAATCTAAAGCGTTCTTCGCCATTTTGTCTAATTCTATTCCAGACATTTTTGTATGTTTCCCACCTTCATATTCTTTGTAATACATTACAATTTCTTCCAATATTTTAACATACTTCTCTTCGAGTAATTTTTCTTTTTCTACAAAAACTTCTCTTAATAATCTAAAAGTCTCTTTAGGTGTAGGCGGTGCTAAACCAAACATCATTAAAATTCCCTGGGACGGTGTTAAAACTCCCCAATAAATATCCATTACAGCAACATCTAATATTCTCCTGTTAATGGTTTCTTCAAGTTTGTCCCCTGATGACATAAAAATATCTACCGCTTCAGGTGAGGGTTTTATTTTACCCATTCTTAATAGAGATTTCCAAGGTAAGAAAGTTCCCCTGTCATATAATGGAATTCCATCTCTAATAAAAGTAAACATTACAGGGTGGGCATCTTTTACTGCCTCCCAGAATTCTGTTAATAGATAAACCTGGACGTTTAAAGGATTTTTTGCACCTGCTATTGCAGTTGCTTCTGTGATAAATTGGAATATAACAGAACGTAGTTTTTCTTTTAACTCAAATCTTGGCATTCTTTTGACGTCAGTATCATCTATAACAATAAAAATATCTATGTCTGATGTTGGTTTTGCCTCTCCTCTTACTAATGATCCTGCAATAATATAGCTGGTAATATATTTTTCAAACTTTTTTAATGTCATTGATTTATGTATAGATGCAATTCTTAATGCGCCTAATAATCCCTTATCTAAAACAGGATAGGACATCGATAAAGCTTCTAAGACATCAAACTTTGAATCTAAACCTAAATTCCAAATATCAACTGGAGTTAAAACGTGAACCCACCATTTTTCGTCTATGTCTTTAGCTTTTTTAATACACTCAAGTCTGACTTTTTGTATTTCTTTAAAATTTTCTTCTGGAATTATTACTAAAATGTGCATTAATTTCTTTTTGCATTCTTCTATCGGAACTTCAAACTCTTCTTCTATTTTAAGAGAAGCTTGGATAGGCATTATTCCTATTTCCTCTATATATTTGAATTCTTTTACTATTTCTTTTTTGAATTTTTCTAAATTTGCTTTCGTTTTTTCCATTTCTTTTTGAGCTTCTTTATCTAAACCTGGATTAGTCATTTGCAAATCTGTTAGTTTAGATTTTGGTATATACGAATTAGAAATATTTTGCTCAACAGAATTATCTTTATTTTCGTTCTGTCTCTTTTCAGAAGTCTTATCTGCCATATTTATATTATAACTTTTTGCTTTTTAAATGTGTTGACTTCCTCTTCCGCCCCACATAAAATAAAATCCCAACTAGGAATGCTGGGCCGGCTATCGTTATTGACCATGCCAACATAAACCATTGAAAATTCTGACTAGTTATTAGTAAAACAATATAGGCTAAACCGGCTAGAATAAAGGCAATCGCCCCGACTATTTCATGTTTCCAGGCTATTAGTAAAATAATGATTAAAATGAATACGGGAATATTATGCATAAGTAACCCAGTAAAACAGCTTAATACACTATTACAACTATCGAAAACATCCAGAGAGAATAAGGTTAAAAACGATATAAAAATAATTGATATTAATCTTGGTGTCCAGAATATAAATTTGCTTACCTTTTTCATATTATTGTTAAATTGCAGATGCTTATAGTAGTTGCGGAAAAATCATTTTTCACACTTTTCCGAAGTTACTTTGTTGATATTTTTACTTACTTCTTTTAATATTGAAATATTTGCGATTTGCTCAATAAAATCTTTAAATGGATTGTTTTCTGTCATTTTCTTTAATTTTTCTATTGATTCTCTTGATGCTGTTTCGCCTTTTTTTATTGTTTCTTTTATCTTTTTGAAGTCTAGTGTGCCCACATCCCCCAGCTTTAGGTTTACAACAAAATCTGCTTTATCTGAATTTAACTCTGCCATAGATGCCTCCGCACCCATCACCTGAAGAGACTTACTAATGGTATAAATAACTCCCGGGATTTGTTTTTTACCCTTGACACACACAGCCTCTTCTTTAATTGGGTTCTTTCTTTCTTTTGCCGAATCAACATTTATAGCTATAATTATATCTGCGCCTTCTTTTTTTAATATCTCTGTTGGAATTAAATCAGTTAATCCTCCATCTACTAGTATCCTTCCGTTGTTTTCAACTGGAATAAATATTCCGGGTATTGAAATACTTGCCCTCACTGCTTTTGCCACATCTCCCTTGTTAAAAATAATTTCCTGTTTGTTTTCAATATCAAAAGCTGTTATAAAAAGAGGTATTTTTAGTTGGTCAAATTTTAAATCTCCTAGTCTTTTCTTTAAAAATGATTCTATTTTTTCGCCCTTGATTAATCCTTTTTGCGGAAAAGTATAGTCAAAAAATTGTTCCCAATCCGTTTGCAGTATTTCTTTTTCTAATTTTTTTGCATTCGGTTCTGCAGAATATAATGCACCTATTAGAGCACCAATACTTGTTCCTGAGATATAATCTATTGGAATTTTATATTTTTCTAAAGTTTTTAATACCCCTACGTGTGCAAACCCCCTTGCCCCACCACCACCTAGTGCTAATCCTACCTTCTTTTTTTCAGACATAATAGTATACGGAATACATTTGTTATAAATCTTTCTGAATAAAAAATGGGCCCAGGGGGGATCGAACCTCCGGACTATGGACGCTAAAGGAGTCGAACCTTTCTCAACTCGGTGTAAACGAGTAGTCCTACCGATGAACGAAGCGTCCGGTATTCTATTTAGATGA